>JANQEN010000103.1 GCA_028278335.1 Chitinivibrionales bacterium | reverse complement strand
TGTGCCCATGGTGGTGGCAAACTTGCCCAGGGGCAGGTTCCCCAAAGCCACACCATATTGGCCTTTGTGATCCTGATGTCCGTGGACATGGGGCATGCCATTTTGCTTTCAATTCATGCTTAAAATGCAATTTTGAGACACCCTAAGTACCAAAACATGGTAACTGATGACCCCTGGGTGGCCTTGGCCACCATGGCATTGTAGCTCTTGTTGGCAGCCTTGATGATCCTCCCCAAGTTACCCAGGGGGTTTGGTCTGCAGTGTCAACATATGGTACACAAGCCTTGATACCCTTAGTTCATATGCACTTGCAAAAGTCAGAACTTGATGTCAATGGGGGAAAATAAGTGGCCATACTTTCCCCAAAGTGAAGAAATTGGGCAAAAAGTGCGCAAGGAAAAATTGAGTTCCAATGTTCCAGAGGCTGTCTCCAAAACCTGGCCAATCACAGATCTTCCAACTAATAATATAAAATGTCCCTAATTACCTTCTTTTTAAAAGTTATTAATGCTATTTAAGTGAAAAATTCCAAATACCAACATTCGAGACACTTTCAATCCGCGGAAAATTTTGCTGTTACACACTGTAGTTAGGAACAATGACCATACCTGTGGAGGACGCTCCCCCCGCTGGGCTGGAGATGGAGATGGAGGCATCATTTGGAAGTTGCGCCGCCGCGTATGAAATATTATTGGCAATGGTCAAACTCCACCGGCCCACGCAGTAATAATAGTACGCTACTCAGCGCGCTATTTAATTGCGCAATTCATCCAGCTGAACTAATTAGGACATGAGGATAGAGCAGGACTCTGTACAATGTGTTGAAAGATTGGCCACATCGTCGCTCCGCTCTGCTGGAAAATGGCAATGTTTTTCATTGGCATCCCCTGTGCAATTTACTGTTGTACAACGAGGGCAGTATGCTCCGCGCGTGCTAAATAGAGTCTCCCTCCATCCCCCGATATGTCATTAAGATAAGGGCAGTGCGTATGTGTGGTGGTACTCCGTTGCCTCTGCAGCTTCATACATGGACTTTTAATAATACACAAATGAGCGCGGTGACTTGCAAGAAGCCGTCACAATGGGGGCGAAGAGCGGTGTTGCCAGCACAAGTACATTTTACAGGGAGCCCTGGTTGCTTTATATTTTGAAAAAATGGCAATAAACTTAGACACCTCAAATGAAAAATTCAAAGATAATACTTGAATTTTTCATTTGAAGTGTTGGCGAAGTATTTAGTAGCGACTCCTGCTTATGCCGTGCAGCAACTCCTATGCAGTAAATTCCCCCTTTTTATA
>JANQEN010000068.1 GCA_028278335.1 Chitinivibrionales bacterium | reverse complement strand
ATTAAGACTTTCAGGCTTTTTGGCCATATCACCTTGTAGATATGCCCTTCAAAACCTTCAAATTTTACTAAATCATAATCTTGCACTTCTGCATCTACTCCTATTGCATAATCTGGGTTTAAAATCAAAGATTTATCAAAGAATTATAGCATTTATCTCTCCTCAATATTGCATGTAAACTCTGTTCATAGTATAATAATACTCACATAAATATTTTACATATTCCAGCAAGTGGATGCATGAATATTGTATTAATAAACCCTGAATATCCCTCCCTACATGACAGAGGGCATGGTGGTATTGCCACCTATGTTTATACTATGGCCAATGCTTTAAGCAAAGCTGGGCACTCAACTCATGTGTTGGCACGAAAGGGGACCGACTCCTATGCACTCTGTAATACAGTAGAATTTCATACCTATGATTTTGTTCCACCGGCTCGATTTGTGGCGTGGTTTTATCGATTGTTAAGTGATAAGATCTATTGGGAACGGGGATGTTCCAAGGGTGCATTTCAAGTGGTCATGGAGATTCATAAACAGGAATCCCTTGATATTGTTGAGATACCTGAATACAATGGACTTGCCACCTGCTTTCCCAAAAAGACACCCTTCTCAACGGTGGTCACCTTTCATACCCCCACGGTCTTGATTGATGAATGGAACCAAAGGAGCGTAACCTTTTCACAAAGGGCTTGGTATTCTTATGAACAGAGAGCGATTAAAAAGGCCAAAGCCTTCCGCTGTCCCAGCAAGTCATTGACAGAAAAGATTGCTCAATTGTATAGGGTTGATCAAAAGATTATTTCGGTAATTAGGAATCCGATTTCAACAGAGCACTTTGATAGTATCAAAAGTAATCCTGTAAAATCCGACACGAATTGTGAGATCCTCTTTGCTGGAAGGCTTGAACGTCGCAAGGGTGGAGAAATAATGCAGCAGTCCATTAAGAGAATATTAGAAATTAATGATGCTATTCAACTAACCTTTGCCGGTGAAACAGAGATTGGCTCCTCTGTTGATTATAGACAAATGATTGAACGATCACTTTCGGAAGAGGAGCGTAAACGGGTGTGGTTCTTAGGTGCCGTGAATAGGGATGATCTTGTTTTACTGTATAGACGCTCCGATATTTTTTTAATACCCTCTCTTTTTGAAAATGGACCCTATTCACTGTTAGAAGCTATGAGTGCACGCCTACCGGTGATCGGTGCAGATACCGGTGGTATTAACGAGGTGATTGTCGAGGGTGAAACAGGATTGCTTTTTCCCCTGGACAGTGCCGAGATCTTATGTGAAAAGATAAAACTTTTAGTAGACAAACCAGACTTACGAAAGAAGCTTGCCAATGCAGCCTATGCGCATATCACCAAACATCATGCACCAGATTGTATTGCAGCCCAATCACTTGAGTTTTATCAGAATGTGGTAAGCAAATAACCATTCAAAATCTGGGTTGAGTGGCTCTCAGATAAAACATACCCTTTATATGTAACTGATGATGAGAAAAATACTCTCCACACTTTTTCATTGTTTACCAATAGGCTGGCGAATTCGTTTTAAGGGCGAAGTGTCCCTGTTATATGATGATGCTGGGTTTGGGGATACTCTCATGGTTGGTGCTGTGGCACGAGAAATAAAAAAGAAGTATGGTGATGTGTCAATAACAGTGAATAGAGTTAAAGAAGATTTACTCAAAGGAAACCCCCATGTTTCTGCCATGGGAGATCGATATAACGGCATTGATCTCAATTACCACTACGGTTCGTATAGTATTGGAAGAAGCTTTGCTGGCAATATACTCGACAGCATGTGTCGAAAGGTTGGCGTGACCAAGCCCTGTCATTCGGTCGATCTCTATTTGACAAGAGAGGAGCTTGACGATGCAAAAGCTCTATTGGATAATGTAAGTAGACCAATTGTCTCAATACAAACCACCGCCGGGGAGTTTGGTGGTGGAAGAAAATTATGGCCCCAAGATTATTGGACAGCTTTAGTGGAACTTTTGGCTGACCAAGGTATTACAGTAATACATTTGGGTGGTGTAGAAGAAACAATTGTTCCAAAAACTATTAGTATGATTGGTAAACAGGATATTCGAAGGTCAATGGCTTTTGTGGCACAAGTTGATTTACATGTGGGGGTAGTGTCCTCTCTTATGCATGCAGCAGAAGCACTTAACACTCAAGCAATCATCCTGTACGGTGGTTTTGAGCGATATAAAAATCATGGATACTCACATATCACCCCGGTTGAATCAAGTTACTCCTGTGCTCCCTGTGCAACGGCGCATGAAAAGATTAGCCCTTGCTCCCAGAATAATGCATGTATGCGGGAGATCAAACCACAGCAAATCGCAGATTTGGTGACTAAGACCTTAAATGAGATGGGTCAATAATGGAAAAGACCAATGGGTCACGACTAATAAAAAATTCCGTGTTAAATCTTTTTAACACCTTTTTCAATTTTGTCACAGGGTTGATTATATCCATATGGGTAGCCCGGCAATTAGGCCCTAATAGCTATGGTGTCTTTACCTTTCTCCTTTGGCTTACCAGTGCCTTCTCCTGGATCATTGGCATGGGCTTTATCCATGCCATAACAAAGTTTATTGCTGAGTATAGCGGCAAAGAAAAAAACGCCATGCTTGGTCCTATTGTGTTCTTTATCATGAAAATTGAGATCACCATAACTCTTTTTGTTACTGCGGTTTTGATCTTTTTTCGCACTGAAGTTGCGGATTACTTCTTTAGCCCCACTGAAACTTTTTACTTTTTCCTGGCCTTTCTTGGTCTTCTGCCAGGGATAGTAACGGCAATTTTTTCTGCAACCATTGAGGGTATTCAAAAATTTGAATACTTTACCTATGCCAGCCTCTTTATAACACCCCTTTCCTTTTTTTCAAAGGTTATAGTCCTATGGATGGGCAAAGGTATCAATGGGATCTTAATTGTCATGCTTATATTCTCTGTTGTTAATTCCCTTTTTTACTACTTTGTGCTTAAAAAAGAGAAGATTCATTTTATTCATGATGGAAAAGTCAACAAGGTACTTAAGGGAAGAATAAAAAATTATAATTTCAGTGTTCTGGCAATTATTCTCTGTGATAAAATTATTTGGGATAAAAGTGAAAACTTCTTTCTTGGCCGTCTCTGTAGCGCAGCAGAGGTAGGCTTCTACAATCTTGGATTCAATATTGTTCAGAAGTTTGCCTCTATTTTGCCCACGACCTTTTGGCGAGTACTCTTTCCTGCTATGAGCAACTATTCTGGAGCTGGTAATGAGGATAAGATGCGCCGTCTTTATTTTGTTGCCACCCGTTATTTAGCCTTTACTGCTTTTCCTATCGGGATAGGCGGGGCCATTCTCTCCTATCAAATGCTCCTTTACTTCTATGGCCATGAATATGTTGGTGCTCAACGAGTGCTGCAGATCATGTTTCTTTGCTCAATACTCACTAGTCTTGGTCCTCCTGGTGCTGCAATCTTGTATGGTTATGGGAAGTTGAGTTTCATTTATAAACTCGGTGCGATCATGGCTGTAGTTAATATTATTTTGGATATTATTCTTATACGCAAATATGGCGCTATTGGCGCTGCGGTATGCTATGCCATTACAACGGTTGTGGGATCGACTATTGGGACAATTTACACCTGTACAGTGATGAAATTGAAGTATCCCATTGTGTCGATATTTAAAATCTTCTTTTCCACGGTTATTATGGGCATTGCTATGGAGATCATCATTTTGCAGAATGGTGAGGTTTTTGGTTTTGTGCTTTCAATTTTTACTGGTGGGATAATCTATCTTGTTTGTTCTTTGGTGTTAGGTACCTTTGAAGAGGAAGACTATACCTTGCTTGAGAGCACAAAAGCTGCGTTGCCACATAAGGCTAAAAAGCTTGTCGATTTGACTGTTCGATTTATTTCGCAATTTAAAAGTAATGGAAAATCAAAAGAGGAGTTGTAAGCTTAGCGATTAGTTATTGGGTTCGTACCAGTAACGTATTTTCCAACGGTTGTCCTGATTCCTTTTAACTAGAAACCGTTGTTCTTTAATTTTAAAAAGAATCTCATCTGTATTGTACTGAGCACTAAACATTTTAGATTCAATGTTCAGTACTACCGGTTCTGTGTGCACCACGGCCTCTACTGGTTTATAAGCAGTGGGGTTGGTGACTGTGTCTGGAATAATATATTCAACACGATAATAGAGTTGATTGTTATCGGTTTTTATATGAGCCTCTTCAAAGAGCTTTTTGTGGATTCGCTTCTCATCACTATAGGTAAGGTAGAAGTATTCTCCGGGAGGTAAGAAATCAGCTAAAGAATCGGGGCGGCTTGTTCTGTTTGAATAGTTTTTCAAGTCATTTTCAAGCACAAAATCTGATTTTATAAAAAATTGAAAGGTTGTTTTATCAAAAAAAAGTGAATCAAATCTGGCAAAGTCTTGGGTAGCATAAGATGCCCAAAGTTCCTCAATAACTGCACCTGGTCTATGTAAATAGGGTGCATTATAGGGAGCAGTTTGAGGTAAAAAGGGGTTAAAACACTGAAATAACAGTAAAAGAGACGTTAAAAGTAGTAAAATTCCAAACCGATTGCCTTGCATATTAATAATATACATAAATATTTAAACGGTGCATTAAATAGTTAGTTTTTAGGAATTAATCCACACTCTAAGTGTAAGATAAACATCCCTATTAGGGAAGGATGAAATTGGGATGACAAAAGGGTTTGTTACCGGAACCTACAAATTTAGTTTCAACCCATCGGATAATGGCCCACTCATTTCGTGAGGGATTAAACTTTAGATCAAAGGAGGCTTCACTCACATATTTAAATACGAATGTGGTATCGAAATTAAATAGAGAGTCGCTTGTAATGGTGGTATCGATTCTTGAAATGACATAGGTGGTACAGACCCGGGGCTTTAATTTTACCACTTTGTTACGCTCAAAAGCTGGATCATCTTCTTTTTGTACCCATGTTATGTATAGTTTGTACCGGTCATTAATCCGTATGTGGTCTTTTTCAATAATAGTAACACGGTTAAGGGTCCGAGCCTTTTCGAATTTTTCCTCTGGTTTATTACCATCATAGTAGACAAAATCATTGCTAAAGAGGTATTCATAATCTTGAAAGGAGAAGTGTTCGCCAGAATTGTTATTTATCATTTTTCTCAACTTAAGCGGATCTTCTACTGTAACTTGTGTAGGGTCTGGAGTTTCTGGGTCGCCCGGTGAGAAAAGCCCACAGTGTGTAATGCTACAAACTACCATAAGGAGAAAGGAATACCAGACTCCTTGCCACAGCTCTCTTCTTTTGTTTTCTCTATTTTTTTTCATAATACGGCAACTGATAAATATACTAATAATATAACATGTTTCATTAAAAGTTCATGGTAAGAAATGAATATGCTTCCCAATGATCCTCTCCATTTTTAACCTTTGAATAGCGAATACTTGTATCAAGTTGCAGCTTATTAAAGACTTGTGCTGTCATTTCGACAAAGGGAAAAAGAACAATACGATATTTAGATTTGGTTTTAAAATCATAGTCAAGATTATAGAGTATTTGGGCAAGCGAGCCAAAACGAACCACAAAGGTTTCTGTGATCATTCTGTTTATCTTACCCTCTCCATTTACCTCTATTTTTCGGTCACTAATATTGTATAGGTTGGATTGCCAATCAACAAAACCGTCATCACGATAAATACCGTTTAAATATCCTTCCAAATTCCAAACTTCATTGAGGTGCCATTCACCACTGAGACGAGAATAGAGATTGCGGGACATGGGGGGAAGCTGCCCTTCCTTAAATTCTGGAAAATCAAATCGTGCAGTGCGCGCAATGACTCCAATTGATTCTTTTAAGGGTAGTGTTCCATCACTGTTGAAAAAGAAGTTCATGGCCACATGGTAGATCCAATCTCGTCTATTATTGGCACTATTCTCCTTTTTTAAATAAATGTTCATATCGCCAATATATTCACCAACAACTGTGGAGGAAAAATTAGATGAAGAAATGAGCTGGAATTCAAGTAGATGTTTAAAGTTGACCCGGTCATTGTCATTCCCACCATAAATTTTGTTAGAAATCGAATAATAGTTTGGGAAGGATTTGTGGTGTTTGTTTATAGTAAAGTGATACTTACATTTCATGTCATTAGGTAGAGTAATATTTACAAAGTGAAACATGTTTGAAATATAGCCGGTAAAATCATTAGAGTTGATTTTTAGACTATCATTATCAGCTGACCCATCAACAACACGGGTTGGCAATTTGGATTTAAAGAGGTGATCCTCTTCTTCCAGGATTATTGAGAATCCCCCCTTGTAATCGATGTTAGTACCAATGGTGTGTTGTGCTGCTGTAGAAAAGATGTTTCTTTTTACACTCAGATCGCCGAGTACCCCGGAGGAGGGCAGGTACTTGATAGTAGAGAGATCAAATTTGTACATAAAAGAGGGCTTGAAAAAGAGTAAATCAATGTTCTTTATGCCAATGGCTGCTTGAAAGGAGTTGATTGTTTTGTTGGGAAGATTGGTAAATTGAAATATATTAGCACCGTATTCATTGAAAAAGGCAGTTCTTCCTTTAGTGAGCGTATCAGCACAGTAGATAAAGAGTGTGTCACCAATCGGTACATCCTGGACAAAGAGAGCATTAATCTCGCCACTGGTCACCTTTGAGTTTCCCGCTTCGCTCATGTACTTGCCAAAGATACTCCCTTGAGCATAGAATGGGACGCTTTCCAAAAGTGGACGTCTATTGTCACCCACATTAACCTTACCATAAAATCCATTATCACTGTTAAAGGATGAGAGGCGAGCCTTTGCCAATGAGTATGGCAGTGAGTCTGGCCACACATCAACTGCACCACCGCCACTGAGTCGAATGGGCATATTCATATACTCTAAGGCGAGCACTGGTCCTAAAAATAGAGAGCCAATACTACTTCCTCGTTCTAACGGTTTGTTTCTGTTAAGATATGCAGCCGGGGTCCATTCAATCCCTAAAGAGGAGATATCAAAGGGGTACTTCTTACGCAGGTAGGAACCCTCAAGGTTCAAGACATAATTCTGAAGGTTTAGATTGTGATCATTGGCCATGGTGAATTTGCATGATTGCTCAACTCGCTTTAGGGAATCATGAAAAAGGAGATGGTAAAGATTGTCGAAAGTATAGGTGCCCATACTAAATTGCTGTTTTGAAAAGATGGTTGTTCCTGATGCTTCCTCTGATACGATTTTAGATGGTGTTCGAAACTCCTCTGGCCAGTAGTCAATTTGGCCAAAAAGGCTCACGATAAGGAGAGGTAGCAGGATCAACGCTTTCATAGTATACTCTCCTTAGTTGCCTTATAGAGCGCAATCCAGTTTTCTACGGTTAAGTTTTCAGCACGCACTTTTGTGTCTAAGCCAAGCGTTAAAAGAAGATCCCGGTACACTTCTTTGTTCTCTTTTTTCCATGAGAGTACTTTTGCAAGCATTTTTCTACGCATGGCAAACCCTCGACTAACAAGAGCGAAAAAATCTTCCCACTCTCCTCGGTCAAGTGCACTTCCCATATCATCCTCAACTACTAATTGAAATACCGATGATTCAATTTTGGGTTTCGGAAAAAATGCGCCATTGGGCACATGAAAAAGAATTTTTGGTGTACCAAAAAATTGGCAGAATATAGATATGAAACCGATTGTTTTTGAGTTGGGGGTGGCAACGATTCGCTCTGCCACCTCTCTCTGGACCATAAAGGTGATTGACGCTACCTGTGGTGCAGAGAGCAAAACCTTCTTAATGATAAGTGAGGCAATATTGTAGGGTAGATTACCCACCACATGCAACGGTGCTCCCAGGGGTGAAAGGTCAAAGGTCAAGATGTCACCCTGGTGTAAAGACCACGTACCAGCGCCAAGCTTTTTCTGTAAGAGTGGTATGAGCTCTCTATCCTTTTCAACAAGATGAAAGTTTGAATAGGAATTTTTCAGGAGAAGACTTAGGGCACCTTGGCCAGGACCGATCTCCAGGAGAGGTGCGGCATCGGTTACGGGCAAAGAAGAGGCGATCTTCTCTGCATAATAAGGTGCGGTGAGGAAATTTTGTCCCAGTGATTTTTTAGGCCGAACCTTTGAATTTCTCACAAAAGGGCTTCCGAATAGTTTTGCCTGGCGTTATTTTTTAACCCAGATTATGCAGTAGGAGTAAATGCAGAAGTGCAAGATTATGATTTAGTAAGACTTGAAGGTTTTGAAGAGCATATCCACAAGGTGATATGGTCGAAAAGCCTGAAAGTCTTAATGGGCATAAGATTGTGCTTCTGCGCTACTTCCTATTGCATAATCTAGGTTAAACTCGTTAATTTTATACGAAACTACTATACAATTTAGTTTTTACCTATGGTAAATATAATACTTTTTTTTAAATCAACCTCTTTTAGTAGCCCTGTGGGGGCTCTTTTACTTCTTCTATTTTTATTTACTGCCTGTAATAGTAAAAAGGAGAATTCTCCTCCTGTACACTCTTCTACGATAAAAACCTTTGCTCCAATTGCAAACGATTCCACAATCACAGAAGAGCAGTATACCACATGGTTGCGTTGTAATCCGCTTCTTGACTCCCTAAGCTATCGTTATGCGGACTCTTTTAGCGCTCAAAACTATGAACGATTCCAACACTTCCAAGAGCAGTTTGTCAAGGCGCAGGACAGTATCTGCCGTCAATCAGGATTAACGGGTGGCTATGAGGAGTATCAATGGATCCTTCAGCGCTTAGGTGCAAAGGAAAATCGTGATAGGTTGGATTCCCTACGTTAAAAGAAAAATCCACCAAAAAGATCAAAGGTTACATGCCCCTTTGAGTTGAAGACCACCTTTGAGGTCATTGAAAAGAGACCAAAGGGTGCAACCCGCCAAAAAATACCACCCTGGGTAAGGCGTTTTGTACCGGAACCCAAAAACTTTTTGGTCATAGAGTCGGGGTTGGGCATGTCCTCACCCTGAAACACATCATTAATCGAGCCACCCCGCACACTGCGATTTGTTCGAATATCCTCCATGAAGAGACCAAGAGAATTCATCTTTCCCAATCCATACTCTGCCAAAAGCATGAGCGATGCAGAATTAGGTCCTGCAGCAGAGCCTAAACTGGCGCCATAATGAGTGTACCGATGGCTTCCACCTCGGGAGTGAGTATAAACCCATGGCTCGATGCGGGAATATTCTATGGAGAGAGTCAAATCTCTCTTAGCAAGAAGTCCAAAATATTGACTACCCACAGTAAACGCCCATTTGTTGCCAAAGTCATCACTAAAGAGCGTAAAAGGTGATGAGATATCATCAATAAAAAACTCGAAATACCAACGGAAGTTTTTGGGCAAAGAGAGGTTACAATCAAAAGAGAGCACTGCATTGTCACGATTGCCCACAAAATGCTCTGCAAAGGCGAAGGGTACAAAGGGTATGAGATACACCCATTCTAAGGATCGTTCTGGATTAAGGTGACGAGGATTTATTGAGTCGTTTTGCGCCTTTTCTGTTGTTTCACCATTTATCACTACCTCATTGATACCAAGCAAAAGCTTGTTGTTGAAAAGGGGGATATCCAGACGGTGCATATAGAAAAATTTTGCCCGATCCTTTTGGGTTTTTAACTGCCCAAAGGCATGCACATAATTAAAGGCAAAAAGGTTCATGTTAGCACGAAGGTAGGTTACTGGTGAACCATTGCCAGAAAAGGTAAGCGGATAAAAGAGCGTAGGACCTTGGCGCAGATAGTCCACGGCAGTTTCAAAATTGAGCCGTTTTCCCCGATAGGTGATGCCACCTCTAAAAAGGTCGGAAGATCGAGTTGAACTGGATTTTGCTCGACCGTAAAGATTATAGGCATTGCCTTGATAGGGCTCATAGTCATTTGATGGGTAGGTGGTATCAGATTGAAATTCAGTCCAAACATTGATCTCTGAATAGTAGGAAAGGGGGCCTTTGCAGCCGCTAAATTGGGGATTAATATCCCCCTTTAAATAGATCGCACTACTGTCATGGACAGAAGGTTTGATTCTTCCCAGAAGAGAGAGGTTCACATAGTTTTCTGTTTCCCAATCCTCTTTTTTCCAGGAGAAGAGATTTCGGGTGCTCCTGATTGATTTTCGAAGATTTGCCAAGGAGTTAGATTCATATTGAGTCAGAAGACCTGATGAATCAAGAGAATCTACCTTGTTTAGAAAAAAGGTAATATCCTCAACCTGCATAGGTTTGCTATAGAATGAGGTCGGTAGAACAAGGTCGTAGCGATGTGCCAGACGAAGAAGAAGTTTGTCAATATCCTGGTCATTTCGAATATTGGGAGAGTACTGGGCACAGAGTGAAAGGGCTAAACAGAGGATTATTACACCAAAGGACACACTCTCTCCTGACTATTATTTATTATTTATTCTCTCTTTACTATTATGTATATACTTCAGATGTTTTTCAATATACGATATTTTTTTTGATTCTGCAGGCACTTTTATACTGAGAGCTTTATTTATACTTTGTTGGCACTCTTCCCACTTTTCCTGTGTCTCCAAAGCTGCAATGATTATTTGGTAGGCAGAGATGAGGTCACAAAAGTTTTTAGGTGTGCGATTTTTAGAGCGCTGGGTCAATTGTTGTGCCAGATCAATAGCCTGTTCGTATTGTCGGTTTAAAAGAGCTATCCGTGCTTTGGTCCCAAGAAATATACTGTTATGGGGGAATTGTTCAAGGACTAGGGATATCACGGAGTCTGCGCGGTAATACTCCCTGTTTTCAATAAGGATCCAGGCAAGATTATGTTTAGCACCAAAAGAGAAAGGAGAGTTGGCAAAGGCAGCTTTCTCAATGTCAGCAAGACCTTCCCGAGCTCGGGTGCTCATGAAGGGAAGCCATCGTAGGTGCTGTCCCACATAGTAATTATACATACCTATGCCCAGAGAGGCGTCACTATAAGTTGGATCTAACTCAACCACCTCTTTTAAGAGCTTAACTGAAACGCGTGCCTTTTTTATTCCCAAAAGCCAATCACCTTGCTTTGCCAGCACCAAACCCATAAATCCAAATATATTGGCTTTATAAAAGAGTAATTTTGTTTTCTCATCCTTTGGTGAAATAGATAGAAGATTATCAATTTTTTGAAGAATGGTATCCGCTGATTGTAGGGCTTTATTACCATAGATTGGATAGGACTCATAATCTAAAAGCTCAGTTGCATCAATGGTGAGATCCATGTACAGAGCATCAGCATTATTGGGATTTTCTGCAAGGACTTTCCCAAGATAGGTATGGGCCTGCTCATACTGTTGATGCATGATCAATACCATGGCCGAATCTGCACAAGAATCCAGCTCTAATCCCGCAAAAATGCTTTGGAATGAGAAGACAATATATAAATAAAAAAGCTTTTTAAGCATAGTGATTTTAGCAATACAATTAAATTAGGAGTGCCTGAGTGCGGGTACTAGTATTTGTGTATAAAATAAGATGTATCAGGGTACAATAGGTTGGGAACCGTTATTTTTTTACAGTACAAACACAATAAACATGTAGAGGAAGAGAATGATCCAGGCAATACCGATACCAATAATAAAGGGATTTCTATACCAATTGGTCCAGGAGAACTGTAAAAATGAGGGAAGTATGCTGTTCTTCTTTCTGATTCCCTGTAATATAGAATCTCGGATAGCCTCTGGAACCTCCTCATCGGGAAATGATTCCAAAGTTTCTCGTATGGCTACAATTTCTTTGACATAGCGGGAGCAACAGGGGCAATTTTGCACATGTTTTTCAACTGCATGGTCCTTGTGTTCCAGCGCGAATTCGGCCAGCACCTCGTCAGATGGGTGTTCCTCAATAAGGCTGTTCATGGTAGATCCTTTGCACAGTGTTTACGAATTTTTTTTAAGGCTCGACAGGCTATTACCCGTACCTGTCCACTATTCATCTTGAGGATTTCAGCCACTTCCTTAAGGGTATGGCCAGTATGAAATCGTAAATAGAGGATGCTTCGCTCCTTTTCGTTGAGCTTGTCGAGCTTGTTCCATACTAACTTCTCCTCATGATTTACCTGGGTTGAAAGGTGTGCCTCTCGGGCATACTTGAGCCGAACCCGGGTAAAGCGACTACAGGTTCTAAAGTGATCTAAACAGGCGTTTCTTGTTACCCTATAGAGCCAATACTCTAAGCCATCCTCAGAGTGTAAGAAAGTGGCAATGTTACTCCATAAACGGATAAAGACCACCTGCAGAATATCATTACAGGCATCCCGGTTTCGCGTTAACCAGAGTGCGTAGTTATATATCCTTTCGGAGTAATTTCGGTAGAGGTCGTTAAACTTCTCTGTTTTCACACCCGTTCCTTGTAGGGAGGGTTAGTATGAAGTTCTGTGGTGCCACTATATAGTAAAACGCCGGATTGGCTCATTTTGTTACACAAAAAGTATATCATTTCATTGTACAATTAATAGAGTAAAACTAGGTGAAAAGCCGTTGAATGCTATTTTCTTATTTAAGACGACAATTTATTTTATGGAGTGATCAGATTGTGGATACAATAATCTATCATTGTGTATTTGAACTGAATGTTGAGTAGTAGTAGGTACCCTCCGGTGAGAACTAATTTTTGTGATTGTGTTATCCTTTGGTTTTCCCCTTTGCTAGGTTTTATCTGTTTACAAACCAGTAAAGGAAGGGGAAAATCCTCCCTAGTAAATCACTATCAAATAGCACTGAGTATTATACATCATAATTATAGTAACCTTTTTCAGAAAGCAGTATTGGTTTAAATGATTATACGAATACCTGCTTTCGTGCTGCTCATAGTCTTAATTCTACCATTATCTATCACTGCTACTCAACTACAGAAACGAACACCCTTTTCCATACCCCTTCCTTCAATAAGTTCAAGAACTGACAAGGGTGATCCTTCCTTTAAAATGGTGACCGTTTCAAAGGGTGACTCCCGGGAATTTGTCGTGATAGGCCGCCTCAATGACAAACTGGTGAAGCATAAGCGTCAGGATGTTAAAAAACTTGAGTATGCAGAAGCATCGATGATTTCCCAAAATCTCTCTCGCTTCGAGGCACAGGAGCTTGGCAAAGTTATCCAGTCGCTTGTCCAAACTTTGGAGATATTCGAACGTGACCTTGCAAAGAAACGGTGGGATCGGTGTCTCTATTTAGATGCCTACTTTCCCCGATTTATGAAGGGCTTTTACCATCTCAGTTGTGCCGCCTTTAACTCCCACAGCGCTCTACCTTCAGAGGTCAATGTTCCCGATAATCTTTTTGATGTATCGCAACGATCCATAAAGTCGGACTTACGGATTTTTCAGTGGCAGAAGAAAAAGGATCATATTATCAAATTGCGGATTGCCTCCAAGGAGTTGGGGTACCAACTTAAATCCTTTCACTCACGACAATTGGCAACCTTTTCAAAAAAATCAGAGATCTTTTCCTACAACGAGCAGCTTCGATCGGCCTTTAGCCTTTTTGTAAAGCTTTACTTTTTGCGGTATTGAAAATTGCCAGCATAAAAAAAGACGAAAACCGAAGTCTTCGTCTTTTGTCAAGGTTTAGAAGGGATAGCGATTAATTCACATTAATCTCAATCTTTTTTGGTTTTGCCTTTTCCGTTTTCTTGATTGTCAGATCTAAAACACCGTTTGAAAAGTTGGCGTTAATACTCTTTTCATCCACATGATCGGGCAGGGAGAAGCTTCGTTTAAAATTGCCATAACTCCTTTCGTAGTAATAGTATCGTCCCTTCTCCTTCTTCTCTTTTTTCTCATGTTTCTTGTCACCGCTTATGGAGAGTACGCCATCCTCAACAGTGATCTTTATGTCCTTTCGATCAAGTCCAGGAAGGTCAGCATGAATCTTGTACTCGTTCTCATGCTCTTCTATGTCGACATTGGGCCATTTGGTTCCGGTAAGCTCTCTGCCGGAGTTATAAAAGAAGTTTTCGTTAAAAAAATCATCAAAGATAGATGAGAGAGAGTAGCTTGGCTTTTGGCAACGAATTAGTGCGCTCATTTTTAGCTCCTTATAGTTAGTAATGTTGCTGTTAATTGATTTATACAATGTTTAAAAGTTCCTCAATTGAGTGAGCTGTATTCAGTGCTATGGAGAGATTGACCACATCATCATGGCGGATAACTTTTTCTCTCTTTGGTCTTCCACCAAGAAAGGGGATAAAATCTTTACTGGCAACCTTCTCCAAGTTTATTCTTCTGTGATCTACCACCTTTGCCTTTTTCATTTTTATTCTCCTTTTCTTTGTTCGCCCCTATAGAATGCAAGTGGTATGCCACTTTTACTCATTGGCGAATTTAGGGGAGAAAAGGGGGTTTCGCTGAAAAAATGGAATTGGGATAGACCCGAAGGTTTCAGTTTAAAACGGATGTATTAATTGGGGTGTTTCATTTTAAAACAATATAGTAAAACTTAACATTCATTATTAAATTTTTTGGGTATTCCCCCGCTTCGCGGGGTCGCAGTGGCTCCAGGAACAATTTCCTCCCTATGGGTCGGGTTCTCCTTCCAGTCGGTCCTCTCCCGCTTTGCGGGATCGGACTGGCCTTCGGCCACCTTCCGCCTTGCTAATGCAAAAGAAAAAGAATTTTTTATGTTAGGAGTTGAATGGATACATAAAAGTGCATAGCTAGTATACTACACCCAAAGACTGGAGGAAATTTCAAAAATAATATTGATTTCTTATAATTAAGAAAGGGTGTTCTTAATTACTCCCGCAATGTAGCGCCAAACTTTGATTTAACAGTGGAAATAATAGCGGTGCACACCTTTTCTGCTTCCTTGTCTGTTAGGGTGCGGTCGCCAGCGCGGAGGTGTATTGAGTAGGCAATACTCTTTTTCCCCTCAGGAAGCTTATCACCACGGTATACATCAAAGGGCTGGACTTGGGAAACCAAATCGGAAATAGTATACATCTCATCCTGGATTGCTGAGGAGAGGGTGCTGTCGTCCATAACAAAACTAAAGTCACGCTCAATTGCTGGATACCGAGGGAGTGCGCTGTACAGTGGTCGCTCTGCACCGTTGGTCAGTAATTCGGTGATATCGAGCTGCGCATAGTAGACCGGTGTCTTTATGTCAAAGCTTTTTGCAATGGCAGGAGAAACCTTTCCACAGAGCCCAATGATGCCATCTCCAGATACCTGAGCAGATTCCTCAGTGAAGAATCCTCGATCATTTTTGTCAATGTTTTTATAAGTGAATGGGGAGAGCTTAAGACTACTTTGCAGTGTCTCTAAAATGCCCTTAAGAATGAAGAAGTTCAATTCCTGAGTGGGGGTGTTCCAAGAAGCGGGTAAATAGGCACCCTCTAGGAGCAGTGCCAAAGTTTCCGGTTCTTTGGGTTGTACATTTTCACCCTGGTGGAGATAGATCTTCCCCAGTTCATAGAGTGCATTGTTGCTGTTTTTTCGATTACTGTTGTAGGCTGTAACCTCTAAGAGACTTCCTAAAAGGGTTGTGCGCAAACAGGCCATGTCGGGATTAAGTGGATTAAGCAATTTAACAGGTTCAAGTTCTGGATGTAAAAGTTTTAGCTTCTTCTCAGAGCTCATGCTGTTGGTCACTGTTTCACGAAGACCAAGACCGGCTAATGATTTTCGTATAGTATCAACAATTGCTTCTCGTGTATTGGGATGTTTGTTTAACCCCACAGAGGCATGGTCGGAGGTGGGGATATTATCATACCCATAAAGACGTCCCACCTCTTCGATTAGGTCGACTTCCATAGTGATATCATGACGGAATTGTGGAACTTCAAACTCAAGCTCAGTATCATTATCTTTAGTGCAGATTATTTGTAACGTAGTGCAATATTGGACAATCTGCTCTTTAGGAATGGGTACACCTAAAACACGTGCCACCTGCGAGGGACGAAGAGTTACTTTTCTTTTTGCAATTGGTTTAGGATACACATCAATGATGTCTTTAGTAACCTCGCCACCGGCTAACTCTTGGATGAGTGCTGCTGCAGTATCGATCGCATCGATCAAGCCTGACTCAGGATCCACACCGCGCTCAAAGCGGTAGGAGGAGTCTGTTGACAGGTCCAAACGTTTAGAGGTTTTTCTTACACCCACAGGATTAAAAAAAGCACATTCTAAAAAGACATCGGCGGTCTTTTCGGTAATACCCGATCCAGCGCCACCCATCACTCCGGCAAGGGCTGTTGGACCATCTTCATCACAGATAAGCAGATCGTCAGCAATAAGGTTACGCTCAATATCATCCAAGGTAGTAAAGGTTTGCCCATCTATGGCCCGTTTAACAATGATTTTTTGTCCTGCTATGGTTGCATAATCAAAGGAGTGCATAGGTTGACCAAAGAGCAGTAGGATGTAATTGGTGATATCAACAACATTGGAGATTGGTCGAATATCCAAGGCAGATAAGCGGTTCTTAAGCCAAAGAGGCGACTCTTTGATGGTAACACCTTTGACCATTCGGCCAGCGTAGCGTGGACACCCCTCAGCATCTTCTATGGAAACGGTAATGTAGTTTTCTGTTGAGTCACTATTCTCTGTTGGGTGCTTGGCTGCTGGTTTAAGTGGTGCATTGAATTGGGCTGCCACTTCCCGGGCAACACCAAGCATACTCAAACAATCCCCACGGTTGGGAGTCAGGTCAATTTCAATGATATAATCATCAGGCAAATAGGAGCTAAGCTCATTTCCAACAACAAAATCATCGGAGAGGCTCATGATACCCTCATGGTCTTCAGAAATGCCAAGCTCCTTTTCAGAACAGAGCATGCCAAAGGATTCAACACCGCGTAGCTTTGCCTTTTTAACGGTAAAGTCGGGAGCGAGCTTTGTACCAATGGTAGCCAAGGCTGATCGCATTCCCGCTTTGACATTGGGGGCACCACAAACGATTTGTAAAGGTTCCTCTTTGCCAATGGATACCGAGCAGAGCGAAAGTTTTTCTGCGTTGGGGTGTTTGGAAACCTCTAACACCTCGGCCACAACAATCCCTTGAGGAATTGCCCGCTTTTCCACAGACTCCACCTCTAAGCCGGTAAGAGTAAGGCGGGAAGCGACTTCATCCGCTGAGGCTTGAATGTCGACTAATTCTTTCAACCAATTATAGGTAATTTTCATAAGTAAATCTTCACAACGTTAAGGTTTGTGTTGGGGATGATTAAAACTGACGCAAAAACCGTGTGTCGTTTTCGTAAAAAAGACGGATGTCATTGATGCCATAGCGGAGCAATGCTATACGGTCAATTCCCATACCAAAGGCAAAGCCCGTATATTTTTCATTGTCAATTCCCGAAGAGGCTAATACATTGGGATGTACCATACCGGCACCCAACACTTCAAGCCAACCGCTCTGCTTGCAGACACTGCAGCCGCTGCCCTTACAGATAAAACAACGAACATCGACCTCTAAGCTCGGCTCGGTAAAGGGGAAGAAACTGGGACGGATTTTTATATCCGTATCTTCACCAAAGAATTGACGGGAGAAAGAGAGTAGTGTGCCTTTAAGATCAGCCAGGCTTACATTCTCATCAATGTAGAGTCCCTCGATTTGTCCGAATTGACAATTACTTCGGGCACTGATCTCCTCATTCCGATAGACAGTTCCTGGCATAATACTGCGAATGGGTGGCTTTTGATTCTCCATAACTCGCACCTGAACCGGCGAGGTGTGGGTGCGCAATAGCACATCGGCTGAGACAAAAAAGGTGTCCTGCATGTCCCGTGCCGGGTGGTGTTTGGGAAAGTTGAGCGCCTCGAAATTGTAGTAGTCGGTCTCTACATCGGGGCCATAGGCAAGCTCAAAGCCCATGCCCACAAGGATGTCGACTATTTCATTTCGTGTTTTTGTGAGGGGATGAATACTTCCCTTAGGAATGGGCCAGGCCGGAAGTGTCGGATCAAAGCATTCCTCTTCTCCGCCTTCCATTGACTCTTCCCATGGTTTTGCACCAAAGCGTTCTTCAGTGCTGTTTCTTAGGGCATTGAGCTTTCCCCCATAGGTTTTACGCTCTTCCAGCGATAGATCTTTAACGCTTTTTAAAAGCGAACGGAAGAGGCCCTTTTTCCCCAGGTACTTGATCCTGAAAGCCTCTGCCGAGTCATCATTTTTTATTGCCTGTATAGCACCCGCGATCTCCTGTTCCAATTGATCAAGAGACTGGGTGGTTGTATAGTGACCTTCGTCATTCATACAATGGTTATGCCTTTGCTTCTTCAACAACTTTGGTGAAAGCGGTCGGTTCATGTACAGCAAGATGGGCAAGGGTCTTACGGTTTAGTTCGATACCCTTTTCCTTGAGACCGCAGATCAGTTTTGCATAGGTGGTACCGTTAAGACGGGCACCGGCGTTAATTCGGGTGATCCAGAGTACGCGAAAGTCACGTTTTTTCCTGCGACGATCACGATAGGCGTAGACACCACTTTTCCAAAAGGCGTCCTTGGCAGTCCGAAGACAGTTTTTACGCTTTCCAAAATACCCGGCGTTTGCCGATACTATCTTTTTTCTCCTTGTGCGGGACGCTACCCGTGTTTTTGCTCTTGGCATGATTTATCTCCTTGAAATATTAATTATCAATGTAGTAGTAACAAATGATCTAGCTGTTAAGCATTGATTTGATCTTTTTCTCGTATGAGCTATCGACCAGCGTTCCCTGGCGAAGATTTCTCTTCCGTTTACGGGACTTTTTTGTCAAGATATGACTGGCATTGGCCTTGTTTCTTTTAACATGTCCGTTGGCGGTTGTTTTAAAGCGTTTTTTTACAGCGCTTCTTGTTTTCATTTTAGGCATACTTGTCTCCTATTATTAAAAAATCTACTTATTTCATTAGTTATGCTTCGGATTGCTCCGTCTGTTTCTCTTTTTCCTCTTTCTCTTTTTTGCGATTAAAGGCATTGATCTTAACCTTGTCTGGAACGTAGGTTGAGATCATGTTGCGGCCTTCCATCTTATACTTTTGCTCACATTGAGCAATGTCAGCGAGGTCTTCGTCAACGCGATCCAGAAGCTTAATACCAAAATCTTTATAGACGATCTCACGACCCCGAAAGACGACGGTCATCTTCACGCGGTCACCTTTTAAAAGAAATTTACGGGTGTGGTCAATCTTGAAGTTATAGTCATGGATCTCGGTTTTGGGATGAAATTTTATCTCCTTAAGATGCATGACATGCTGCTTCTTTTTAGCTTCCTTCTCTTTTTTTGCTTTCTCATATTTGAACTTACCGTAATCCATAATACGGCAGACCGGTGGTTCTGCTTTGGGTGCAACCTCCACTAAATCAAATCCTGATTGAACAGCCTTCTCCAGAGCATCACCTCTGGACATGATTCCTGCAGGGCTTCCGTCGCTGTCAATGACGCGAACCCGTGGTGCCCGGATTCTCTCATTTACCCGAGTCGGGTCTTCAATTCTCTTGAGTTTACCTCTATTGATAAGATCCTCCTTTGAATCTTTTATTCAGGAATGCTTTTATCGCGAATCTCCTGATGAAGAGATTCCACACATTCCTTGAGTGAAAAGGTTCCCCGATCGCCTTTGGTGTGCTGACGAAGAGAGAGTGTTTGGGATTGCATCTCCTTTTCACCAACAATTGCCATATAGGGAACTTTGTTAATTTCTGCTTCACGAATTTTGTAGCCCAATTTTTCCGATCGATCATCAAGCTCTGCACGGATTCCCTCTTTAGCAAGGGAGGCTGTTACTGATTGGGCATAGTCCATAAATTTTTCTGATACGGGCAGTACCTTTACCTGTACTGGCGAGAGCCAGAGGGGTAAAAATCCTGCAAAGTTTTCGATAAGAATACCAATAAACCGCTCCATGGAACCCAACAGGGTTCTATGAATCATCACGGGTGTCTTCTTTTCGCCATCGGAATCTGTGTAAGTAATATTGAACCGTTTGGGCATGCTAAAATCAACCTGAACAGTACCACACTGCCAACTTCGTTTCAGACAATCCAATATATGAAAATCGATTTTTGGGCCATAAAAGGCACCATCACCAGGATTAATGACAAAATCGACCTTTTTCTTTGTTAAGATATTTTCCAGAGCCTTTTCTGCAATGTCCCACACTTCCAGATCACCAATATATTGCTCTGGTCGGGTTGAGAGTTCCACCTTGAAATCCTTGAACCCAAAAATTGCATACATACGACTGATAAAGTCGATCACCTTACCCACCTCTTCTTCGACCTGATCCGGTTGACAGAAGATATGGGCGTCGTCTTGGGTGAATTGGCGAACCCGAAACAGTCCATGAAGTACACCGGCCTTTTCATGGCGATGCACCAGGCCAAACTCAAAGTTCCGGATAGGCAGTTCGCGATAGGAGTGAGCACTATTGAGATAAATCAAAAGCCCGCCAGGACAGTTCATAGGCTTAATGGCATTTTGAGACTCATCGATTTCGGTGAAATACATGTTCTCTTTGTATTTATCCCAATGACCACTGCGGTGCCACAACTCCTCATTGAGGATGATTGGCGTTCTTACTTCGCTATAGCCGGCAGCAATATGCTCTTTGCGGCAGTAGTCTTCTATTTCATTATAGAGTACCATTCCCTTGGGATGCCAAAAGGGAAATCCCACACCCTCTTGGTGAAAGGAAAAAAGATCCAGTGCTTTACCCAATTTGCGGTGGTCCCTCTTTTGCGCTTCCTCTAAAAGAGCAAGGTGCTCATCAAGCATGGCCTGTTTGGGAAAGGAAATGCCATAGATACGTTGGAGCATGGTGTTCTTTTCATCACCGCGCCAATAAGCCCCTGAGGAGGCGAGTAATTTGAACGCCTTGATATAGCCAGTGTGAGGAATATGCGGGCCACGACAGAGATCTAACCAAGCTTCTCCCTGTTTGTAAATGCTGGCCTCTTCCTCAAGTTCCTCCAAGAGTTCAACCTTATAGGTCTCATTTTTATCTGCAAAGAGCTTTATTGCTTCTTCATGGGAGACTGTCTCTTTAGCAAAGGGAAGCTTTTGCGAGGCTATCTCTTTACAACGTTTTTCTATCTTTTGTAGGTCTTCCGGAGTAAAGGGTGTTTCTACCTCAAAATCGTAGTAGAAACCAGCGTCAATTGGCGGGCCAATGGTGACTTTGGCCGAAGGAAAAAGCTCCTGCACTGCCTGGGCCATAACATGGGCAGAGGAGTGCCAAAATAGAGCCTTGCCCTCTGGCGAGTTAAAAGTAACGATCTCGACCGTATCATTCTCTTTTAGGGGAGTCTTAAGGTCGACCAATGTATCATTAACCTTGGCACCGATGGCAGCTTTAGCAAGACCCCGTGAAATTGTCGCAGCACAATCCAGGGCATTGGCACCATTGTCCAAAGTAATAGAATTACCATCTGGTAAGAGTATATTCATTATACTACTTCTTGTTAAAAATGTTTTTATCGTTTTCGTTGCAGTCCCAAGGGGACTAAATGATTTTTACCGCAACCTCTATTTTTGCATAGTGCTCTGCTTTTGCAGAGTGCCCGGGGGTAAGAGGAGAACCGTGGGGCTCGAAAGATCTGGGCGATACTGGAATTGAACCAGTGACCTCTTGCATGTCAAGCAAGCACTCTAACCATCTGAGCTAATCGCCCTCTATGGGCCTTTTTGCATAGGATTGAGCATAGAAAATGCCATTTCAAATACAAAAAGATCGTTAAAATATACGATGCACAGGGAAATAAGTCAATATTTATGCCTAAATTGAGCAATTTTAGAAGCATTTGGGAGTTGTCCATTTCTTGGAATACATGATTGTTAAAAAATATTTGGGCGCCTTCTCAATTTTAATAACTGTTCTTTAATAAATTTATTTGGATCGGGTCGAAGGCGGACTGGTTACCGCCCCCTCCCACACCACCGGACATGCGGTTTTCCGCATCCGGCGGTTGAGTTCGGCACCGTTATGGTGCAAAATCTGATGGCATTGCGAACTTATATTCAATAAGTAAACGATTTGGCAAGGCTATATGCGTGATTGGATGGCGTGCCATTCGCCACGCTGATCCAGTCATAGGACTTGCTGCGATTCTCTTAGGCCAAACACCTAACTCTCGCAGTTTGTTTCTTCGTCCTATTGCACTGTGCCACCGTTGCCAGAACCATTTTCGAACATGACGGCGAGCCCAAGAGCTCACCTTTTTACGCCAGGTTCGATCATCACCAAGTGAGAAGTAATTGCACCACCCTCGGATATATTTCTTCCAAGAGTCTGTCAATCGCTCCTTAGACCAACTGTTGCGGTTGTTAAAG
>JANQEN010000012.1 GCA_028278335.1 Chitinivibrionales bacterium | reverse complement strand
AATAGTAAGTAGCGCAGAAACACAATCCTATGCCCATTAAGACTTTCAGGCTTTTCGGCCATATCACCTTGTAGATATGCCCTTCAAAACCTTCAAGTCTTACTACATCATAATCTTGCACTTCTGCATCTACTCCTACTGCACAGTCTGGGTTAAAAAATAGGGTCTGCAAAAGACTTTGTAAAACAAAAGGAGGCAAATAATCCAAAATTCTTCTGGGGTGATAGGATTAAAATGAAATCTTATGTAACTACTCAGGTACCCCCTAGTTAAGTGTTGTAAATCCGTCATTCCCGCTAATAAACATACCGGAGTGACAATTTTCTAAGGTGTATCTGAGTAGTTACAACCTTATAGTTTTTGTGGTGAAGAGCTACTATGCTCTTTTATAATCTCCTGAAGACTCTTTACTCGTTTTGCTAAGACAAAGCGACATTTGGAAAAATTTGTGGCAGGCCAGCCACCCCAGGAAACATAGTTGCCATTGTTGTCTTTGGTATTATATACGGCAGATGTTTGCTCGTCAATTTCCCAGACCATGGTGTCTGCATTAAAATCAGTAAAGCTTACACTAATATCCATAAACTTATGATAGACAATGGCATCTAGGTAATCATTGCCGATGCTTAAAAGGCTTAAAAGGTCTGTCAATGCTTTTTGGCCGGGAAGGCCTTGAAGTTTCATCTCCAAGGTAAAGCGGTCTACCTGACCACCGGCAATAAAAAACTCGCCACCATTCACATCGAGATTGGTATAATTAAAAACTTGATCGATTTTTGCAGCGACCTTAACATAATTACTATTTCCATAGACAATAAACATGGTCATGGGTCCGGCTGTTGAAAGAACGGTTCTGTCACTACTCAGATGAAAAGCAGTCACTGGGAAGGCTATATCCTTTATAATTGAGTTGCCCGACTCGTCATAGGCCTCGACTACCTGCCAAACACCCTCCATCTTTGATTTTGTTGGGGTCTCGTCACCCTCTAGGAGAACACATCCGGAGAGTAGACACAACGAACATAGTGCTATGGCTGCTATAATAAAAAACTTTGTTTTCATGATCCCCTCAATGTTAATGATTGATACCAGTCTTATATATATGACGATCAAAAACACCAAACATGCTACACCTTGGTGGTTAATCTCAGGTTTTGCAATAGTAAGAAGCGCAGAAGCACCATCCTGTGTCCATTAAAACTTTCAGGTTTTTCGGCCATATCACCTTGTAGATATGCCCTTCAAAACCTTCAACTCTTACTAAATCATAATCTTGCGCTTCTGCATCTACTCCTACTGCATAATCTGGGTTAATTCTAAATTATATAATTTCCCTTGAAAGTTTCGGAATTATTTTAATACTGTGTTAGTGGCTTTGAAATTTAAATCGCGGTTTTTACACAATGAGAATAATCACGATACTGAATCACAAGGGCGGCGTTGGCAAGACTACCTTTACTGGAAGCATTGCCCAAGCTCTGGCGCTAGTTGGATACCGGGTGCTCGTTATTGATAATGACAGCCAGCACAACCTCACTGCCATGTTTGATGTGGGTGTACAAAATCCTAATATCCGTGATGCTTATAAAGAGGCAAATCGATCCAAGGCAATGGCTGTTTTTTTAAAGACGATTCGAAAAACGGAAATTGCCAACTTACACATTATAACCTCCTCAAGCTCGCTCTGTGAATCGGATATTTTGGATGTGCTTTTTTTAAAGAAGAGTATTAGTGCCTGCAATTTAGAAAAATTCTATGACTATATTCTCATTGATAATGCTCCAGGAATGGATCGCCTACAGGCAGTATCTATCTATGCGGCAGATGAGATTTTCGTTCCCGTAGAACTCAAACAATTCGCCATTGATGGTATTGTGGAGATGGACAAAATCATCAAGCATCGTTTTCCCGAGAGTTCTGGTATTTCAAAAATCATTCCCAATTTTTATAAGAACATACAACGGCACAACACCTTTCTTGCTGCTTTAAATAAGCTGTTTCCTGGAAAAATTACTGAAACAGCAATTCCCAATGATGGGGTTTTTGATGAGCTAATCACCGAAGGTAAAATTCTCTTTTTGCATCGTCTCTACTCAAAGGGTGCGGCCTTTTATTTAAAGATTATGCACGAACTCTTTGACCTGCAGGAGGATCAGGTATGGGAAACCATGTTAGAGAAGAGGAAAACGCAACTAAGTATTGAAGCACGGCAGAGATACTATGAACGGCAGAGTAAATCCTCTCAGTAATAATTTGCTCATATTTAATACGTTAAAATGCAGGATAGAAAAACAACCATGAAATCAAGAAAAAAGACCTTAATAGATCAGATTATCAACCATACTAATAAAAACAGTCAAAAAACAGGCAACGACTCAACCCATACAGGGGCATGCTGTGAGTGTGGGCAAGACGTGGCACCCCGTTTAATCCTCGTAAGTATCATCCTTTTGGTGATTGCCTTTTTTCTGTTGCGCAATCAGTCTGATTCCAAGTAGAAAGACCTTTCATAAAGAGTTCCTGCTATTTTCCATTTTGGTATAAAGTGTTTATTGAATTACATCCTCTAGGGTCTGGAGTCATACCGTGCTCAATTGCAATTAGTCGATAGAAGTGCAATAATAATTATTCCCTATTTGTTTTTTAAAATTTTATTTATAATAAGTAAAATTTGAGGGGGAATCAGCAAGATCACCTGAGATCATTTCTTATCTGCCTGCTCATGAAATCAGGTTCACCGATAAGGTGACCGCGAAGCAGAGGCGAGGAAGACTGCATTGTCTCCAACGAGCCAAACTGGTTTCATGGATGTAGGCAGTTAAAAGGCGCGATGGAAGCTTGCTGTAGGGGGAAACTTACCCCTGAATTATTTTTTTTATTCATTTTTTACCCACATAATTGTGGACATAATTTCAAAAATATTCTATAATTTTTAAGCAAGCCGTCTTTTAAAAAGTAAAAGATTTGGCTCCATTGGTATTATTTGTAGAAAAAGGATCAATTTTATGGTTGGGATCATGCTGGTAACCGTGAATGTGCGCGAGCGCCAGATCCTTACCATGGCCTTTGAGCAACTGAAGATTAAGGTTGTTCAATCATCACCGAGCTACTCAAATTATGTAAAGGTATTACAGTACCAACCGGATATCATCGTGATGGAGATCCCCCGTTACAATAACGATCAGGTCCACTTTTCAAGCCTCATTCGCAAAAATAAACGGACAAAGAAGGTGCCCGTTATTGGCTATGGCGATAAGATCGATGATATGCAGATGCGCTTTATTGTGCAACAGGGAATCAGCCAATATCTCAATCGCCCTTTAAAGTTTTCTGCCCTCTTAGAGATGATTAAAAAGTATCTCAAGGTGATTAACAAATCTCTCGACGCCAGTCTGTCGGATCCAGCAAAAGAGAAAGACGCTGATATCGCCTTGATTTTAGATAAAAACACCCTGCCCACTAAAAAGATTGAACTCATTGTCAAGCACATCTCCGGGTTGATGGCCTTTCCCTTTACTGTTGCAAAGGTGCTGTCTCTTTCACAGAGCGATAAATCTGGTGCCGGGGATCTTGCAAAGGTCATTGAGGCTGATCCGGTCATCTCCGCAAGCATCTTAAAGGTATCCAATACGGTCTTTTTTGCCAGTCTTAACCGTCGAATCAATACGATAAAAGATGCCATTGTCCGTATAGGATTTCGGGAGACGAAAAAGATCGTGATGACCATGTCCGTTATGGAGATGTTCAATAAGGAAGAAGAGGGATTTGGCCTTAACAAAATGGACTTTTGGGTCCACTCCTTAGCCACAGCCCTGATCTCTGAGAATGTGGCAAAACGGATGGGAGACATCAACACAGATGAAGCTTTTTTAGCTGGCCTTTTGCATGATTTTGGTGTGTTGCTCTTTGAGGAATTTTTTCCTACTATCTTTACCAGTATTCTGGAAAACACAACCAACTCGGGTACCCGTTTTATTGACAATGAAAAGGCCCTCATAAAGATCACCCGAAACGATATCATCAACGAGCTTTTTACCAAATGGAAGTTGCCCGAAAATATTACTGAGGCAATTACCAGCCACTACACTATCTGTACAGAGGAGAAACAGGTCCGTCGTAAGAATGAGCGGGTGGCATTGTCGACCTATATTGGTAATGTCCTTGCCAAGACCTTCTGCTTTGGTGGTGTCTGCGACCATTATATCACCCCTATCGAAGATGTCTTTTTCTACTCTGCAAAGATGCCCAATGGGCTCAACAAAGATTTTTACGAGAACACCAGTCGAGAAGTCCTGATGTATAAAAAGTTTCTTGGTTTGGGTGACGATGAAAAAGATACAGAATTGGATGTTAAAAAGATTGGTGTTTTTAGCCCTGCAAATTGGAAGTTTAATCCTATTCAGGAATATTTTGCAACCCAAGGCCATGAGGTTGTACCGATCCCGCCAACTGGATCCTACACAGCCTTTGATAAAGCCTGTGATGCGATTTTTGTTTGTGCTGGCAAGGATACAACCTTAAAGGAGATTGCTCCAATTTTGGAGCTCAAGCCCTACTCAGTGCCCACGACCAGTGAGTCTGGTTCTGACCCTACCACACCAGTATGTGCTTTAGTGTACCAAGACTCCCAGCTTGATACGGATGCTAATGGCGCTTTTTCCCTTATGCATAATGAGTTTGACCTTCGTCAACTTGATGAAAACCTCCATAAAATGCTCAAAGGGGAAAAGTTCACAGTCACGAATAAAAGTGCGCCCAGCGCAGCAGAACCGACTAGTCCTCCTCCAGCACAATAAATAGCGTAATACTTATGCGATGACTACTCTTTTTTAAAGAGATCCTCAATAATTTTTTCTGACTGACATTTTGCAGAGAGGGTGTCCTCATCAGATAGATTGAGGCCTTTATTCTTGTCGTTATTATCAACCGTTAAAATGGGTACATCATCCATTTGAGTAGGGTTTTGCTCGGTTACCATGGTACGAAGTTTCTCATTGGTTTCACGAAGACGGGTAACCAAAATCCTAATCATATTAACCATCCATGGTGGAATATGGGAGAGTTGATCCTCAAAAATCTGCTTGGTAATGATCGTGCAAATTGTTGGTTCAATGGCTTGGACACTGGCAGATCGCCGGTTTTCATCAATCATGGACATCTCGCCAAACATGGCTTTGGCACCGAGTGTACAGAGTTCAATTTCTTTTTTGGTTTCATCTGCTGCTAAAATTGTTTTAAATACGCGAACACGGCCACCATCGATGATATACATACCATCACAGGGACTGTTCTCAGAAAAAATGATATCACCGGGTTTATACTTTTTTATCTGCCGTGTATAGTATTTCATACCAGCTCTTTCGTCTGTGAAGGGGTAAGTGTCCTGCTTATTGCATAGTGTCTATTCTGTCATATTATACCATTATATAGATCAAATGCAATTAAAAAGTCAGTGTATGCACGGTTTGATACTTTAGTAAACAGATGCTTATATGTAGGTTATGAAAAAGTGCACTCTCCTTGAAAGGCTCTTTTCGGAATCCCTTGACGTAATTTAATTTTTAATGGTCACGGTAAAAAAATGGTATCAATTTCCATAGAAGGAGCAGGGTGTTTTGTCTGAAATTCAGGAAAAGATTAAAAATTTCAATGATGACTTTCTTTTAGAGCAGTTTTTTAATCAAAGCCAAGAGTACACAGAAGAGGCTGTAGAGTTGATGGAAAAAGAGATTGCCCTCCGTGATCTTGATACCAGTGAGTATGAGATCGATGAGGAAAAAGAGCGAGAAATGGAGCAATATGCTCAGGAAGACTTTACAGCATTGGATAATGGATTCAATCAGGTGGACCTTTTAATTGTTCGGGAATTACTCCTTGAGAATGACGTCCCCTTTTTGGTTGATACCTCCGGATCATCCAGCGCCCTCCCTATTGAGACAGAAGCAACCCATACATATTCCGTAAGGGTACCTGAAAGCCTCATGGAAAAGGCTAAAGCGCTCATCGATGAACAGTTTCACTCAAAGGATGGTGTCTATGCAGTTAAATATGATGGTATAAAGGATAGACTCAAGGCGGTGAATTTTTTTGAAATCGATTTAAAGGAGTCTGAGCTTCAGGAGCTACTAGAGGTAAGTTTTTCAAGTGAGGAGTCGACTCTTCTTTGTCAGTATCTTGAGAAGCTCAATGCAGAAGCTGATGCCATAGAACAGGAGCAGGAGCGGGTGCTGTTCTTTTTTGATAATATTGAAGAGTGCCTTCAGAGGCTACAAGATACTGAAAACAATCAATTCTCTCGAGCTGACCTTTTAACCCTTTTGGAAACCTGTCAAATCTACTGTGATCAAGATTCTTTTCCACAGCAGTTAGAAAGCACGATTGAAGCATTGCTCTCCTTTTTTGCCCAGCAATAGGTTATCTTATTTCACAAAGGTTATGTCTGCGCTTTTTCTATACTCTGATTGACTTGAGGGAAAGGCCTTGGCAGAAACTCGTACCAACATCCCACTTCCCTTTCCAGTAACCGCATATAAAGAAACTTGTGAACAGGGTCGCTGAGAAAGTAGCGCACGGATGATGTAGAATGTTTCTCTTTCAAGAGGGGTTTGCTTTGACTCCTTAGAAGCATACTCAATCCGGCAGGTGCCAGTTGCATCCTCATGGTAGTTGTTGAGACTTCCATAGGGGGCGATAACCTCTTCAATGCTAAAGATTTGATCGCCAAAAAGTTCGGCCATCCTCTTTTTTGCTTGTGCGGCTTCACTATGCATTCCCGCATTTTTATAGGCAACAATCAATCCTTGCCAGGCCTTGAGATTATACTCGTTGAATGAGATGGCAATTAAATAAAATTTTATGGCTTTAGTGTAGTCATCCTCTACTGATCGGGCAGAGTCAACATAGGACTGAGAGGATTTAATCTGGGCTGGTTTTCGTTTTTTTCCTTGAGAAGACGCTTGCGGAGCATCTTTGGCTTCGCTCTTTTTTACTGCAGAGTAAGACCTTCGTCGTATCTTCTTTTTGGGGGTCGACGATGAGCCCGATTTTGAGACGGGAAGCTTTGATTGTTTGATAGTAATTTTGGATTTTTCACTGGTGAGCACGGTCCAGATTATAAATATGATCACTCCAGCTAGGAGGAGAAAAAATAGTATGGTGTTACGTTTACTCTTTTTTGGTTGTTCTTTGGGTGGTGATTTAGAGAATTGGATAGTCCGCTCTTTTTTTGATATTGTGTGTTGGATGTGAGTAGGTTCTGACTTCTTAACATGCTCCTTGGTTACTTCATTTTTAAGGTAATCCTCGATGTTAATTTCTACCTGTTTCTCTCGTTCTTTAAATTGATCTATAGGGTTTTTTGACTCAACTGCCCGACAGACCGCACCTAATTTTTCAAGCTTTTGAGCAAGCTCCTGAACCTCTTTTACAGAAAGATCCCGCTTAAATACAGTGGGAAGATTTTCTAGTCGGGATTGGGCTTTCTGCAATGACGTCGATAAATCAGAGGCCAAAAGTCGCGCCACTGTAGCCTTTGCGCTTGCTTTGCTTAGTCCTGTGATAAGAAGGTCGTAATTCATGTTTTATTTCTTTGGTTGCTTTAAAACAGTCGGAGAAGTATCCTCCTTTTTAAGTATACAGAGGATCACGGTCAGTGACAATTAAAAGCACAATAAAGAGACGTTCTTTTAAGATGTATAAAAAAAGGGACGGTAAAAACCGTCCCTGTATACTAACAAAATTAATGAGGTGACTACTCTGGTTTGTCAGTCTCCTCAATAGTGGTTGCCTCAGCAGATTCTTCTGCTGGCACCTCTGCTGCAGCTGCCTCAGGTTCATCCTGTTTTGCCTCAACAGCATCTTCAGAGGGTTCCTCTTTAGCTTCGGCCTCTGTGACTTCAGGTTCGCTTGTAGCGGCAACTTCTTCAACAACAGCTTCGACTGCCGCAGGTTCTGCCTCTGCTTTAGGAGCTTCTGTTGTTTCTTCAGATGCTTCAGCTTCCTTATCTTTTTTAGCCTTCTTCTCCTTCTTCTCCTCTTTCTTTACAGGATGAGCTTCTAGATAAGCTGTAAGCTCACTCTCTTCTCTTCCTTTAAAATACTCGGAGATACTGGCAACGATTTTGCGTCCGTCAATATCGAACTCGATCACCTTAGCAGGAATCGAATCGTCTACATTGTATGCATCGGAGGGGTGCTTCAAAGACATGGCAAGCTCTTTAAGGGGGATAAAACCCTCAACCGAATCAGTAAGATTAACCACTAAACCACGATCAAGAATCCGGGCTACCTGACACTCGATCTCTTTACCAACCGGAAATTCATCGGCCAGCGTTGTCCAAGGATCGTCAGAAAGCTGCTTGATACCAAGAGAGATGCGACGTTTCTCGTTATCAATATTGAGGATCTTAACTTCCACGGAGTCGCCTTTTTTAAGCAACTCACTGGGGTGGTTGATTTTTTTGGTCCAGGACATATCTGAAATGTGTACTAATCCATCAACACCTTCCTTAAGTTCGATAAAGGCACCAAAGGCTGCGATGTTTCTTACTTTACCGGCGGTAATTGTGTTAATGGGATACTCGGCATGCACATTTTCCCATGGATCTGGTTCAAGTTGCTTGAATCCAAGTGATATCTTCTGACTGTCTTTGTCAACCTTAAGAACCACAGCCTCAACAATGTCGCCTATACCAACAAGCTTTGAGGGATGCTTAATATGCTGAGTCCAAGACATCTCAGAAATATGAATAAGTCCTTCAATGCCCTTTTCAAGTTCCAAGAATGCACCGTAATCAGTAATAGAGACAACCTTACCACGGACACGACTTCCTTCAGGAAACTTCTCTTCAACATCTTTCCAAGGATGCTCGGAAAGCTGTTTTAAGCCTAAGGAGATACGCTCTTTGTTTTCGTCAAAGTCAAGAATCATCACATTCAAGGTGTCACCCAATGCGACGATCTCAGAGGGATGGTTAACCCGTCCCCAGGACATGTCGGTAATATGAAGAAGGCCGTCAACACCGCCGAGGTCGATAAAGGCACCAAAGTCGGTGATATTCTTAACCGTACCTTCACGGACATCGCTCTTCTTCAGTTCAGAGAGAATCTTTTCACGTTGTTCTAAGCGGTCGGCCTCTAAAATAACACGGCGAGAGACGACGATATTTCTACGAATTTTATTTACTTTGATCACACGAAAATCAAAGGTCTCACCAATGATTGCGTCCATATCGGGGATTTGACGAAGGTCGATCTGGGAGCCAGGTAAAAAGGCGTCCACGCCAAAGAGATCAACCACAACACCACCCTTGATACGACGAAGCAGTTTACCCTTAACAATTTCTTCATTCTCATAGGCTTCGTAAATCTTGTCCCATACCTTAAGAAAGTCGGCGCGAGACTTAGAGAGGATAATATTTCCTTCACTATCTTCTATCTGTTCCAGATATACTTCAATATCATCACCGGAATTGAATTCTTCGATGTTTTTAAATTCGTTGATGGGAATGACGCCTTCAGATTTGAAGTTAACATCAATAAAAACTTCTTTGTCGGTAATTTTAAGAATTTTACCTTTGACAATCTGGCCTTCGGCGATACTTTCGAAGGAACCGAAGTAATCCTCTAAAGCTGCATCGATTTCGCCTGGTTTGTAGTAACTTTCTTCAAATTCTGCAAGGTCTACGGGATTACCGTTAGCGTCCACTCCTGTGGGGATTTTGTTTTCTTCTAGAGCTGCTGACATGAGCACTCCTGTTAATTGGGTTAAGGTTAAAAGTTTAGTTTGTTTTATGTAAAGAGGGATTAATCCCCCTCGCTTTATTCACAATAAAATCGACCTGTTCCTCTAAAGTCATCCCGGTTGTGTCAAGCTCGATTGCATCTGCTGCTTTACAAAGAGGGCTATTTTCTCTGCTTGAGTCTTTTTCGTCACGGGCTTTAATGTCTTCAACCAATTCGGCAATCGTTTTTTTGACGCCCAATCGCTCAAAATCTTTTTGACGGCGGCGAGCCCGCTCTTCAGTGGTGGCCACCATAAAAATTTTTAGTGCTGCCTCAGGAAACACAACCGTTCCAATATCCCGTCCTTCACAGACCACATCACTATTTTTTCCTATAGTTCTCTGCTGCTCGACCAGAGCGTCACGCACGACCATTGGCTTACAGTAATCAGAGACCTGTTTGGTAACCTCATCGGAGCGAATAGCCTCAGAGATATCCTCGTCGTCCATAAAAAGACGCATGTGGGGTGGTGAGCCAGAGAAGCTAAGTGTTGTGTCTTGTACACAGTGCCCTAAGGCGTCGGTGTCCTGGTGGGACACATTTTCTCGGAGGCACTTAAGGGTTATCGCCCGATACATGGCCCCGGTATCAAGATGACCGAAATCAAGCTTCTCTGCTACAAGCTTTGCGGTCGAGCTCTTTCCTGATCCTGCGGGTCCATCTATTGCAATTACCATATACTACTCATCTATAACTATAGTTTTAGAAAAAATCTATCTAAAATAGTTAGGAATGGGAAAAAAAGTCAATAATAGATGGAATTAATTATTCACATATTCTTTCAAGGAAAAGCTTTCCCTTACCACAACACGACTCTTTTCAATCCCCAGCGAACAACATTCCGCATAGAGATCATGTTCTAAAAAGAGCGTGTAGTCCTTTGTTGCACATTCAATGAGAAATTGCTCTTTTTCAACCACGGTTACAAGGGGAGCAATGTCATAGGCCATGATATAGGGAATTGGAATATGGGCTCGGCTTGGGAGCACATCTGCTGCATAAACAAGTTTTTTAGTGCCCAAATTGATAAAGGAAACAATCTGACCAGGTGTGTGGCCGTGAAAGAGGCGAAAGGAAATAGAGGGTGTTAAAGAAAAGTCGGAGTCAATATATCGAACTTGATCAAACGCTTTTAAGGGTACAAAATTATCCTTGATATAGGATCCTCTCTCAAGCCTGCTCGGATTAAGAGCACATTCCCACTGCTTTTTGCTTATCCAATAGGTGGCGTTTTGAAAGGTCGGAATAATGTGCGATTGTTCTTGATCATATCGAGTATTTCCGCCGCAATGATCAAAGTGCAAATGGGATACCACAACATCAGTGATATCATTGTGAGAAATACCAACCTTTGCTAAGGAGGAGTTGAGTGATTGTTGCGTGTTGATATGGTGCCGGGAGTGCATTTTTTCATCCAATTTGTCACCAATACCCGTGTCAAAAAGAATTATTCTCTTGTCGTCGACAACAAGTAAAGCACGCATGGACCAGGTGCAGAGATTATTCTCATCCGCAGAGTATTGCTTTTGCCATAACTCCTTCGGTATGACGCCAAACATGGCACCACCATCCAATTTAAGGGTACCGCATTCAATTGTATAGAGCTGCATGTTCCTCCAGATTATCTTAAAATCTAACCAATATCAATCACTTGTGACATTGAAACTATAAAATATGCATTGAAGTGCTACGCTATCGAAAGCTATTTTAAAAAAATCGAAATAATCGTTTTGAGATTGCAATACTGACAAATATATATTAAAGGTATATACACAATCACAAGCAGATATTGCACATATCGTTAATTTGGTGGCAGAATATTAACATAATCGATAATGTTTGAACTTTACTTCATCACTAACAATGGGGAGGCTTTATGGAATTGAACAACTTCATACTTTCAGTTGAGGAGGGCATTGGGTGGCTAAAAGTTAATCGACCAAAGGTTCTCAATGCGTTCAACACCGAAACAATATTAGAATTGGAGAAAGCAATAGAGTCTCTTGAAAATGACAGTGCGGTAAAAGTTATTATTGTAACCGGTGAAGGTGAAAAGGCCTTTGTTGCTGGTGCTGATATTGCCGAGATGAGTGATATGGATGCAGTACGAGCGCGAGCCTTTTCGCAAACTGGACAACGGGTACTTGCAAAAATTGAGAACGTTGAAAAGCCGGTTATTGCTGCAATCAATGGTTTTGCATTGGGTGGTGGGTGTGAGCTTGCCTTGGCCTGTGATATTCGCATCGCCTCAGAAAAGGCGAAGCTTGGTCTTCCCGAGGTGACTCTGGGGATCATTCCTGGGTTTGCTGGAACTCAACGATTGGCCCGTGTCTGTGGAGCTGGAAAGGCAAAGGAGCTCATTTTTAGTGGCGGTATGATCGATGCAGCATCAGCGGAAAAAATTGGTTTAGTGAATAAAGTGGTTGCCCCTGAAAATCTGTTAGAAGAGGCAAAAAAACTTGCCGGTAAAATCATGGCTAATGGCCCACTTGCTGTACGTATCGCAAAAACAGTGATCAATCGTGGATTGGACAGCAATTTTCAGACTGGCCAGGCATATGAAGCCGAGGCCTTTGGCGTCTGTTTTTCATCGGGTGAACCCAAAGAGGGTATGGGCGCCTTTTTAGAAAAACGTAAAGCAGAGTGGTAACCCTTTCAATCAAAGAATAAGGAGTAATGCATGGATTTAAATACACGATTACAAAATGTTGCTGTTGTTGGTGCCGGTGGAAAAATGGGGAGTGGTATTGTCCTGATTGTCTGTCGAGAGATGCTTCGACTTAAACTCCTTCCAGAGAACCGTGATAAACAATTTGCCTTAAGATGTGTTGACCTTAATGAGAGTGCTTTGGAGGGGCTTAAAAAATATTTACAAAAGCAGCTGTCTAAGGGCGCGGAAAAAAAGATCGCCAAGATCAAAGAGTTCTATCCCAACATTTCTGAGGATGAAAAAATTATCGAACAATATACTGAAGACGGTTTATCCTTGGTTTCCTTTGAAAATAGCTTGGCTGGGGCTGCAGGTAGCAGCATTGTATTCGAAGCGATTTTTGAAAATAGGGATATCAAAATAAAGGCTTTAACGGAAATTAAAAACGTCTGCGGTCCGGACACTTTCTTTTTTACCAATACCTCTTCGATTCCTATCAGAGTTTTGGAAGAGGGCGCAGAGCTTACTGGAAGAATCATTGGATACCATTTCTATAATCCAACAGCAATTCAAAAGCTCCTTGAGCTTATTCCAACAGAGAATACTGTACCTGAATTGAAAAATGAGATAGCCAATGACCTGGCCGCTCGTCTTGGTAAAAAGGTTATACCGGCCAATGATATTGCCGGCTTTATCGGTAATGGCCATTTTATGCGTGATATTTTGCACGCAGTAAGTGAAATTGATCGCCTTAGTAGCGAGCATTCTCAACCAGAGGCAATATTTATCCTTAATAAAATCAGTAAAGATTTTTTAATTCGTCCTATGGGAATATTTCAGCTTGCCGATTATGTCGGACTCGATGTGTGTCAATGCATCCTCAAGGTGATGGATGAGTTTATTGACAATGAGGATCTTTCCTGTGCTCTCATTGATCGTATGATGGAGCTTGGGGTAAAGGGTGGCCAATTTCCTGATGGAAGCCCTAAAGATGGTTTCTTTAAATATGAAAAGGGGAAACCGGTTGGAGTATTCAATGTTGATAAGCAGGAGTACATTCTCTATGATGAAGAAAATGCGCTTGTCAGTTCCCTGAAAGAAAAAGTCGGAGCATTGCCTGAAGGATCAGAGCCATGGAAGGTACTTCTCTCAGATCCAGAACGATCGGCGAAACTTGATACATACTTTACAAATCTAAAGAGTATGGATACCTTTGGAGCCGATCTAGCTAAACGCTATTTGGTTAAAATCAAAGAGATCGGTAATGAACTTCTTGCGAATGGTGTTGCTTTGACAAAGCAAGATGTCAATGCAACCTTAGAGAATGGATTCTATCACCTCTATGGGCCAATAAATAATTTTATAGCCTAAGATCATTATAGCTGTATTTACAGAAAAAGGGCGCTTTTAGAAAGCGCCCTTTTTTTAATCTATATGAAAATACTATCGAATCATTGACGATTTTGAATACGATTAATCGAAGCGATTTAACTTTTATATCGTTAAAATTAGGCTGGGCCCATACCAAACATAAGCTCGCCCTTGGCAACGGTCTTATCTCCCACCTTGGACTTAGCTTTAACCATGGCGCTGGGACCGATAATTTTTTCAACAGTAATAGTTGTGATAAGCTGATCACCGGGCACAACCGGCTTAAGAAAAGAGACCTTTGCTACCTTGCCTAAAAAGTAAACCTTCTTGTCGTCAACACCCTCTCCTGCAGATTTGGTCAGCATAAAGGCTGAAGATTGCGCCATGTTTTCGATAATATAGACACCAGGAAAAATAGGCTTGCCGGGAAAGTGTCCCTGAAATTGGGCTTCATTAACCGTGATATTCTTAAGTGTCGTTACCGATTCGTTTGCTGAAAACTCTACAACACGGTCTATCAACAAAAAGGGATATCGATGGGGTACATTACGCATGATTTCTTCAACATCAAACATGACAAAAGCTCCTGTTAGGGTGATTGTGATTTATGTGAACTGAGAGAAAACTTATTAAAGAGCAAGGGCAAGAAAATAAGCGCGAAGGTGGAACTGATAAACATGGATAGAAAAATAAAGAGACCGAAATCTCGTATGGGAGGAAAGCTGGAAAAGAAGAGTACAAAAAATCCTGCACCCACGACATAGGTATTAAACATGATCACAGAGCCCTTGATCTTGACCGCTTGTAACAGCGCCTCTAAGGGACTGTTATAATTATCTTTAATGTACATATATCCAGCAGTAAAGTGGATAGAGTAATCAATACCAATACCAATACAGGTGTTGACAACCACAACCGTTACCGTATTAATGGGAACATTAAAGATGCCCATCAATGCATAGACACAGGTTGTCGAGAGAACCATAGGAATGGTGGTAAAAAAACCCACCTTTATTGACCGAAAGAGAAGTGATAATATAAAGAAGACCGACAAAAAGGCAATGGCGATACTGGATATTTGTGTCTTTATTAGCAAGGTGATCATTGAATCGATAAGGAGAGCAGGGCCGGCGACCTGAACGTCCCAGTCAGGATATTCCTCTTGAATATGCTGCCGAACATCACTGGCAAGTTTGGTATATTTAAAACCTGGAATGTTTTTACAGGTAACTGAGAGCTTTACTGTTTTACGATCCGGAGTTACCTGGCTGTTGACCAACTTTTTAAAGCTCTTACCAAAAAGTCCCTTTGATTTTACCAGCAGAGATACGCCAGCCTTGGAGATATCCTTTTCACTAAGAAGTCTACTTGTTTTATTGAGCAGCGGCACTAAAGAGGAAACATCACCGATGTGCTCGTTCTTTTTTACGTAATTAACAATGGCATCAACATCTTTCCAAAGCTCTGGCTCAACTAAGTTCTTTGATCGGTGGGTTAAAAGAATATAGAAAAAGCGTGTTCCACCAAAATATTTAGCAATAAGGTCATCGGATTTTCTAATGGTACTTTTTTTGGAGAAGAGTGAAATGGGATTACTCTCAAAACTTACGCGGAAGGCACCAATAACACAGGTTATCAATAGGATCACTAAAAAATAGCGTGAGAAATGAGACTCAAAGAGTATTCTGCGATATTTAGCAATAAAAGTATCTGAGAAGCCACGGCTTTTTCCAAGCTCTAAGCGAAGCTTTTTAGGTGGTGGGCCATAGTATACAAAAATTGGTAAAAGGAGAACTGTTAAAAAGAGCGAAATCATCACACCAATACCGGTAAAAACACCAAAGTGTCTTGTCCAGGAGATCTGCGAAAAAACAAAGGAACCAAAGCCAATAAAGGTAGTTACTGAGGTGAGAAATATTGGACGAAGAAGTTCGTCGTAGGTCTTGGTAAAGCTCTCGATGAAAGGTAGTTTGTCATGCCATCGATAATGGGCATAGGTTTTTAACATGTGGATTGCGTTGGCAACCCCTACGGGAAAGAGGATTATCGGAATTACCGAGGTTACGACGGAAAAGGGGACCCCGACTATTCCCATAATACCGAAGGTGTACACAATTGCTATGGCAATGATAATAAGTGATGCACATACATAGAGTACTCGTTTGAATATAAAAAGCAGTAAGATAGAGGCAACCAAAAGACAGAGTGGAAGCAAAATGCCAAAATCTCTACTCATGTATCTTCCTAAAAGGTAGGATGTCGCGGTTGCACCAGTCAAATAGACGCTCACAGAATCATGCTCGTCCAATCGCTCCACAATGTCAATTACTTGCTGGACAATGCGAGGACGATTTAAGTCCGGGTTTACATGGAGGAGCATCCCAAAGACCGTCTCATCTTTAGAAACGAGTGTCTTAGTAAAATCGCTGTTCTCGGTAATTCGTTTTCTGATGACCTCCTCAGATACATCTCTTTTTTTGGGTATCACATACTCACTCTTCAAACCCATAAATCCACCCTTAACAGGGGTTTTGATTTTACGAATGTGAACAGTTCCTGTAATTCCCTTGGCACTGTCGACTAAAATTTGCTCAAACTCTTTTGCCCAGAGTGCCATTGAATCAGCCTTCTCAATAAGAGTTCCCCTTTTAAACTCTGCAATAAAAATGAGAATGTAGGGTGTGGGGAAGGTCTTTTGAAGGTTATTGAGTGCGATTTTCTCTTTCAATGTTTCTGGAACAGACTTTATGGGGTCGTTGTCTACATACACCTTTGAAATGCCAAAGAGGAAAAAGGCAAAGAGAAGAACCACCGAGATAATGATTAGGATCCGGTGCTTTATAATTCCATTTATAAGGGTATGCGAAAAAGTTGCCATAAGTATTCCATACAGAGTCTGTAATTTTAATAAACGATATAAAATAATTTCAGACCCTTCGGATACAGGAATTTGTTCGGTTTGTTTCAATAAAATTGATTATATTTGATGAGGTATTTAAAACCGTGTCTCCAATTGAGAAACGAATTAAAGCAAAATGACCTGCCATAAGTAACTAAAGGAATTGTATGAAATCGTTTTTGCTCGGTCTCTCATTTATCGTTCTCGGTGTAACCACTGGGCTCTGTCAGGACACGCTCTCAGAAACAACAGTAATCCCGAAAACAAAAATCCTTCTTGCCCATGGCCCAAGCGGTCTTGAATACAATGTTATCTCTGTGGTCAAACAGCACTTTGTTTCAAAGGGGTGTTCCGTGGAGATCATTGATATTGAATCTTTTAAAAGTCAGGATTTTGTCGAATATAAGGCCATATTATTATTAAACGCTATTAAGGAGAACAAACTTCCACGCTATATTCGAAAAGGTGTACGGAGCATCGAGAACCTTAGTCAGGCACAACAACCCTATCTTTTTGTCAGTACTATTTCCGGTACTAACTGGCTTGACAGAAAGACAAAAACCGATGGAGTCACCGGAGCCTCAAATATGGATAATGCTCGAAGAATCGCCGAAACAATCATCAATCGTTTGCAATTGAAAATTGATGAAGAGTCCAAAGAATAGGTTGTTTATACAATGCCCTGGATTCGATTAAAAGGTGTGGAAGGGCTTGTATACGAGCCTGAATGTGACAACAAAAATAAGAAGCATCCCTGTGCAGATTGCTTCTCCTGTCAATGGTGTAGTGATGTTCGTTGTGAAGGGTGCCGGAATAAAAAGAGTGTTAAAAGGGGACGAACAAGAAAAAAGGACCCACCTCATTAGGTAAGTCCCTATGTAATAAAATGTCTGTTTTCAATAAAACTTAGACTGTAAGTCCACCATCAATGGTAAAACATTGGCCTGTGATATACCGAGCTTTGTCTGAAACCAAGAATAGCGCAAGCTCTGCTACTTCATCAACCAAACCAAATCGACGAATCGGAATAGTTTTCTTTAACTCTTTAATTCGATCTTCACCAAGTTTGGCTGTCATCTCAGTTTCAATAAATCCCGGAGCAATAGCATTGACGGTTACTTTGGCTCGGCCACACTCTTTAGCCAGGGATTTGGTAAATCCCACGACACCATGTTTGCTGGAGCAGTAATTTGCTTGGCCTGGAAGACCAATCAGCCCACTAACCGAGGCGATGTTTAGGATGCTACCGTTTTTATTTTTCAGCATTGGCATAATAATGTTGCGGGTAACATTAAAATAACCGGTAAGATTGATGCCGATAACACTATCCCAATCGGTTTTGTCCATAAGGAAGATGTTCTTGTCACGGGTGATTCCGGCATTGTTAACCAGGATGTCAACTTTTTCAAATGTATCTATCACCTGCTTCATCATATCAGCAACACCATCAAAATCGGTTACATTAATTTTATAGGCCTCTGATTTTCTACCCATCTCTTTTATCTGGCTGCAGGTGGCACGAGCGCCATCTTCATCAATATCACAAACAACAACATCTGCACCGGCATCAGCAAGTTTTAAGGCAATTGCCTTTCCAATACCTCTGGCTCCACCAGTAACTAGGGCAACTTTTTCCTGTAGCCTATCATCCATAGAAATCCTCCACGAAATGTATATGAAAACGACTTGATTGTTTTATACGCTAAAAATGCAGAAGAAAAATATATTGTGGAATAAGGAGGGTACCTAATGGGGCAAATTCAAATAAGGGGATTAATCCTTTTTTAATTTTGCCTTATGCTTGGCTAAACCTCGTGCCACCGCATCCTTTACCTCTTGAGAGTACTCCCGTGATCTTAGGATGTTCTCTGCTTTTTGGTGAAATGAATTGAGCGCTACTTCGTGGTCAGCTTTTTTAAAAAATTCCTTCCAAAGGTTGATAAAACCAGAGACGAGTTGCTCTTCTGTTACATGCTTTGGTTTGAATACTACATTGGCACAGTTGTACTTCTTCCAGTTTCTGGGAAGGATAAATCGCCCTTCCTGCTTGATCTGATGCCAGAACTCAGTATTTGGAAAGGGAGTGGCAATAAAAAATTCAGCGGTCTTGACATTTGCTTTGTGGCAAAACTCCAGGATTAAATCAAACTGATCCTCACCCATGCAATCGAATCCAACTCCAAAGGAGCCAAAGAAGCGTATACCTCGATCCTCAAGCATTTTGACCAAGTTCACTGTTCTCTCCCAAATCCCAGGATGTCGTGCATAAAATCGAGCACTAAAGGGATCACTAGCAAAAACTGTGTACATACTTTTAGCTCCGGCCTTTGCAATGGCATCAAGATAGGCTGGATCGGTGTTCATTGCTGGTGAGCAAGAGAGGAACATGTTGACATTGTAGTCTTTGACTCGCTCACAAAGATCCATCATGTATCGTTGGATCTTGGGGCGGTTAAGCATAATCATGTCATCGGTAACGTAAAACTCCTGTCCGGAGAGCTCGCGGATATCTCTATCCACATCGTCAATTGGACGGAGTCGTGTTTTTGTTCCCTGATAGTGTGGCACATTGCACCAATCACACTTAAAGGGGCATCCGCGGGTAACAGAAATCAGCGAAGCGTGCCAATCATATTTATCTTTAACATCAAAGAGTCCCTTTTTGGGCGGGACGATGTTTTCAGGTGTCGGATAGGTTTCTGCTTTGTAAACAGGTTTTAATTGGTTGTTCTTAAAATCCTCCAGAATCGTGGGCCAGATTGTATCACCCTCACCAATACACACTGTGGTACAATGGGCTGCAACATCATCGGGAATCATCGAGGGATGCATCCCGCCCATTACAACGGTTTTTCCCCGTTTTAAAAACTCATCACCCAATTCATAGGCATATCCTGACTGGGGCGTAAAATAACTGATAGCAATAAGGTCTGAATCATCATCAAAATCAATAGACTCAACATTTTGGTCTTGCACATGCCACTCAAAATCAGAAGGAACCAAATTGGCAAGTACGGGAATTCCCATAGCTGGCGGCATGGTATATGCCCAGGTTGCGGCGATTTCTGGGAATTCGGCAAGCTCTAAATGGCTCTCTAAAAATTTCTCAAATTTTGGATAGATGAATTTAATTTTATGTCCCATTGTTACCTACTAATCATCCTTGTCCTCAGATGAAGTGCCCTCACCTTCCTCTTCTGGAAAGGTATATGCCTCGGGATTACATCGCTCCATGCGCATCCATCTATTGGGATGGTTTACAGAATCACCATCAACAGTAAAAAAGACAATTTTTGCTCGTATACGGGAATTGCTCTTTTTCTTGTATCGATATCCCATTTTTAGCTCTAGGTCATCGTTGACCAACGTTGCAATTAAGGTGGAATCCTTTTTTTCATAGGTACCACGACCATTGATCGATTCATCGCGAAGGCTGGTCACTTGAAGAGAGTCTCCTCCTGTAAAGGATATGATAAGCCGTTCATCGCCTATGCACCAGGTGCCGCTAAAGAAGTCATCCTTGGACGTGGTGGGGACAATAAGAAAAACGGTACAAAAAAGTAGACAAAGAAGTATAATCGTTTGTTTATTCATAATAGTATCCTTTTTCAATTAATCGAAATTAGTAAATCAGGAGTATATGGTGACCTCTAAAAATTCATTTCCTATTACGGCTGGCTGCAAAACGCTTTAGGTTTCGTTACATTCAATCGCCGAATCGCAGCGGATTCGACTCTTTCATGTGCCTCTCCTAAAGGTTTTTCGCTCAGCCTCAAGACAAAACTGAATTATTAGAGGTCACCATAAAATAATTCATGTCCTATTTATTAGTTAGACGCTTTCACCAAGCAGAATTGTTCCAAAATATTTCGGGTAGTTTCAATTTTGTATGACCTATTTGAATGTGAGAGACTAAAATTGATGCACGTGGTTTAATGTTTTATATATTTATGGTATGATTACTCGACGAAACTTAATGATTTCCTCAGCAGCCACACTTGGTGCTACTTTGACTGTACCAAGTACTATTTGGGGTGCAAAACAAGATGTGCCAGCTCAGTTTTGGGAATCGACGGGCAAGCAAAATAGGATTCGCTGCTTACTTTGTCCGAGGGGATGCCTGCTTAAGCCAGGAATGGTTGGCCCCTGTAAAACAAGAAAAAATAAAAAGGGAGTCATGGTAACCTTGGGATACAGCAACCCCTGCGCTCTGCATGTTGATCCCATTGAAAAGAAACCCCTTTATCATGTAACCCCCGGAGCAAAGGCCCTCTCTGTCGCAATTGCTGGGTGCAATCTCCATTGTAAAAATTGCCAGAATTATACTATCAGTCAGGCAAGTCCCCTTCAAACAAGAAATTACTCTCTTTCTCCCAATGCCTTAGTTCAGAAGGCATTGGAAAATAACTGTAGCACCATTGCCTATACCTATTCTGAGCCAATTGCTTGGTATGAATACATGTATGATGCAGCCAAGCTAGCAAAAAAAGCAGGATTAAAAAACCTCATGATTACCTGCGGGTATATCAATCCAGAGCCACTTAAAAAACTATGCACGTATATGGATGCAGCCAATATTGATCTTAAAAGCTTTAGTGATGATATCTATAAAAAATTGAATGCCGGTACATTGGATCCCGTACTAAAGGCCATACAAATCGCTCGAGATTGTGGTACTTGGGTAGAGGTGACAAATCTCATTGTACCAAAATGGACCGACAATATAGGCATGATTGGTGAAATGTGTCAGTGGCTTTGTCATAACGTGGGGAAGGATGTGCCGCTTCACTTCTCTCGATTTTCGCCTCTGTATAAATTGGCCCATCTCTATCCTACACCCACATCAATTTTAATAAAAGCCAAAGCTGTTGCTAAAAAAGCAGGGCTTAATCATGTTTATTTAGGCAATGTAGCTAAGCAAGACACCAACACCTACTGTCCTCACTGTAACAAGATGGTCATAGAGCGGAGAGGGTATCTAATTCTTAGCAACCATATTAAAAATGAAGCCTGTGGGTATTGCCAAAAACCCATTGCAGGAATTTGGTCGTAACATAAAAAACTCTCTGGTTCATGAATTATCCTGTTTTGGGGCTCGCTCCAAAGTTGTATATTATATGTGGTATCTAGCAAGAACTGTTTAACACCATATATTGACATATAAGGTAGGGGTGGAAAACATGAAGAGTGTATTTTTAGTACGGTATCCGGAAAAACCCACTGAAGTTCCTTCAAAGGGAGAGCTTCTTATTGGGCGGGCAGAACAGAATGATGTGGTGCTTACTGAACGAAGAGTCAGTCGTTGGCACTCAAAAATTGAGTGGCTTAAGGAAGCTAAGGGGTATGTTGTTAGCGATTTGGGTAGCTCAAACGGAACCTATCTCAATAATAAAAAGATCTCCTCCCATCCTCAAGCACTGACAGATCGAGATAAAATTCGTATAGCCTCTGCTGTCTTTACTGTTCGGATTGTTAAAAATGCCAAAGAAATCGAAGAGGAGTTTTTAGAGCTCCGTGAACGGGTGCAGTGTCAGGTTACCGAGGTGATCAATATTGCCGAAGTCAAAGCGATGCAGCAAAGTTTAGGACTGGCTGGTGATCTGTCAAATCTCTGCCCGGTTGAGCTTTTTCAGATGCTTGAGTCGGGAAATAAAACTGGTGACCTCATGATTAAAGTTGATGATATCCGGGGAAATTTTATCATAAAAGAGGGCCAGATTATCCGCGGTGAATTTGCTGACAAATCAGCTCATGAGGCTGTGTATGCTATTTTGCAGTACAATCATGGTATGTTTGCCTTTAAGCCACGTATTGTAAATGATGCACCACAGATCGATACGACAACCACCAACCTACTTATGGAAGGTTGTCGAATTCTTGATGAACAAAGTATCGGTTCGTAACAAATTTCTATTGCTCTTAAAACTGAAAAAGAAACTACGTTGCCAGCAATAGCTCCCGAAAGGTGTCTCGTAATACTTTCATAACTTTAAGCGCCTTCCAGCAGTTTTCTTGAATCTCCTGTTCCAGCAAAGTGTAAACATAATCGTAGAGCACAAAGAGGCTTTGTGATGTTGTGTCTTTTAGTCGAAGCGCCGATTGAAGCTGTGCTAGAATGTTTTGTGCTTTGTCAAGATCGACTCTGCCATCGAACGGTATTTTTGTACTGGCTGCTTGAATGAGCTCCACACACTTCTCATGGAGCATAGTAATCTGCTTTTGACGTGATGCAGTCCCTATCTGCATAGTCATATAGTGGTTGGCAACCTGTGGCATTTGTAGTTTCATAATCTAATAAAAAAAAGGGATGAATACATATTTTGTACCCATCCCTGGTAACTATAATGCGTATTAACCTGCTGCGAGGTCTATTTCAATAATCCCAATATATGATTTGCACTTATCTCGTTAAAGTGTTTAAAAGCATTCATGCCACTCTCCTGAAGCAGACGATTCCGCGTTGCCTCAGCAATACCCATGGCCATATCCTGATCCCGTAAAATCGATTCAGCTGCAGTGGTGTTAGTCTCTGCAATGTTTAGGTTATTCTGGGTTGATTCAAAGCGGTTCACCATTGCACCAATAGTTGCTCTCTGGCTATTCATGGATTGCATAGCACCATCAATGGCTGTAAGCGCATTTGCAGCAGAGGCTGAGTCCGCTATTGAGGTGCCACTTATTCCCAAGCTGTTGGCTGTTACATCTATAGAGGGCAAGGTCACTGTATCACCGGCATTTGGTCCTACCTGGATTTGAGCATTTCCCGAGCCAAGCCCTTGACCATTGGAGACACTCTGCCTATTGAATTCGGTACCAGTGGCAATGCGATCGATCTCCTGCGAGATGTTTTGATACTCTGTATCAATGTGCTGGCGTTGATCATCGGTAAGCGTATAATTCCGCGCTTGCAAAGCGAGCTCTCGCTGTCGTTGGAGCATGCTCTGGATTTCATTACTTGCTCCATCAGCAACACGCAAGGCTGACATGGCGTCTGAAACATTGCGCTCCGCCATTTTAAATCCTCGAATTTGCGAAGAGAGTTGTTCTGCAATGGCAAGTCCCGCAGCATCATCAGAGGCACGATTAATGCGCTTCGCAGTAGAAAGTCGCTCTAAAATTTTTGATAATTTTTTGTTGGTTTTTTGAAGGGCGCTGGAAGTTCTTTTAGGTGGCCCCAAAGGTCTAAAACCACCGGATTTTTGAATTTCCATAAAACACCTCCCTTGTGTGTTTATCTCTGTTTTCTCGTTACAGCTTCCCCATATATACATCGGAAGGATTTGGAAAATCTTTAATAAAAAAATTAACTTTTTTTAAAAAAAAGTTGATCATAGTTTCTAATGCTATGCTATGTAACAAGTTAAAGGACTGGCTTTTGTATACTTTTTTTTATAAACATTGGTCTTTGTGCCAATATCTGATGGCTTTTTTGCAGAGAATTTATTCTACTTTCTATTGTTTTATTAAGATTTTTTCCTGTTATCTCAGAAAAGGCCAACGAAAGCTCATCACCATGTAGAGTAAGAATGGAGCCAGGGCTGATACCGTTTTTATTGATACTTTGACCCGAGATTGAATAGAGAAGACCGCAGGAAAGAGAGAGAAGGTTGTTTCCCGGAGTGATGCTGTGTGCTTGAATTGTACCCAATCCGAAGCTTTGCACTGCACTACTATACATTTTAAAAATTCGGTTATTTTCTTTTAAGGCAGAAATAAAAAGTTCTGCAGCACCAGCTGTAGAGTCATTCATTAGTACTACAATTTTTTTATCAGCATATTTAGGACGCAGGGTGTCACTTTTTACTGTATCTACCTGAACGACCGAGTCTGAGAGTCGCTCATGGCGAATGATCAAGGGACTTTCTTTGGGAAGGAGCACCCCAGCCATTTTTTCTGCTTGATTATAGTAACCAGTGAACGTGTTGCGGAGATCAACGATGAGGGTGGTGATTGTGTCAGAGTTTTTTAAGAGGCGATCAACAGCCTCAATGAACTCATCATAGGTACTACTATTATTTCCCACGGTGTCTTCTAAGAAACCGGTAAAATATACATACCCTACTGAGTCTCCAAGAGGGTGGGCAAAAAGAGATGGTATGGTAAATGAAGCACAGGCTAAATCTAATGTGTCTAATTTTGTGCTGTCCTTTTTTATGAGCACAACTCTCTTATTGTCATTTTCACTACCAGAAAGTAACGCTTTTACCTGTTGGGTGGTAAGTGCGTTTAAAAGAGTATCGTTGATAGAAATTAAAGTGTCCCCATGCTCAACAGAACTTACATGTGCCGGTGACTCTGGGTATACATGGGCAACAAAGGCTCCCTTTTGGATTGAATCAATCTCAATACCAAGACTGAGTCCCTTTTTCCTCTGTAAACTATTTAGTAACTCCTGAGCTTGAGTGCTATCACGATAATAGGTGCCGAGGGTATCACCCACCTTCTTTGTCATTTCCTGAGGTGTTGGATATTGATAAGGATCAAAGGGGACATTTTTTTTGTAAATAGAATATGTTTTTAAAAGAAGGTGGCAGTATTCCAATTCTCTGTTGAGCAAGTTATCGTAATAGGAAGGATCGGTTAGATCAATGACACAGGATAGAGAAAGCATAAATGATACGAGCACACCATAACCGAGCATCAATCTAATTTTTTTTATCAAAGCCATGACTGTATACCGTACCTAATCTCAATGGTTGATTCTAATCAAACGTTGTTAAAAATATACTTAATTACAATCTTCCAAGAAAATGACAAGGCTCTTTATCTAAAAGAGGTAAAATCAATTTGCTTATCCTTAATAGCAGGATAGTGTTATTAGCTGTTTAAGCAATTGTTGCAATAGCATCACATATATTTATAACTCTTTAAATCCTTTATACTTTGTATTATTTTAGTTACCGGTGGCGCTTTTGGATTCAAATCCTCAGAACTCTCTTCTTCGGATCATAGACGCTAACCTCAACAGGCTTCGTGAGGCACTGCGAGTGTTGGAGGAATATTTTCGGTTTATTCTTGAAAATAAAGCATGTTCAGTCGATTTAAAGAAACTCCGCCACTCACTACAATTGATCGAAAAGGGATTTGATCAGGCCAAACTCCTTGAGGCACGGGACACTGCAAATGATCCCTTTGCCAATAAAAACAGAAAAGAGGAGCTCAATCGCTCGATTATTTCTGATACGCTACGGGCGAATTTTAAACGTGGACAGGAGGCTTCTCGTGTGCTTGAGGAGTATACAAAGTTAACTGATCGAGCGCATCTCTCTGAGCGAGCAAAGGAGATTCGTTTTGGTCTCTATGCCTTAGAAAAGAAAATTGAGACAACATAAAAACACCAATGGCAAATAAAAAGAAGAACACCAAAGAAAATCAGGAGAATAAACGGGGCAGTGAGATATGGGGCGTTATCTTTCTGGCACTGGCGCTTTTAATTTTTATCGCAATCATTTCATACAACATAAACAATTTTGAGAACATTCTTGGTCCGATTTTTGGCACCTATCTAGCTTCAGGACTGGTGTATCTCTTTGGCTCTCTTCCCGTATATCTTTTCCCAGCTATGGTTGCTTATACCGGTGTTTTGCTCTTTAAAGGGACATCACCAACCTATCGTCATATTCTTTTCTGGGGGCTTTTAACCTTAGAGTTGTGTGTGCTTTTAACACTGCATAACCTTCCTGCAACTACCCTGGGAAATTTTACCTTTCATGACAATTTTTTTGGTAATGCCTTTACCTATCTCCTCCATTTTGTCTTTGGTAAGCACACCTTTGGACCTTATTTTTTAGTTTCCTTGGCTTTGGTATTGACCTTATGTGCCATGTTCAATGTCGATATTGGAATGGCAATTCGGACTGCTATCCGTGTGGCAAAAGAGATGGGGCATTCTCTATTAGAGGTTCTTTCAAAATTAAAACCTCCTAAAAAAGAGAAGGTTGATTCATCAATTCCTGAAGAAACTGTTGTAGAGAAAATCGAGCAGCAGCCTAAAAAAGAGCCACTGTCAAAAACAAAGGAGGGGCAGGAACCAGAAACAGAGCAACCCAATAAGCCAATTGATGAAGAGCTTGCTGCTTTTCGCGCCAAAAGGGATCTACCCATTACAATTTCAACCGAGGAAATTGCTGAAGAGGAGGAAGAGGAAGAGCTTGAAATTGCTGAAGATGCGAGTATAGAAGAGGCTGCCCATATTGACCCCTCTCTCATTGACACTGAAGATAATGAAGATGAGTTTTGTAAAGTTCCAACCTTGGAAGAGAATAAGAAACCGAAAAAGCCCAAAAAACCCTATGAGGTACCAAGCCCCGATATTTTACCAGAGCCGCCAACAATTACCAATGTCATAGACCGAGAGCTGTTCGAACAAAACTCCAAGGTGTTGGAAAAGACCCTCCTTAATTTTGGTGTTGAAGGAAAAGTTATTAATATCTGTCCTGGTCCTGTTGTTACCCGTTATGAGATAGAGCTTGCTCCAGGAGTAAAAATTAGCAAGGTCGTCAATTTGCATGATGACCTCTCCATGGCAGTTGGTGGTAAAAAGATCCGTATTCAAGCACCGATTCCAGGTAAAGTTGCTGTAGGTATTGAGTTGCCCAACGATGAATTGCAGATTGTCAATTTTAAAAGCATCCTCATCTCCGAAACCTTTCAAAAGAGTAAGGCAAAGTTGCCTATAGTTGTTGGAAGAAGCATCTCCGGCGCACCCTATGTGACTGACATTGCAAAAATGCCCCACGTGCTCATTGCTGGGCAGACCGGCGCCGGTAAGAGTGTCTGTATTAATTCGGTTATTTGTAGTCTTCTTATGACTAAAACACCGGAAGAGCTTCGATTGGTGCTCATTGATCCGAAAAAAGTGGAGATGTCCTACTATCAAAACATCCCTCATCTTATGTCTCCAGTAGTGACTGAATCAAAAGAGGCGGTAAAGGCACTTCAGTGGGGTGTCATGGAAATGACCCGCCGTTATCGGCTCTTGGCTAAGGTGTATGCACGAAATATAGACTCCTTTAATCAAAAAATCGAAGAAAAAAGTATAAAAGAGGGATCAATTTCAGAAAGTGACAATAAACGACTCCCCTTTATCGTAATCATCGTTGATGAGCTGGCTGATTTAATGCTCACTGCCTCCCGAGATGTGGAAGGATTGATTCAGCGAATTGCGCAGCTTGCCCGGGCTGTAGGAATACATTTGATTGTTTCTACACAGCGTCCGTCGGTTGATATTATCACCGGACCGATCAAGGCAAACCTGACCTCTCGCATAGCCTTTCGGACGATTCAGGCAGTGGATTCGCGAACGATTCTTGGCTATACGGGTGCTGAAAAATTGCTTGGACGAGGGGATATGCTCTTTCTGCGCAGCGGTGCTCCAGACATCGAACGTTACCACGGCGCTTTTATTTCTGAGGAAGAGGTAGAAAATATTGTTGATACAATAAAAAATCAGGAGTACGAAACGGAAATAATTGAAAGTTTTGATGAGGCGACCTCAGACTCAACCGAGAAAATCCCCGGCGTGTCAACCTCCTCTGATAACGATCGAGATGAAAAATTTGAAGAGGCTGCCCGTTTAATTGTCAGCACTGGTCTTGGCTCGACCTCACTCCTCCAAAGACGACTTAAGCTTGGCTATGCTCGAGCTGGGAGACTTATGGATGAACTCCACCAGGCTGGGGTTGTAGGACCTCAGGAGGGAAGTAAAGCGCGAGAGGTGCTTATAAACAGCGAGGTGCTGGAAGATATGCTTAATACCTAAAATACGCGATTTCATTTAGGAATTCTTATTAGTTAATAAGATGTATCAGTTTTTAAGTTTATAAGTTGGGAGAAACCTTTTGAAGAATATTATTATTATGTTTGCATCAATACTGGTAATGCAATCCTATTCGGTTAATGCCAAGAATAGTGAAATTATCTCCAGTTTAAAAAAGAAGTACGATGTGAAATCGACAATTGAGCTCAGCTTTGATATGGATATTTTTTGGTCAGTACGTGAAAAACATGAGAAAAAGGCTGGCCATTTACAGTTGGCTCCGGATGACAAGTTCCGTTTGAAATTAGGCAGTACTGAATGGATCAGCAATGGCCACACCTATTGGCAGTTCAATACTAAGACAAAACAGGTAATTATTAAGGACCTTTTGGATGTAGACCTTTCCATGCATCCCTCCCAGATGATTAAGGCCTATCTCTCCCGCTCGTATACGGTTACGTCGCAATCGGAGAAAGAGGCCACCCTGGTTTGTGCAATTGATGAAGATAAAAAACGGAAAAGTTTCAAATCAATTACTCTTATTGTTGACCTAAAAAAGCTTGTCATTAAAGAGATGGTCGTGGTTGATACTGATGATAATAAAAGTACGTACACCTTTAAAAAAACAAAGTTTAATCAAACAGTTCCCAATGAATTATTTACCTTTAAAACACCAAAAGGGGTAGAAGTTCTTGATACACGCGAATAGAAGAAACTCATTTTTGCCAGGACTCTTTATTTTTTGTTTGGTTTGCTTTGGTACTGCGCAATATAGCACAACCAATGAGCTGCTGAGCAATGATATTTACTGGCTTGATGGCAGTGGTGACACTCTTTGGATGGTCTCTTCAAAGGGGGTTAATTATACCACCAGTATAACAGACTCTCCAACGGTTATCTGGTCTGGGTTCAGAGATTTTCAGGCTTGGCCTCCCACCTATGGTGGAGGATTTACACTCATCCGTACAACTGAAGATTACAACTTTTATAAAAGTGGTGTTCCTGATAAGTTGTGGATCTTTAATATCGCTGATAAAAGCCAACGCTTTGTGGCACTTCCCTTTTCCAATCCCGTCCACACAGGCAATGACACGCTCCTTTTTCAAGCTGCTGATGCGATTTGGTTCAAAGATGCTTTTTGGATTGCTTGCATGAATGGTGGATTGTTTACCATGCAGGGGCAGGCACAAACGGGAGTTATTTTTTATCCAGGAAGAGATAAGGTTGTCTATAATTCTAATACCTTTAACGAAGCAAACTTTCCAACCTTTCACGATTCAACCTACGCAATTTCTGTTGCCCATGATGATTCGCTTATTTGGGTTACCTGCTTGCAAAAGGTTTGGCAGTTCAACCCTGATGATACAACCTGGACAACAATTGCTCCTGCCACCGGTGTTACTGAGTATCTTGATATTGAGGTCCGGATGCAGGCTGATACTGCGGTTGCCTTTGTAATCGCTTCAAAAAATGATAAAGATACCACTCTCTTTCGCTATAACAATGGCACGAATCAATGGAGCGAGTTTTCTGCATTGAAGCCGCTAACGGTTGAATTGAGTGATGAAAATCATGTGTACATGATTTATGAAAGTCAAAACAATAGTAACATTCACCTCTACTTAGATACGCTTGCTAATTCATCGATCCAAACAACTCCATACCGAGACGAGCGTGCCTTTAATACACGAGTTACTGATGTGATTTTTAGCTCCTTTATTCCCAATGATATTCATTTTGCGACCTATAATCAAAACAAAAAGATTTTTGCTATTGCAACAGATCAGGGGCTCTTTTACTCGACCAATGCCCATGCAGATGAAGAGGCTGGCACTCCCTTTAAGCATCAATCGAGGCGGGTACCTTTAGATAAGGGATTAGAAAAGACCTATGCGATCCCTGGAATAATTAACAACTATCTTCGAGAGATTCGAACTGAGTTTGCCTATAATTTATCTGAAGATGATCATGTGAGTATTGACATTTACGACTACAATATGGACCACGTTGTCTGTATTGTTGACGAGGTGCCTCGAAAGGCCGGTAGTAGCAGGACCAGTGGTCGTAGCACCATTCCCTCGGAGGATTTTTGGGATGGAACTGTGAATAACAATGGTGGAAGAATTGTTGCCCCAGGGGTTTACTTTTATAGAATTAAAACAAAAAAAGGAAGTCGAGCTTTTGGAAAGATCATTGTTGCGAGGAACTAAAAAAACAGTAATCTATGTCATAATTATGATGACCCTGATTACTGTTGTGTCAACCTCTGCCGTGGGTATTGGTGGATATGGTGGTGCCTACCTGCGTGAGCCAGTTGGTGCCACAGCCTTTGCTCTTGGTGGTGCTCAGAGTGCTTCACCACAGTATCTCTGTGCCTGGTGGAACCCTGCTGCCCTCATGACGGTTAAAAAGAAAAGTCTTGCCTTGGGTACTGGTTACCGTCCTTTGGGTAGAACCGAGGGGTATCTCTCCTTTGAATTCCCCTTGCCACCGCGAGCTGCAATTGGTGTGTCAACTCTCTATCGCGGGATACCACTGATCAAAGGATTGGTTGATGAACAGGAATATCCTCTGGAGGATTGTGCCTATGCTACCTATGCCTTTCGTATGGGGTTAAGCTATCTTATCAAACGTAACTTTACTGCTGGTCTCAATTGTTCCTTTTACGTACAGGAGCTTCCCACTGGCTATGAGAGTGGCAATGTAATCTATTCGTCAGCTACTGCGATAGGATTCGATTTGGGGCTACGATATGTGGTAACAAAAAAATATGCCCTGGGGTTCGTGATGAAAAACTTACTCTCCACCTTCAATTGGGAGTTTACCGGTGATTTTAGCCCGCTTTTCCAGGACACATTGCCAGCTACGGTTACATTGGGCCATGAGTTTAAGGGCTCCTTTATGGAGCGGCCGCTTATCTGGACCTGTGATATTGTAGGATATCTATTTAATGCCAAATTTCGTTCACTTCCTCATGGGCATGTAGTAATAAACAATGGTGTTGAATGGCAAAAGTGGGAACTCTTTTATGTACGAGCCGGTGTTCGGGATGTCGAATTTAACCGAGATCTTTTTAAAAATAGTCGTCGCTATAAAAATCACCTAACTATGGCAATTACCCTGGGATGTACCATAGATCTTTCTAAGGCCTTAAAAGGTAAGGATATGCGATTCAATTATGGTATTTCAACGGATAAAGTTGGTGCTGGATTGGATCAACAACTTGACTTTGTTACGACATTTTAAATATTATTAAGGCACTAACCGTATTGAGTAAAAATAGTGTTAGAACTGGCTTTAAAAGAAAAAATTGCATCATGAATAACGTATTAAAAATTGTGGCAACAACATTTTTTCTGTTGCTCTGTCTTTCTCAAACACCGGCATCAACTGAGGCTGATTTTGATGCAGCTTTTTCTGGGTTTCAACTGTTGGAAGAGCCTTTGAACCCCCGTTCAATTGCCATGGGAACAGCTGGTACAGCGCTTTCCGGGTATGGTTTCTCCTTTTATAATCCGGCAATTCCCTTTCTTTCTGATAAAAGTTTACTCAATTTGGAGTATGGCCAATATCCAAAGGCAGATCTAAAGCATTTCAATTTCGAAACTATTATAAAAATCCCCAATGCTTTTTTTGGCCTTGCCTTTCACAGCGAGTCAATTGATGATATCTATCATGTTAATGTATTTGGTGCTATTCCTACCTCGGCATTCTCTTATCAGTTTTCTCATCTTTCCCTTGACCTTGGGTATTCTCAATGGGAGGACTTTGCTGTTGCACTCTGTGTAAATGGTATACAAGAGCGCATTGACGAAGAGGTTGCCTATGCCATTACGGTAAGTGCAGGTTTGGTGTACATTCCCATCCCCAACCACTTGGTTGTAGGGCTTTCAGCGCTCAATGTGGGAACCTCCACTCCTATGCTTGGGCCCGATACCGGTAATGTGTGGGGTGATGGAGAGTATCTTCCCTTTAATAGTCGTTTGGGAGTTGCCTGGAGTGACACACTAAGGGAATTCCCCTACACCGTCACCATGGATGTGGTATATCGAAATGTCTATGACAAAAGTAAACCATTCAAACGCCATATTCAGGATCGATTTACGGTTCCTGTAGGATTAGAAGTGTATCTATTGCCTCCCCTGGCCCTTCGCATGGGTAAACGGTTCAATCATCCCACCGAGGCCTTTAATATGGGGATTGGGCTTAATAGTAACAATCTTTCAGTGGATGCCTCTTTTGTCATACCGAAATTGATTGATGACACTGAGTTGAAGTGGATGACCAGTATCACCTATTACCTCAATTTTAATGGAAGTACAAAGGAGTAACAACCCTTTGTAAAACAGTTTATCTTCCGCGGGCACTAAGCCCCGGTATCTACCTTGATAAGCTGAGAGTGAACCTTCTCCTTTTTTCCTTTACGAATATAAAAAACTTTTTTTGTATAAGTTATTGTTGTATATTTGGTAACTATATATTATAATCAAAAGGATTTCGAGAAAAATTCTTCAATGATCTTGACATAAGGATTGTCTCATGGGATTATTTCCCTTTCTTTCAAACGACCTTGGTATTGACCTGGGCACAGCAAATACCCTGGTATATGTCAGAGGTAGAGGCCTTCTTATTGAAGAACCTTCGGTTGTTGCTCTTGACAAAGGGACAAAAAAGGTGCTTGCTATCGGTGCTGAAGCAAAGCGGATGCTCGGTCGAACACCTGGCGAAATTGAAGCAATTCGACCAATGAAGGATGGCGTTATTGCTGACTTTGATCTTGTCGAACAGATGCTTAAATATTTTATTAAAAAGGTTCAGCGCTACCCCTCGTTTTTCCGTCCCCGTGCAGTAATTGGGGTTCCTTCAGGAATCACCGAGGTGGAAAAACGAGCCGTTGTTGATTCTGCGGAAAGTGCTGGAGTACGTGAGGTATACCTCGTTGCCGAGCCCATGGCCTCGGCCATTGGTATGGGAATTCCCGTTAATGAGCCATCAGGAAATATGGTCATTGATATTGGTGGTGGAACAGCGGAGATCGCTGTTTTGGCCCTTTTTGGCATGGTCTGTGATATGTCCGTTCGCATTGGCGGCGATGAAATGGATGAGGCCATAGTCTCATATTTAAAAAAGACCTACAATCTTTTGGTGGGTGAAAGCACTGCAGAGCAGATTAAAATTCAGATTGGCTCGGCCTTTCCTTTGGAAGATGAGATGGAGATGGAGGTCAAGGGACGCGATCTTGTTGCCGGTATCCCAAAGACATTACGTATCACCTCCACAGAGATTCGTGATGCCCTCAATGAACCGGTTTCAACCATTGTTGAAGCCATCAAACAAGCTTTGGAGCAGACACCGCCGGAGCTCTCCGCAGATATCCTTGACAAAGGTATAATCATGACCGGTGGTAGCTCACAATTACGAGGCTTAGACGAACGACTTCGACAGGAAACAAATCTCCCGGTAAATGTCATTGACGAACCACTCACCTGTGTTGCCCGGGGCGCCCTTAAGATTATCGAGCAGTTGGAAACCTATAGACCTGTATTAATGAACAGCTCACGTAGAGGTCGCTAGAACCTCCTAATTTTGCTGTCTTGCCGGAGGAATTTTACCATTTATGCATTGGATCATCCGGTTTATAGTCCAACATAAAAGTGTCTCTTCCTTACTGTTTACCATTGTCTTGAGTCTTATCATGCTCTCTGCAGATACCATGCAGCAGCAGCGAATCGCCCGAGCCTTAACACTGAGCGTGTTTTTTCCTTTTCAGTTCACCATTAATCAAGTTTCCCGCGCAAAGTACTTCTTTACCCAAAACATAAAATTAAAAGAGGAGATTACCAATCTCAGTCTTAAATGCTCGTTACTTGAAAATGCTGCCACTGAAAATAAGCGGCTTCGCGAATTATTAGGATTTCAAGAGCAATTTGACTATACCCTCCTTCCAGCCCGCGCTGCTGTTCGAGAACCCTCATATCTCTATAGAACCATTGTCATCAATGTCGGCAAAAAACATGGTGTCTCTTTATATATGCCCATAATAAATAAAGATGGTGTGATAGGAAAGATAATTCAGGTCATGCCCAATATTAGCCTAGCCCAGCTCATTAGAGCATCCTCGGAACGAATCAGCGTGATGAACAAAAAGGGGCTGGAGGTCGGTATTTTAGAGACTGAAGATCGCCGGAGGTTTTTTATACGATATCGAAAACATGCCGTAGTTGCGATTGGTGACACCGTGGTTAGTTCGGGGCTTGGTGGGATATATCCTCGAGGATTGTATGTGGGAGTTGTTAAAAATATTAAAGACCGCAATGATCCAATTTTTAAATATGTCTATATAAAGCCCTTTGTTGATTTTGAACATATTGAAGAGGTTTTTGTCATTAAATATGCACCGCAATGGGCAAGCTTTAGAGAAGAATTAGATTCCCTTGGAATGGACAATGATTGAGACTGTTTTAAAATGGCTGGGTTTGATAATCATCTGTGTGGTCCTTCAGACCTCTCTGATTCCCCTAATGTCCATTTGGGGGATTCAACCGGATCTTCTGTTGATAGTACTCTTTTTCCTTAGTATTCGACACGGTATGAATCCCGGTATCTTTGTTGGTTTTCTGCTTGGATTGGGATTAGACCTCTTTACACCGGCCCACCTCGGTCAACATGCTCTCGCAAAAACAATCACCGGCTGTTTTTTAGGTTCCTTTAATGAAAAGGTGGTCCGTACTGATCCAATTTTCAAAGCTGTGATCATCGTCATTGGGTTTGTTATTCACGATATCGTTTTTTCTGGGGTTGAATTCATTAAGAATGATAGCTCCCTCTCGCTACTGCCCATGGAGCTCTTAACTCAGACACTTCCCCGCTCTTTGTATACCATTGTTATTATTTCTTTGGTTTATGTCTGGCGTTTCACTATACAACCGAACTTCAAACGGTAATAGCCACATCATGCCTAAAAGTGCGCATCAACAGGATGAACTGCAAGATCGGATCAATAAAAGCCTCTGGCTTATTGGTATCCTCTCCTTCTTTTTTCTAATTCTTTTAATACGAATTTTTTATATCCAGGTAATCCGGGCAGAGACAAACATCCGCTTGTCAAAAGAGAATCAGATGCAGCTCAAGGTGATCAAAGCACCGCGAGGATATATCTATGATCGAAATGGGGTGATTCTTGCTCGAAATCGACCCTCATACTCAATTGGTGTTCTTCCCTACAAAATGGATAAAAAGGTTGATGTTGTGGCAAACCTTTTAAAGATTCGCGATGCTCAGGGAGAACCGATTTTTGACAGTTTGAAACTGTACAAACGTATTAAAAAAGCCAAACGTCGCCGCTTTGATATTACCCGTCTTAAGGAGGATGTGTCCATTGATATAATCAGTATCCTTGAGGAGCATGCCATGGAGCTGCCTGGAATTCTGGTACAAACTGAGGCACGGCGAGAATATCCTTTGGGACCGGTTAGTTTTCATATCCTCGGCTACATGAGCGAAATTGCTGAGGAAAAATTTGATTCCCTTAAAGCGATGGGCTATAATTATGGCGATAATATTGGCCAATCAGGCTTGGAAAAACAGTATGAGCCAATTCTTCGGGGTAAGGATGGTATAGAATACATTGAGGTGAATGCCTATGGACGTAGCCTTGGTCCAATCGAGCACATGCCTCGCATAGAGCCGATTAAAGGTAATGATCTCCATCTGACCGTTGACTCACGCCTGCAACAGGTTATCCATGACACCTTCCCCGACACACTTAAGGGAGCGGTGGTGGCTATTAATCCTCAAAATGGTGAGGTATTAGTCATGTACAGTAGCCCCTCCTTGGATCCAAACATCTTCTCCCTTGCCACCAGTTTGCGGGCAAAATCATGGAGCGAAGCAGCCCGTGATCCAAATCTTCCATTGAACAATCGAGCAACTTCTGGTACCTATCCTCCAGGATCAACCTTTAAGCTGGTGAGTGGTCTTGCAGGTATCGACTCTGACCGGGTCAATGCGCGAGCATTTATGCATCGCTCCTGTACCGGTGCCTATCGAATTGGAAATCGCGTTGCCAAGTGTTGGTATGCCAAAGGGCATGGCCGCCTTTCACTGCGCGATGCTGTCAAAGTTTCCTGTAATGTTTACTTTTACCAATTGGGGCTAAAAACCGGTGACAACATTATTAATCAGTACGCGGAAAACCTGGGATTGGGCAACTTGACCGGTATTGATCTCCCCCATGAAAAGAAGGGTTGGCTTTCAGGAGAAGAGGCATACAACAAACGTTTTGCCTATCGAAATTGGAAATGGACCAAGGGTCTTGTATTAGACTTAGCCATTGGTCAAGCGCAGACCTTCACCCCAATCCAGATGGCTCTTATGGTAGGGGGATTGGGGAATAAGCGCGCTCTCTATCAACCCTTTCTCCTGCGTGACGTAACTGACAGTGAGGGAGAGCTTATTCATCGAATAGCACCGGAGATAAAACGTACACTCAATTTTAAGGAACAATCACTTATTGATATAGAAAAAGCCATGGAGGAGGTTATTGTTGGTGCTGGTGGTACAGGCCGACGATCTCGAGTTCCCGGTGTGCGGGTCGGTGGTAAAAGCGGTAGTGCGGAAAACCCTCATGGAGAAAAGACCCATGGCCTTTTTGTGGCCTGTGCTCCCTTAGAAAATCCAGTGATTGCGATTGCCGCGGTGGTGGAAAATGCTGGTCATGGTGGTACGGTAGCAGCTCCCCTCATTGGTGCGGTCCTCAACCACTTCTTCTTAGAAACAAAAGAGGGTCAGCAGTATGTTGATCCCAAGGTACTTACGAAACTTAAAAAGAAGACATAGTCAATGAATTACCTTTACAAAAAGCATCACTTTGATTTCTCCCTGTTTTTTGCCGCCCTATTGTTATGGGTAAGTGGTGCCTTTTTGGTGTATAGTGCCACCCATATTCACACAACTGGACAGTTGGCAGGTGTATTTAAAAGTCAACTTGTTTGGATGTTTCTCGGGGTTGTGGTCATTTTAGTTGTTGTCTCGATTCCTACCCGTTTCTACTACCACTTCTCCTATGTAATCTATGGATTTTCTTTACTATTGCTTCTCTATGTTATTTTTACCGGTATTGTTTCAAAGGGCGCTGGGCGTTGGATTGCTATAGGTGGCATCAGATTGCAGCCATCAGAATTTGCCAAAATTGGATTGCTCTTTGCACTGGCCCATTACCTCTCAAAAAATCCTATCTCTCTTATGCGAATAAGCTCCTTTATCATGCCCGGTATTCTTATTATTGTTCCCTTTTTAATGGTATTAAAGCAGCCCGACCTCGGTACGGCACTGGTCTTTTGTGTTATGTCACTTCCTATGTTTTATTGGGCAGGTATGTCCCTCTTAGAGATAGTATTTGCAATTTCACCGGGATTTTCAATTGTCCTTTCAGCAATACCCCTTATTGTGGCCTATGGTACAACTGAGGCAGTTGGCATTGGTGGCGCTATACCCTGGGGCATTTTCTTTATAGTGCTCTGCCTTACTCTTTACTTTACACGGCCTCCTACTTTTTTGATCATTGCGGTGATTGCACTCAATCTTTTGGCTGCAACAAGCACGACTATCCTCTGGAATTCCTTTCTTAAAGACTATCAAAAGGTTCGGATAATCAGTTTTATCAATCCGCAGGCAGACCCAAAGGGTGCCGGATATCAGGTGATCCAATCCAAAGTGGCTATTGGTTCAGGACACATTTTTGGCAAAGGCTATCTGCAAGGTACACAGACCCGTCTCTCCTATCTTCCTGAGCAGCATACAGACTTTATATTTTCCGTATTGGGTGAACAGTTTGGATTGATTGGCTGTATTGCAATTCTTATGCTTTTCCTTTTTATCCTTATACGATCGCTAACGGCCACCCATTCTATTCGTAACCGATTTATTAATCTTTTTGTTGTGGGGGCAGTGTCAATCATTGGGTTTCACATTTTTGTGAATATTGCAATGACAATCGGTATTATGCCAGTAACTGGCCTTCCGCTTCCCTTCCTTTCCTATGGCGGCTCTTTTACCATTACAGTAGCCGCACTCTTGGGGCTTATCTTAAACGCCAAAGTGGGCAACCAGGACTTTTAAAGTCATACTCCTTCTATCGTAAAGTATATTTATACGTTCAAAATTCTCTGCAATAATCCACATTGCAGCTCGTATTGGTTCTTAAAACCAAACAGGTAACCAGGCGAAAGGAAATATACCGATGCACCCGGAGATTTTTAAGATTGGTAAATTAGTTATCCATTCCTATGGATTCATGTTGGCCCTCTCCTTTCTATTTGGAATTTGGCTTGCTACCACTCGTGCCAAACGGTCTAATCTCAATCCCAATGTGATCTCCGATGTTGGTTTTTGGATAATCATTTCAGCGATTCTTGGTGCACGATTCTATTATGTGATTCTCCACTTTGAAGAGTTTAAAAGTAATCTTACTGCCATTATCAACCCCTTTCAAGGGGGTTCAGTCGGTATTGGTGGCCTTGTTATGTATGGTGGAGTAATTGGTGCTGTACTCGCAGGATTTCTCTTTTTTAGATTGAAAAAGTTACCCTTTTTGCCCTATGCCGATGCCATGGCACCGGCAGTTGGGTTTGGCATTTTTCTAACCCGTATTGGCTGCTTTCTTAATGGATGTTGTTATGGTATGCCAACCAAGTCTTGGTTTGGTATTGATTTTCCACCAATCTCACCAGCAGGACATTATCAAGCAAGCAGCAGTGCTACAGCACTCATACCTTCTCAATTAATACTCTCTGTTGGTGGATTGATTATTGGTATTACCATTCTTTTAGTGAGTAAACGAAAATCCTTTCCAGGTTTTCAATTCTATCTCACTGTGGTGATGTATGCAATTCTTCGATTTTCCGTTGATTTTACTCGCTTTTATGAACCCAGTGAACGTATTGCAACACTGAGTCATAATCAAATAGTATGTATAATCCTGTTTGTGATATTTTTAGGATTAATCCTGAAGAACTTTATTACCACAGCAGATCCTGCATTAGTCTCAGTAAAAGATGAAGCTTCTGTTTCTCAAAAATCAACACCTCCTATGAAAGAAGAAAAAGGCAATCATACAGAAGAGGTGTCGCAGGTGGAAGCGAGCAGAGAGGATGCTACTTCTTCTGATGAGGATGAAACCGCTTAGCTATACTGTTATTAATATAAAGAACAAAGAATCCTATCAATTTAGGTATGGAACCATATGTCCATTCGACAGCTTTCACAGAGAGCCCTGATTAATGTTCGTGATTTTTTCTTTCCTCCTTTGTGTCTACTCTGTAACAACCTACTCACCGGAAGCAAGCGTTGGCTTTGTAGCTCCTGTTTAAGTGAGTTGTCTAGGAATAACACCCAAAGAGAGCCGTGCTCTTTCTGTGCCTTAAATAAGAACGGTGTTTCATGCAGTTGTCATGATCGATGGCCCCATACCTTTGAGAGAATTGTCTCACTCTTTGATTTTAACGCATCAGTGCAAAATCTTATACACCACGGGAAATATCAAGGAAAGAAAAACCTTCTTTATTACTTGGGGAGTCATTTTAGCCCACTTATTCCAAAGGATCTTTTTCAAACAATTGATTGTATCGTACCCGTACCCCTACACTTTTTTCGTCGGACAAAACGGGGGTATAATCAAGCCGATTACTTTGCCCGAGGAGTAATCCAGAAGAGAGACACCAACCTTTCCTATGTTCCGAACTTATTGCAGCGTATAAAACATACCAAGACTCAAACCCGTCTCACCAAGGAGGAGCGAAGAAAAAATCTCGCCAATGCCTTTCGAGTAAATCCCCAAATGAAACCTTTCGTTTCCCAGAAACGAGTTCTCCTTGTTGATGATGTGGTCACCACAGGGTCAACAGCAGATTTATGTTCCCAGGTTCTTTTAAAGGCTCAAGCGAAATCAGTGCAGGTGCTTTCCCTTGCACGTGCTTAATTAAACCCAGATTATGCAATAGGAAGCAGCACAGAAGCACACCACGACTTTGACCGGATGTACACTTGGGAAGTAGCCCGTAACCCTGTGCCCATTAAGGCTTTCAGGCTTTTCGGCCATATCACCTTGTAGATATGCCCTTCAAAACCTTCAAGTCTTACTAAATCATAATCTTGCACTTCTGCATCTACTCCTACAGGATAATCTGGGTTAAACATCACTCTGATTTTTGAAGAAAGTTTTATCATATAAAAGAAATTTTCCCAGGAGTTGTTTTTATATTTTCCTCATTTTATTATATTTAAGATCACTTACTGTGCAATATATGGTTTAAGTGATCGTATTTTTGCAATAATTAACTGTTCATTAACAACTTGATAGGACAACTGGTATGTGTGGTATTTTTGGCCTTATTACAAACAAGAAAGAGCTTCCCATTGCCAAACTTATTCGTGAGGGTTTAGAGCGATTAGAGTATCGTGGGTATGACTCTGCAGGGATCGCTATTGTTAATAAGGGAAAAATTGAACTGAGAAAGAATGCTGGCAGGATTGCTGATATTAATAAAGAGGGTTGGTTTGATGCGATGGAGGGTGACTTTGGTATGGGGCATACTCGCTGGGCAACTCATGGACCACCCAATGCACAAAACTCTCATCCCCACCTGGATGGTGCAGATAAAATTGCTGTAGTGCATAATGGCATTTTAGAGAATTTTATGGAGCTTCGGGAGGAGCTTATCACCCGGGGACACTCCTTTAAATCAGATACTGATACAGAGGTGTTTCCCGTACTGATAAAAGAATTTTTAGACTCGGGCATGGCCTTAAAAGAGGCTGTTGTTGCCACTATTAATAAATGTAAAGGTGCCTATGGTATTGTTGTTTGCCATGCTGATACACCGGATACCATGATTGTAGCAAGAAAAGAGTCACCACTAACCATTGGTATAACCCCTGGAGAAACAACCTATTGTGCATCAGACATTCCAGCTTTTTTACCGTTAACCCGCATGGCTTATATTCTTGATGATGATGAGATCGCTGTGCTCAATCCAGGTAAGGTTGCAATATTTGATGTGATAAAGGGCAATAAAATTGAGCGTGAGCCAATCACGGTTGAGTGGTCAATTGATGCTGCAGCAAAGGTTTTAGATGGTAAAGAGTACAAATGGTTTATGCATAAAGAGCTCCACGAAGTGCCAAGAAAGGTTCGTGAGCAGGTAAATGTGCCCCAGGAAAACATTGATGATTTTGTGAAGACCATATTGGATGCTGAACATGTTTATATTACCGCTGCGGGAACTGCCTTTTATGCCTGCCTTGCAGGAAAATTCCAGATGACCCGTTTTGGTGGCCCCTTTATGACTCCCATTGAATGTTCCGAGTTTAAGGACCATTTACCAAAAATGCCAAAAAATTCTTGTGTTATTACCGTTTCTCAATCTGGCGAAACCGCTGATACTATTGAGGCAGTACGATATGCTCGCGAGAAATTTGGTGCAAAGATTTGCTCGGTTGTCAATGTGGTGGGCTCGTCACTTACACGGTACTCTGATCATGTTCTTATTACTACTGCAGGGCCTGAGATTGCCGTGGCCAGTCAAAAAGCCTACTGTACACAGGTGACCGCTCTTTCCGTGGTTGCGCTTCGCATTGCCGAGATCCAAGGAAAGATGAGTCAGGAGGAGATTGATAAATATCGCGAGGCACTTATTGCTACCGCTGATGTGGGTGATGTAATCCTTAAGCGGGAAGATGCAATCAAAGCTGTTGCCCAGATTATATCCAAAAAGATAAATTTCTTTTTTCTTGGGCGGGGACTTTCCATGGCTGCAGCCTACGAAGGTGCACTCAAGCTTAAGGAGATCTCCTACAACCATGCCGAGGCCTATCCTGCAGGGGAATCAAAACATGGCCCCATTGCTCTTATCAATGAGGGTTATCCTGTAGTGTTTGTGGCTCCACCCGATGAAACCTACGACCGATTGATCGGTAATATCATGGAAATGAAGAGCCGCGGTGCAACAATTATTTCAGTTGTTGCTGATTTTGATGAACGGGTGACTGAGATTTCCGATTACACCTTGCGGGTGCCCATAGAGAATAATAAATATGCCATTGCCATGTCTATAGTACCCTTTACCTTCCCCTTACAGATAATGGCCTATTTTGCCTCAGATCACAATGGTTTGGATCCGGATAAACCGAGAAATCTAGCAAAGTCAGTTACGGTAAAATAATTAAGAGAGTTCACCTATACTAGAGTGTTATAGTGGTAATGTTCTTTACTGGTTTGTCTATGTAACAAGGAAGGGTGTGCTTATCACTATTAGTACGCTGTAAAAAAATTTAAGTTAAATCCAAAAATATTTCAGTTAAATGTAAAAAAATATCACATTAAATAGTAAAAAATATAAGTTAAATATTTTAAAACTTAAGTTAGATATTTTAAAACTTAAGTTAAATTCAATGAAGATGTAGCCTTGTTCGTTAGACTATAAAGGGAATGGGGATAGTAGCTATAAGTGTAGACAATTACCTTTGGCTGGGAATATTCTCTAGAAATACTCCACCTGTTCAAAGAAACTTGCCATAGTCGGGGTGCTTGAGAAATAGGGGAGTATTGCCCTCAATACTCCCTTCCACAATACCTGAGCAATGAATTTATTTTACTCTATTAAGAATTTTACAAACACTCGATCTCCCGTCCTTGTACTTATACTGCAGTATCAATGGTTGGATACCGCTGTTTCTTTTATGCCATTTATATTTATGTAGAGGTCCAGCCGGCCCCGCATAGATCAGTTGACCATGCAGTGAAAAAAGTTTTACAGATACAGGATCTCCCAATGATAGGTTAAAACTATTTCTGGTTTCAATACCTATTGAAATGGATTGCACTTTCACAGTGCCACAATCAGCACTATTGCTTGTTGTGTCAACGGCAACTCGGCTATATGTTGGTAAATATCCTTCCTTTCCAATAGTAACAAAAACCTCCGTGGCCATATCCATTAACTCAACAGTTCCATTAAATTTCCCATCCTTGTCGGTAACTATCGTGTCACTGCTAGTTCCTGTTAATATGGCAACCTGTGCCTCAGCAAGTGGCTTGCTAGAAAGAGAATCCACAACAGCTCCTAATACAGTAACTTCTCGTGCAAAGCTATTGGTGAGTAGTATAGCAAATAGTAAATTGATAACAAGTAATATTTTTATACCGTGCATTTATCTGTCTCCTTTTTACTTTTAGAGTTATTTGGTGATAGCAAATCTTTCAACTTTGCTAAAAGTTTTACTCTGACTACCTTTCTTTGTAGAGTGTACTTCAATTTTGAGGAAGTAGATACCAGAGGCAACCCGGTCCTGGGTATCTTTATTTTGGTTCCATAGTATCCTGTGGCCACCCTGAGCTACCTCGTCGTTAATAATTGTGGCTACTTTTTTTCCAAAAACATCAAATACCTTTATGGTGACCTTCATGGCAACAGGCAGATAATAGTTAATATGTAGAAGGCCTTTAGATTGGAAGTTAGAAAACCGAAGTTTACTCCCCCGTTGATGATCCAGAATACTGGTTGTACCATACATGAATGAATGATAGCCTCCATTCTGGTCTGCACCAATAGGAAAGGTCCCTGCATTGGAGGGACCGGTCAACTCCCACTTGTCTACCGCTTCTAAAAAGTAATCAATCTTATCGGTGCCGGTCTGTGCAGGAATCGCTGCTTTGTAAAGATCTTGGCCTGAGGTTGTCAAGGCAAGCTTCTGCCATGATCCTGTGCCGACTCGATAATTAAGATTTGCCTCTTTGATGCCTGAATTATCCGTGATCTTTGCTTTCACGTCAAAGGGCCCGATTTTGTCCGTGTTGGACCAAAGTGTTGCCTGATCTATGTAGGGAGGTTGGTTGTCGGTATCCACAAAGATCGATATGTCGTCGATATACCAGTCTGCATATTTTTGAAAAAAGCTCTTAGATTCCAGGGAGAAACGGAAGGCCACCTTATCACTGATAAAGGGTTCTATGTCATGACCAGCACTTGCCCATTTGGAGCTATCTTCAAATATAACACGAGGATTCCAGAGCGGTTCCCATTTGCTTCCGCCATCGGAGGAGATGTCTAATGCCAACCTTGAGAATATTATTTTCTCAATATTGTATTTGTGTTTGTAGGAGAAATAGAGCCGATAATCCTTTACTTTTGAAAGGTCTATGGGCTTTTTCATGGTCAGTTGCGTCTTACCGTCAACAACTTTGCCACTATAAGCTGCATGGGTGGGAGACTGTGCTGCTTTATCTGATCTTTGCCAATTACCACTTACATCCCAAATAAGGGAAAAACTGTCAACGCTTCCGGTATACTCAAAATCCTCCTTAAAGATTTCAAAGGGTGGTGGTGGCGTACCAACAATAAATGAGATTGATACGGTATCATCAAAATCGAGTGTGTCATGGGGACCATCAGCATGAAGAACAAGACCTAATTTTCCCCGATGTCCCTGGGGAGTCTTTGCATGGACAGCCACTTTAAAGGGACTGCTACTGTTGCCAACCTCCTCATTTGGTTTTAAATCACCCACAGTAAAGTTGGGATTTGATATAGTTACATAATTGTTCAACGAGATACATTTGATTGTGGTGTTTTTTGCATCTACCCCACCGAGGTTTTTGGCGACTATGGAAAAATCAACCCTCTTTCCCGGTTCAAGCTTGGGTAGATCCTTTTTTGAAACACTGATCCAGGGTTGGTTCATTAAGGGGGTCGCATTAACCGATTTTAATGCATTGACCCGCCCCCAGCCAAGCTCCTGGTTGGGATAGGTTGTATAGGTAGGCACCTCATCTGCATTGTCAAGTAACAAGTTATACACCATTTCACAGGTGAGGTTTCTATTTTTCTGAAAAAGTAGTGCCACAACACCACACATATGAGGGGTGGCCATTGAAGTCCCGCTCATCAGTTTATATTTACCGCCGGGTATGCATGAATTGATATCTTTGCCCGGTGCGGAAATGTTTGGTTTTACATAATTCCAGTCATCACGAAACCAGAGAGATTGATCGTTCCAAGGGGCTTTCTCTGTTGTGGGGCCCATACTTGAGAAACTTGCCCGTTTATCACCATTGTCTGTGGCACCAACACCAATAACATGGGGGTAATCACCGGGAGATTGGGCAGAGCCACTCCCTTGAGAACCATTATTTCCATTAGCAACTAAGGGTACGATATCAATTGCTCGCAACGTCTTAAATGCCTCTAGGTATCCGGCTTCACCACCTTTGCTATTAGCCCAGGAATTAGAGACTGCTTTAAGGTCATCCTTTTCCTTTATATTAGCCATAAATTCTAAACACTCGATTAATTGGGTGTTTGAACCGGAACCCTGATCATTGAGTCCTTTTGCCGCAGCATACTTGGCACCGGGCGCCACACCAATGTCTTGTTGAAAGCTTCCTGGGCCATCACCACCGAGTATGGATCCCACACAATGGGTGCCATGACCATGACCATCACGGGGTTTTTCACTGCTGCCAATAGCATCATGCCAATGCCCGGACCACTTATCTTTGAGAGCGGGATGTTCAAAATCTACGCCAGTATCAATGATTCCTATAAGGACACCTTCACCGGTAATACCGATCTCCCAGCATTTATCAGCCTGGATTTTTGTCACGCCCCACTCAATACCCTTAGCTGTTGCAGTTTTATCTGAGGGAATGATAGGATTAACGGTGACGATACCATCCTCTAAAACACGGGCAACATCATTGCGAGAGGCAATCTCTTCGATAACCGCAGGGGTTGCTTTTACATGAAGCCCATTGATCACCCAGAATTGTTTCACCGTCTCGATTGCCTCGGTTCGTTTGGAAAGAGCATTAAGAAGTGGCTCCTGACTTTGCTTGGCAATGCTTCTGAATGTGTAAATCCTATCTAATACAGTGCTGCTTTTCATTGACTTGAGAGGATATTTTTCCCGCATCAGGACAATGCAGTCAACCATATCCGATGGTGAGGCACTCCTTAGCTTCTGAGAAAGCTCAGGGGTGATTTTATCACTGAATGTCAGTGATATGAGCAGGGTGAGCAAGAAAACAAATACATTTCTCATTGTTCCTCCAATGGTATATTATTATGTTGTAGATTATTATTTTTAAAAGTGAGGGTAAAAAAAGGACTATAGGGCTCTGAGATATCGAGTTCCCATGGTTGGTCGCCGTCCGGAATTTTGATATGTTATCTCTATAGTCCTTTTAATTGAAAGCTTATCACTTGAATAGTTGTCTTAAAATTTTTGTCCCTATTCCTCCCTTATTGCAAAGCCAAAACCAATAATACCATGGCTTGCTGTTCCAGCCCAGGTATTTCGCATCACGTCAATTGCACAGGTACGAATCTGTTTTTGGCCCAGCAAGGTATATCGTTCGCCACTAAAATCGAACCACTGTTCTCCATTGAATCGAGTCAGGCCCCTTGAGGTGCCTATCAAGGCATTATCTTGGTTGTCAAATAGTATGGTAAAGATCGTGTCAGTGAGAATAGACGAAGATGACTGGGCCGTATAATTGGTCCAGGTGCTCCCATTAAAACGGGAAACGCCATCCCGACAGCCAAACCAGACATTGTTGTTGTTGTCAAAGGCAACACTAAATACCTCGTCCGAAAAAATGCCGGAATTGTTTGTTGAAAAGGACACCCATCGCCTGCTGTCAAAACGTGCTACACCCTTATTAGATACACACCAGGCAATTCCGGTTTTGTCGACACCTATCTGAAGTATTGTATTCGATGGCAAACCGTGCACCGTATCATATACTGTCCATGTGGTGTCACGCAATATAGCCAGACCACCACCCTTAGTGCTAAACCATTTCGAACCGGAAGAATCTATGGTTATGCTGGTAATGTGGTTTGAGGGAAGTCCTGAGTTTCCCTTCTTAAAGACAGTCCAATTGTTATTGATGAAACTGACCGCACCACTGTCAGTGGCCGCCCACATTGTGCCAAAACTCAGATCAGGTAACAGATACAAAGCTAAATCATTGACAATATCTGAGGGGAGCCGGGTGTTGTCTTTAGTATAGGTCGTCCATATACTATTGTTAAAACTGGAAATGCCATTATTGGTTGCAGCCCAAATAGTCTGGCTAATTATATTGTATAGTAAGTCATTTACTCTGTTTCCCACAAGATCAGAGTTCTCACGTGTGTAGTTGACCCATCGTAAAAAATCTAAAATCGTAGTATCATTAGGAGTCACAACAATAGTGTCAGCAAAGATTACTGAAAATGACGGATTACTTCGAATTCCATAATATAGTGCCCCATTATTCATCATAGGTACGGAGGCAAAGTTAATTGCATAGGTGGTGTCATCAATAGACACTGCTTCTTTAAGAGGCCGGTAAAGGGTCGTCCCAATGAAACAGAGATAACCATGTATCGTATCAACTGTGTCGGGCATAAAAATTGTAACAATTCCAGGATCTTTTAGTGTTGCCGGAGGAACAACGATAGTATCATTTTGAATAGAGATGTCGGAGATTAGGGCATTTGTCTGCTGAGATAAATCAACAACCTGAATATTATAATTGCCCTTCACCGCTATTTTGAATGAGTATCTGCCAAACTGATCTGTGGTGGTTGTAAATGAATCGGGGACCGGATTGCCGGTAACTGGATTATAAGTATCTGGTAGTAATGTGACCACAGCCTGGGGCACAAGCTCTCCTGATGTGTCAACAATTACACCTATGATACTGACTTCTGTACCCGTCTCAGAACCGAAACCTCCGGCAACATCTATGGAGCAACGTATAAAACACAGGGCACAAAAAGCAGCTATACTGATTGTCCGGAATATAGTTTTCCTGAACCTATGCCTTATCATGGCCGGTCCCCTTTGCCTTTGTTAATGGAAACAGCTGGATGTTTAACTGGTACGCTCTATTGGGATTCTCCGTTTCATCCACTAACTTAAGTATAGACTTTCTGTACTCCTTTGTTAATTCATTAATTTTATCCAAGTCCTCCTCAGAGATCGAGATTGATAGGGTTGACATGTTCCGCTCTTTAGGTGATTGGCTCTTAAAGGATTCAAGGGCGAGCCTTGTGGTCTCTTCCTGAAATTTGCGTATGGCAATTGAGTGCCACTCGTTACCGGTGGTTAAAAAGTTATTCGTAAGTGAATAGATACCATCATCATTCTTTTTAACAATCCTAAGTTTTTCGAGGAGTCTGATGCCCTCCTTTGCCTGCTTTACCGTTATTGGTGGTGTAAGCTGGTTTGCCAGGCTCTTATAATCACCCTTAAACTCATAAAAGTTTAGTAATGCGGCTATTGCCGTATAGTACCACTTCTTGTAAAACTCATATTGTGTGGCCCTCAGTTTCAGGGATTGAACATCCTTGAGAGATATAAGCTCCTCATACAAACGCTTGACCTCATTCTCCTTCTTTGCCTTTCCAAAGGCCACAAGGGCCCTGAAATATTTGGCCTCCTTTGCCTTAAAATCACAAAGATTGATAAATCCTTCCAAAAGCCTCTTGGAGAGATGCCGTTTTCCCTGGAATACTTTAACTATATTACCTGGGTCCATTCCCACCTTACCACTCATATAGCGTAAGGAGAAAAAGGGGCTTTCCTTTTTCTTGGATTCGTAGAACTCCTTGAGAAAATCTCGATAATCCAGGTAATCAAATAGGGAAATCATATATAGTAATATAGCATAAATATAGGCCGAACGAGCGATAATTTAACTTTTTAGCTGGTGTTTTTGACAACAAATTTATCGATTAAACACATTAATGATCTTTTTATAGCATATTTGCTAATTATTGTGAATAATTTTTGACAACACTTTTGTTGTATGGATTCAGTAAGGAAATTATAAAAACACATTGAGGATGGAAATCGTGACATTAGACTATAAAACATCAATACCAAATAAGAAACTATCGGGCCCCGTCAAATCTGTTCGTTGTCAGATGAAAAAGGATGTATCCCCCAATCTCTATTCATCCTCAACATAGGTTTGCAAGAAACTTCTGCTATGACTAAGTGCTTGTATCTCTTTAAGCTCTTGTTTTGACCACTCTCTCTTGTACCAGTGGAGGCCAAGCACCTCACAAAAACCAGCAATAAGGTTATTAATAAACAGGTGTTTATCAAATCGATTTAAATGATTAACAATACAGGTGCATTTATTTTTTAATAGAGTCCTGTACCGCTTCTGACTTTTTTGATCAATGTTTTCATATTTTGGTAGTTGAATGAATTCTTTTGAAATAGGTATAGATCCATGTTGGAGTACTGCTGAGTCGGTTCGCTTTTGAGCGGAACCAATAAGTTTTTTCCCCTGTACCATGATCTCATTACGATTAGGTGCTAAAAAACAGGGTAACTTGGTGGCTCCCTTTGCTTCCACACTGTTTAGCTCTGAATCATGGGTTGAACAGGATATGCTAGAATGTGCTAAGCCTCTTATAAGGCATTGAGATATAATATGGTAGGTTTCGTTAATGTTAGAGCCTAATAAGGACAATTTTTTTGAAAAGATAAGGGAGTAGGTTATATCATTGGAATGGAACACAGCTCGACCTCCGGTTGGCCTACGAATCCAGGAGATGCTCTGGTCACTAATCATCTCTTTATTGAGTACCTCATTTGCTTTTTGCTGATACCCTAGTGTGATTGTAGGGTTTTCCCAAGAATAGAACCGAAGGAATAGATTTGAGTCCTCTGAACAGCGGGAAAGGAGAAATAGATCCGCAGCCATATTGAAAGGAGCGCTTCGTGGAGAATCAATTAAAACAGGTAAGGAAATAGGTTTCATGCTAGTCATTAAAATTGATATTTCTTGTTTTTTTTATATATTCAGTATTATAAAATTACTTACGTGCCTTGTTTAATTGCGGTTTGATTTGCTACTTTTTCAAAAATTGTTTGAATCGGGAATTGTCGATGTTATATAATATTAATTCCCTTTCATCGACACTCTACACCTTAGGTGGATAAAAGTATTCACCTGTAGGATGATATTTGCCTTTGTTTTACTTGTAATTGTTTTTGTTGTAAACGGGCCAATTAGATTTTTGTAAAGCAGGTGGCTTTGGATATAACAACAGTAATAGCATGTGTTTTTATAGTCATTGGTGCTGTTATTATGGCGCTAAGCATCTATAAATTCAGGACCATGCTTAAGATATTCGATATCTCCTTTGTAACACGAGAACATCTTACTATAAAACGTTCCTTTGTCTATCATATGCTCTTGATGTGTTTCTTTTTTGTGGGGTATATTATCGTGTTGTTGGCATATGTAAAGCAAGTGCATATTGTCAGCGAGCTCTTTGTAGGAGTCATTTTCTTTTTTGGTGCCTGCTTTGTTCTGCTCACAATCCTCATGCAGCGACGGATGCTCCTCTCTATAAAGAGCGAATACCTTCAAATAAAAGCTATGAGCCATCGTCTTAAGGAGGAACAGAAGAATCTTACAAAATCCAATGAACTCTTAAAACAGGAGATATCCGAACATAAACGGGATGTTGAGGAGAAAAGCAGATTAGAGCAGAAACTGCACGAGTCAAAGAAGATGGAAGCAATTGGCAAGCTTGCCGGTGGCATTGCCCATGATTTTAACAATATGCTCAGCGGCATTACGGGTTTTGCAGAAATCATCAAATGGAAATATGCTGAAGAGAATCCAAAACTTAAAAAGTATGTTGATACCATTTTGGATACGTCGAAACGGGCAGCTGATCTGGTTGCCCAGCTTCTTGCCTTTGCCCGAAAGGGAAAATATCAGATCGTTGTGGTCAACATGCATGAAACAATAAACAATGTACTTCAGATTATCGAACACACCTTTGACCGTCGTATTGAGATTGTCAAAAATTTACAGGCCAATTACTGTTCGGTTATGGGTGATCGTAACCAGCTTCAAAATGTAGTGCTCAATATTGCGGTCAATGCCCGTGATGCCATGCCCCATGGTGGCACGCTGGCCATACATTCTCGCGTTATTGAGATTACCAAGGAGTACATTAGCCAGCATAATCACGAGGAGGTTAAGCCCGGCTCTCATTTTTTATTGGAAATCACCGATACCGGTGTGGGAATGAACGAAGAGACAAAGACCAGGGCCTTCGAACCGTTTTTTACAACAAAGGAGATGGGTGATGGTGCTGGTCTTGGTTTGTCAAGTGTTTATGGGACGATAAAGAATCATGGCGGTGCTATTGAGATGTATAGCGAGTTTGACAAGGGGACAACCTTTAAAATATTCCTTCCTATAGCACAAAAGGTAAAGAGTGATACGCAAAAGTATAAGATTGATGTGTCGAAATGCACCGGAAACATTTTAATCATCGATGATGAACAGGTTGTTAAGGAGATGTTTTTAGAGATGCTCAAGGAGCTTCATTTTTCAGTGACAGCCTGTGAAAACGGCCGGGAAGGCGTTGAGTATTACCGAAAAAATTTTGAAGATATTGATCTTGTTATGCTTGATATTATTATGCCCAAACTTGGTGGGTATGATTGCTTTAAACAACTGAGAAAGATTAATCCAAAGGTAAAAACCGTTTTAGTATCGGGCCATTCAATGAATGAGGATGCCCGAAAAATGATGAACGAGGGAGCCTTTGCTTTTTTACAAAAGCCCTTTAATATGAAAAAGCTATCAAAAATTGTTAACGAAGCCCTAAGTAATTAACAGCCAAGGTGAAGCTTTAAAAGAGTCTCTTTTATTGGTGTAAAGCATCTTTTAATACTTCAGAAACTGTAGGGTGGGGGAACGTGGTTTCACGAAAATCTGAAACCGATATACCCTTTTCTATCATGAAGGCCATTCCGTAAATCATTTCTGAACAATGAGATCCGATCAAGTGAGCACCTAAGAAAGTCTCTTTCTCTTTATCAATGATGAGCTTGCACAGTCCACGCTCACCAGCAGATTCAGCAAGATACCTTCCGTTTATCGACAGGGGAACCTTGACTACCTCAACATTGATTCCCTTAGATTCTGCTTCTGCTTGTGTAAGACCTACCATGGCGACCTCTGGGTGTGTATAAATGACCGAGGGAATAGCCTGGTAGTTTACTTGGGTATCTTTTCCAAGCATCGAGTCAATGCACACCTCAGCCTCTCGATACGCTGTATGGGCAAGCATTGATTTGCCATTACAGTCACCGGCAGCCCAAAGGTTTTGCACCTTTGTCCGTCCCTGTTCGTCTGTAATACAGGCACCTCTCTCCATTTCACAGCCGATGTTTTCTAAACCTATATCATTTGTGGACGGTCTGCGACCAATGGAAACCAATACACAATCTGTCTCTACCTCTCCTTTTGCCCCTTTCTCTTCATATATGACCCGATCATTTTTAATTTCCAATGCCTTTGTTTCGGTTTTTATGGTAATTCCCTTTTTGGTAAGCTCACCTTTTAGAACCTTGGCAATATCCTTATCAATGGGGCCGCCAATTGTAGGTACCATTTCAATAACTGAAACTGTGGAGCCTATTTCTGCAAAAAAAGTCGCCAACTCCAATCCAATGGCCCCACCGCCAATCACAACAAGTTTTTTTGGTATCTCGGTTTTAGCAAGGATCTCCCTATTATAGGCAACTAATGGTAGCTCAATCCCTGGTAAAGGAGGTACTATCGGCTCAGATCCGGAACAAATAAGTAGTCGTTGACCTTTTATCTCCTTTCCATTTACCTGCACTACAAAGGATCCTCCTTGAGAGGGACCTATTATTGCTGCTCCCTCAATTATGGTAACCTTTGCTTTTTTCAATGAAAATGCAATACCCTTCCGATTAGTAATGATTATGTGCTTCTTCCGTTCAATAACTTCGGGAAGGTTGAAGGTGCACTCCTGTGTATATATACCAAAGGGTTGCGAGTGGAGTGCTTGATAGTATAGTTTGGAGCAATGGAGCAAAGCTTTCGATGGAATGCATCCTTCATTGAGACAAACGCCACCAAGTTCGCCTTTTTCTATGAGTGCAGTTTGCATACCAGCTTGACCAGCACATTTTGCTGCATGGTATCCTGCTGGGCCGCCACCGATAATTATTAGATCATACATAAATACTCCCGGGGAATTCTTTTTAGCTAAAACTACCGAAGTTTTGATATTGTTTTATCAACCATAGGGAACCACCTTAAAACTTTTCTTTGTTCCTCAAAATCCTATTACATTTAGTAATAATTATTACAAATCCAGTTATCATTGAAATGTATTGCAATAATTTATAATCTGAGCATAAAATAGGTTGAAATATTTCCACCATACAATGATTACCAGGAAATTTCTGAAAAAATGAGAAAGTTTGTGTATATTAAAAAAGTATCTGATTAATACATCAACCTAGCCTGAAAGTAATTACCATGTTCTCTGCTGTTCAAAATAATTACTTTGTTACTGATGAGACCCTTGCCCTCTATTTAAGAAACATTAGTCGCCACAACACATTATCCGCAAAAGATGAGGCAAAAGTCGCTATTCGCATAAGGAAGGGTGATCGCGCTGCCCTTGAAAAACTTGTCATGTCCAACCTTCGTTTTGTGGTATTAGTGTGCAAAAATTATCAAAACCAGGGGCTCCCACTCAGTGATCTTATTAATGAGGGAAATCTTGGACTCATACGTGCAGCAAAGCGATTTGATGAGAAAAAAAACTTTAAGTTTATCTCCTATGCGGTGTGGTGGATTCGACAGGCTATTTTGCAAGCCCTGGCAGAGCAGTCTCGAATAATTAAACTTCCTCTTAATCGAGTCAGTACGCTCTATAAAATTGGCAAGGTACAAATCACTCTTGAACAGAAATATGGTCGTCCTCCAAATATTGCGGAGATTGCTCAAGAGCTGGAAATAGATCCCAAGGTTGTAGCAGAGGCCTTAAAAATTGGTAACTCTTACATTTCTCTTGATATGCCCTTCGGGCAGGACGGGGAAGATGATTCAAAGTTGATAGATCTCTTACAGGATGAAAGCCAGGCGCAGCCCGATGAAAGGGCTCTTAAAAAGCTACTTCTCAGCGAAATTGAGGCAGTTTTAAGCAACCTCAATGAACGGGAGAAACGGGTGATTAAGCTCTATTTTGGAATTGGTGAGGAGACCTCCCATACCTTAGAAGAGATTGGCGAACATCTTCATTTGACCCGAGAACGAATTCGTCAGATTAAAGATAAGGCCTTACGAAGATTAAAAAGTCCCCATAATATTGCTCGACTAAAAGTATATGCTTATTAATTAATGGACAGTTATTTTACCTGTTTCGGCGTTATCAAAGAAAAGTGATCTATTTCTTTATACCAAAAACGTCACACATCTTTTCTGCAAGTCTATCAGCGAACTCCGAGGTATTGTAGTAGCCGTTGGCAACTTTCTTTTTTACCTCATTGACTTTTTCTACTCGGATATCTGGCTCCATTGCAATACGAGCAGCTGCAATATCTGCCTGAGCCTTGCTCTCACTTAAGCGACGAGCATCAGAGGTAAATGAGGATGAGTCCTGTTTAGAAAAAGAGGCTTTCTTAGGTGCAGAATATGCCTTAGGCGATTTTTTCGCATTTTCTACCTTTTTAAGTTCGCTTGCTATTTTATTGCTTATTGGTGTTAACCGCATACACCATCACCGCCTTTCTTTACCTATTCTAATATATCGGCCATTTTTCCTAATTCTTTAATGTTTTTTTCTTTTCATTATTATACAGTGAAATCGTTCCATTATCCAATTAAATTAATCATTTCAAACATGGGCAAATACATGGCAAGCAAAATTCCCCCAATGATAATTCCTAAAAAGACAATCATTATTGGCTCTAAAATTGAGGTCAGCGCATCAACTGCTGCATCGACCTCCTCTTCATAGAAGGTCGAAATTTTATTGAGCATGCTAGAGATGTCACCGGTTTTTTCACCAACTGCAATCATATGTATAACCATGGGAGGAAAAAGGCCAGTCTCACTAAGGGGTTCAGCAATGGATTGCCCACCGGTTATTTTTTCAATCGCTAAAAAGATACCTCGCTCTAACACTTTGTTTCCAGCAGTCTTAGCTGTAATTGAAAGGGCCTTTAATATACTGATACCACTATCTAAAAGTGTTGATAGCGTTTGTGAAAAACGGCTTATAGAGCTTTTACGTGCAAGATCACCAAATACAGGAATTTTAAGTAAAAGAGCATCCAATACATAGGAACCCTTTTCTGTCTTTCGGTAGCGAAGTAAAATCAAGATGAGAATTGCAAGTACCGCAAGTGATTGGATAATATAGGCTCGTAAGAAATTAGACACACCTAATACTATTTTAGTTGGTGCCGGTAGATTACCTCCCAACTCAGAGAACATATCTGAAAATATTGGTACAACTACAGTAAGTAAAAGTGCTGTGACTGCAACAGCTATTATACCTAGGATTAGCGGATAGATCATAGCACTCTTAATTTTTCGCACCAGAGTATTGGCCTTCTCCTGATATTCGGCAAGTCTTTGGAGGACACCATCAAGATTACCGGAAGTCTCACCTGCGGCAACCATATTACAGTAAAGGCTGTTAAAAATCTTTGGATGTTTGGATAACGATTCTGCTAGAGCACTTCCGCCCTGGATATCTCCAGAAACCTGGCGTATGGCATTGGCCAGTGTTTTATTCTCTGTTTGGTTGCTTAAAATGTCCATGCATTGGACAATAGGTAAACCTGCGGAGGACATCGCCGAGAATTGGCGCGTAAAACGGCTGATATCTAAAAGTTTTACTCGTGATCCCAGAGAGATGGAAAATTCCATGGGCTTCTTTTTAACAGTAAGGGCTCGGATGTTTTGGTTCTTTATCAAATTCAGGGCCTCAGCGCGACTCTCTGCAGCAATTTCTCCGCTCACCTCTTTATTTGAGGCTGAAATCCCTTTGTACTGGAATGTTGCCATGTAAATCCTACTCCCTCTCTCTTAACCCAAAATTTGCAGCAATGATTCAGGATCAGGGCTTGCACTGAGGGCATCTTTTTTGGTTATTTTCTGTGCAGCATAGAGACGGGCGAGGTCGCTATTGAGTGATTGCATACCAGAGGTGTGGCTTGACTCAATTATCTCCTGGATTTGATCAATGGCATTTTCCATGATTAAAGAGCGGATCTGAGTATTGGCCAATAATATTTCTGAAGCAAGAGCCAGACCGCCACCAATTTGAGGGAGTAATTTCTGACTAATGAGTCCCTCTAAGCTCATTGCCAACTTACCTCGAACAAGCTCTTTCTGCTCTCCAGGAAAGAGGTCGATGATACGTTTAAGTGTCAGTACAGCAGAGCCCGTTGGCATAGCTGCAAGAGTGAGGTGGCCAGTCTCTGCGATGGTAAGCGCAGAGTATACAGCCTCAGGGTCAGGAAGATCGCTGATCATCACTACATCAGGATTTTGCTTGGTGACATCAAAGAGGGCCCGCTCATAACTTACTGTATCATGATTCATCTCCCGTTGATTGACTATGCATTTCTTATGAAGATGAATATATTCAATAGGGTCCTCAATGGTGAGAATGTGTCCTTCAACCTGTGCGTTTAGGCGATCAAGCAATGAGGCTAGGGTTGTCGTTTTTCCGCTTCCCGCAGGTCCGGTAACTAAAATAAGACCACTCGATTTTGTTGTAAGTTTCTCAATAACTTTAGGAAGCCCCAAATCTTCGACCCCTTTTATTGTCATGGGAATATGACGAAGTGTACAGGAGGTGCAGCCCCGTTGTAAAAATGCATTTGCCCGAAAACGACCAAGGCTTTGAACACCAAAGGAGAAATTGATCTCCTTATGTTTTTCAAAGGATTTTTTTTGAGGCTCAGTTAAGATGGTTTGGGTAAGTTTTTTTGTTTGCTCAGCAGTTAACTTTTCCGGGATGATTGGTTTAAGCTTGCCATCGATTCTAAAAAGTGGAGGTGCATCAGCAGTAATATGCAGATCAGAGGCCTGAACCTCAACAGTCTTTTTAAGAAGCTCCTGGATGGTAATCATGATAGTGATATCCCTTTTTCATATGTTGAATTGATAGGTCAATTCTGTTTCTTTAAAATGATTATAAAAAATCTCTATGAAATTAATAAAATTATACGCTCTTAATATATAATTAGGAACAGAAAAACGCGGAACGGTTGATTTTTTTGCAGACGGTTTTTAGGGTGACGTAAGTAAATCAACAGGTGGAATGTCTTTCTTTTATTTCAAAAGAAATGAACAAAATGTTATATTTTTTCTTTTTTTACCATTAAAAAAGATTGGCCTATGAGTACAGAAAGAATTCAATCAGTAGTAAATACATTTAGTTCCCTTCTAAATGAATTGGTATCAAAGAAGATATATTTACTTGAGAAGGGCATCGATAGTCAACTAATACAGCATTCACAGAATAGCGGTGATTCAAGTGCAGATTTTTCAGATGATGATGTTGATGCCATTGAAACACTACTTGCCTCAGATTATTTGAAGAATTGTACTCTTCCAACGCTCTTTGATTTTCATAAGGCTGTACTTTTGTTCAAAGGGTCTTCCCTCTCTAAAGATGAGCGTATTGAAACGGCTTTTCTTATGTCAAGAATTAACTTTTTTGGCACTGATGGAATTCGAGGAAAAATTGCTTTGGGAGAAGAGGATTCATTTTTAGTAAATCTTGTAGAGAACAATGTGTTTTCACCGGCACTTGTTAAGGCGAGCTCCTTTGCTTATGCCTCTTTACTCATGGACAAAGCAATTTTAAAGAAAGGTGATCCTGTCATTTTTGGAAATGATGGTCGTGATATAACTACTGATTGGGCTTTAAAAAATGCTGTAATAGAGGGTTTTTCTCAAGCAGGGTGTAGTGTGTACGACCTGGGAGTTGTACCAACCCCGGTTGTTCCTTTTGAAATGCTAAAGCGAAGTGTCAAGGCGGGTGCTGCATTGACCGCCAGCCACAATCCTTCGAACCAGAATGGTATTAAATTCTTTTTAGAGGGAAAGAAACTTCTTCCCGAGGGTGAACTTGGTGATTATGTGCTCTCCGCATACATGTACTCTGCCTCTTTGAACAAACAAACATCCGGAAGTCCTGATGTACATGTTGTAGAGAATGTTTGCGAGGAGAGCCTTGTATTTATCCAAAAGCACCTTCCCGCTGATATGAGAGATGTACTCAAGGGACTACATCTTGTCCTTGATAATGCCAATGGTGCCTATGCTCAGTTAAGTTCCCAGGTTTTAAATTCTTTAGGATGTGACTATTCAACGGTAAACGAAGAACCACTGGGCTCTAATATCAACAGGAATTGTGGGGTTGCCGAGATTGAGGGGGCCGAGCTTTTTCGTGGGGATCAATATGAAGGGCATATTCCCTTTGTTAAGGAACTGTTTGATCGCGGTAGGTCTATGGGACAGGATACCGTGTTTGGTCTTGCCTTAGATGGTGACGGTGATCGTGGATTTGTTTTACTCTATGACAAAGAGTCCGATGTTGTTCATGTGGTCGATGGTGATAAGTGCGGCTATATTTTAGCGCGATATTTCATACAAAATCAATCGATTGATCCCAAGGATTATTTCTTTGTGTCAACCATTGAGTCAGATTTACTTACCGCTTCCAGTGCTCAAAATAATCTCTCCTTGCAATCAAAAATTGTCAGTGTTGGAGATAAATGGATTGGCAATTTTAGTGAAGGGTCAATGCTGTTGGGTCTTGAAATTTCTGGGCACATCATTTTTCCCATCACTGTTGAGGATGAGTCCGGTCGTGAGAAAAGGTTGCTCACGGGCAATGGTTTGTTGACTGGACTTTTAGCGTTAGCTGCCATTCGATCTTTAGAGCTTACTGCGCAAGAGGCAATTCGCCCCTTTGATCCAGGTTTTTCAAAAACCTACTATGTCTTTTTCGTTGACAAAGCAACTTTTTACAGAAACAGTACTATCTGGCTTGAGGATGTCGACTTTGTCAAAGAGGAAGTTGCCCGTCTTATAAATGAAGGTGAACTGCCATCAACCACCACACTTTCCTTTGAGGACAAAGAGGATCGTGATGTGCTCTATATCAATTTGCTTGATAGCAAAGGCGTGCTTGGATGCGTATTTATGCGCAACTCCGGAACTGAGGATAAGAATGCCATTTATGTTAAAGGGTTACCGAGTATTGAAGATGCACTTGTCTCTTTAGGTAAACGTATTCAATCAAGACATATTGCTACTATGAAAAACAGACAGAAAAGCGAGTTTCGTTGTGAGCAGATTATCTTTTCGCTTTTAAATGATTATAATACTGTCAGCTTTGAAACATGCAAGCAAACCATTGATGGCCAGTTGACACAAGCTATAAGTGAAGATGACCTTTTTGGTATTATTTATGGTCTAAAGAAAGAGGGTCGGATTACCTTCGAGAACAACCAATTGCGGTTAAGCTCTTAATGGGCTAATTAAAAAAGCCCTTTACACCAAGCGCTATTAAGGGGCCAATTTTATTACCTGCCGGATGCTCCTTGATTCGTTTTGCCTCTGAGAGAAAATGAATTGGTCCAACCGTAGCAAAGAGATTGGTCCGAACATGTTCCCGGGCAAAGGGAAGAATCAGTGGAATTCTTACGTCCAAGGAGGCACTTGTTTGAGCGGGGGCCACATACTGGAGAGTTTTTTTCGAGCCAACTTTTTTATAATTAATTACCGCACGGTCTCTCGATTCTATCCTTAATCCAATATAAAGAGAATCATTGTCAGGTTTGCCATAGGCAAGGTCAGCACCAAAATTCATTGGTAAGGAAAAACGTACCTTTTTATTTTTTGGCGTGATTACCATGTTTCCCCAGAGAAGTGCTGAAAGCTTTTTGTATGAAACTAAATAGGAGCCTTTGGCGCCGGTTGTAAGGTGAGCTGCATTGCTTATAGTGTCCTGGCGAATAATCGTTTTAGATGTGCCAATAAATTGTACCGATTCCCATAGGGGGTTATCGCAATAGTCAACCCATATGGAAGCTTTGATTGGATATAATAGCGTGTCATGATATTGGAAGGTAGAATGGAAGTAGGCAGTCTCGATTAATCGAGTTTGATAATCCACCCAAGATTTATTGTTTCTAAAGGAGTACTCTCTTTCTCGCGGAGTAACATCCCAACCACCCTCTAAGGTAAAGGCTATCTTTGGAATTTGAATATAGCTCATCTTTGCTAGCCCACCCAGTCGAAGGTTATTATAGATTTTACCAAGCACTGTCCAGGCCATATAGGTTTCTAAAGTGTCATGCATTGATGCTTGTGCATATGAGGAAGGGCTAAATCGAGAGTTTCTATGGTGACTTAAACTTCCAAGCATACCATTTTTGAATTTTCTGTCCCAGGAGATGTCCCACCCTTCATCGGTAAACTCATTAAACTGTAGATGGTCAAAGTAGTCCCGGTGGTAGTCAAAAAAGAAATCACTGGTTAGTGCACTCTTTTTAAAATTAAAGTTTACCGAGGGGAGAACTAAGTAGCCTCTACTATGTACAGGACCGAAGAAATAGGGTGTTGCACCCCAATGACGATAACTGGTTGTTTTAAGAGACATTGAAGCTATTGGAGCGTATAGGGTGAATCCCGCAGATATTTCCTTTGCCAATCCCTCTTCACTATAGGCCATCTCTTTTCCCATGGCTTTAGCAAAGGTGTTCCACAATCCATCATAGCGGTCGCTGTAATTGTCAACATACTGATAGCTATAAAACATATCAAAGGATTTGTTGGGAAATCTAACTGCGCTTAAAAATTTAGTGTAGTGATCTCTATTTTCCCCAGCCCCACCAGTGAAGATGTTGAGCATCGGCTCACCAGCTTCGGAGCCTGCAGTTGCAAGGAATTGCACATGTAAAAGAGAGTCTTTCTTATAGTCCTTTATCGCATTGTAGGGAAATTGGTCTAATGGATTACCATAGATAATCGAATACATATTGAGCGATTTATGCGGGTATTCCTGATTAAAAAGGAGTGTGTTATACCCATCTAATCGTAGGGGTATATACGTATCGTTTTCAGCATAGCTAAGAGAGCTGAAAAAAAGGAGCATGCTAAACACGGAACATCGAATGAAAATTCTCATAAAGGTACTATCCTGATCTTAAAAAACAACTCCCAAAAGGATTGATAAATTCGCTGTTGTAAATCGTTGTGGATCTGAGAGAATATAATAGCCAGAGATCGGCAAAGCCACAAAGAGTCGATTGTATCGATAGCAGAGTTCAACGCCTCCCACAAGTCCCATTTCACTTTCGCAATATCGCGTAGGATGTTGAAGTACATCCTTCAATTTAAACTCCCAGGGGCAAATGGTCATATTAGCGAATCCTGCAAAGGGCCGAACATAGAGAGGTTGAATTTTAGGCAATGGAAGAAAATAGGATATTGTGACTGAAGAGTGCATGGTCTCTATGTTTTGAACAGTATTGTCCTTCATATCGATCTGACCGACTTCTGCGGTTATATGCAGGTGCAGATTAGGATTATGGGTTGGTAAGTCTAATCGGGCACCACCCAGGATGTAGTGCTTCCAATTATTGGCAGAGCTTGCTTGGGGAAGTATGAGTGAGGATGATACAAAGAGGCCATAATCATATTTGCACAGTATTATATCTTTGGAAAGCGTTTCAACTGAATCGCTTTTTGCAAATCCACTAGCTGCCAGAGTTACTAATAAAAAAAATCTGAACATTATTTTAATAGAGTACGACTGTTTACAGGTATGCATGAATACAAATAGATGCTTGTTAATTTTGTGTTCAAAAAAATAAATATACACTTTAATATATAAATTACGACTAGATTTATTTAATATTGTAAAAAATAATCTGTTTTAGTAAAATATATTTCAAACCGAGTCGGGGTAAAACAGAACCGGTGAATAGGCACATTCATTTTATTTGCAGGATCTATTAAACTGTAATTATCTTAATGTGTTATAAATTTGAAGATTTTTATTATATTATAATAAGTAGCATTAGAAGGAAGATTTTCGAAAGGTAAGCATAATGAACAGAAAGATCGCAATTGTTGCGGGAACACTCTTATGTCTAATTTCGTTTCTCTATGGTGGGACCATATTTGAAGACGCCTTTAACAATGCCAACAACTGGGTAACAGTTAGTGGTGCTCCTCAAACCAACTGCAGTGGTGGTTTATACAATGTTATTGTCCCAGGAGGACAACAGGCGATTATAAAAAATAGTACTGCACTTCCTGCACAGTATACATACAGTGCCAAATTTAAGGTAAATACCTTCCCAGCTCAACAGGCGGTTGGCATCATATTTAACATGCAAGCTGATATGCAATGCTATGTGCTATTTATAGCCAATACGCGACAGTATACCTTTGGGAAATTTGTGAAATCTGGCTCAAGTCTTTCATTTCAATCAATTAGCTATGGGTGGAACTCCTTTATCTCTTTGGATAACAACACGTTAAAAGTAAGTAAGAAGAATGGTGAAACCAGCCTCTATTGTAATGGTGTGCTTCTTGAACGGCTTACTAATTCCGATTTCTCTGCAGGAAATATTGGATTCTTTATCGGCGGTGGTATTAATGTATCCTTCGACCATGTGCTGGTCACCGATCAATATAAAAAAGGAGAGTATGTAACAGGATTTAGAGATAGCTTTGATGATAATGATATTGTTGGTTGGGCCCCCATCAACAATAACCCTGCTACTGTTAAATCTGAAGGTGGGGTATTAAAAATATCAAATGTGAATTCACAACTAACCCTCTTTACCAGTGGTTTGTATAAGAATAAAGCCTGTACAACGATTGTCACCTATAAGGGTGGAAACAAAGAGGCGCTCTATGGAGTGAATTTCTTTAAAATGGAGACCCCCTCCATAACAAAATCCTATCTTTTCTGGATCAATGCCAATAGAAAGTATGCCGTATGCCATACTGGTACATACTTACCACATGGACCAGAATCATACATCAATGGAACAACAGACACACTGGTAGTTTCTAAGGATTACAAATTTTATATCAACGGCAAACTAGCCTACGATAGTATTAACGATGCGGGTTTCGATTTTAATGCCGTTGCTTTCAATGTTAATCCAGGAGTGTCTATTGAGGCCCAGATTTTTAAAGTCGGTGAGCCCGGTGGTGTGCCGATAATTTACTCTCCCAATAGCAATCATGTTAACTACAATCCCCATAAATACTTACTGGGTGGTTTAGGATTGATCTACGATACTCGAGGTCGTAAAGTCGCGTCCTTTGAAGGTAAGGGTTACCATGAGAAATTAAAGGATTTAAGCTCTGGTCCCTACTATATTATTATGAAGGGTAAGAAAAACCACGTTATCAGGCGGGCCATTGTAAATATTAAATAAATTGTTAACAGACTTAATTACATAAAGAAAAGGGCTTCGAATTTCTCGAAGCCCTCTCTATTTGCATTAATAATAATCTACTTTAAACTTTGGTCATAGTCTTTAAGCATTGCATACAAATTTTAATTTTCTTAGGAGTCCCATTCTCTACGGTTTTAATCGTACGCAGGTTGGGATAGAAAATTCTATTGTTAACATTGTGGGCATGGGAGATCGACTTTCCAGATCGGGGATGCTTGCCACATTTTTCACAGGTTCTAGCCATTTTTTTCCTCCGCTTATTCACATACTAACTTTAAAGCGCACCTAATATATATATTTCAATAATAATTAATCAAGGACCAACCAATTTATTTATAAAATGATCGAAGGATTAAAACCGCTTTATAACTCAATTCTTCGTCCTATTGCCATGATATTGGCTAAAATAGGGGTTCATCCAAATCATCTTACCCTTTGTGGTGTTCTTCTTTTTGGGACCTGTGGTTTTTATACTGCCTTTGGTCGATGGAAATTCGCCATAATTTTTATGGTTTTGGGTGCTTGTATGGATGGGTTGGACGGGGTACTAGCCCGTGAAGCGAACAAAAAAAGCGTATTTGGGGCAATTTTTGACTCTGTCTGTGATCGCATCACTGAAATTTTGTGGTTAGGTGGGATCCTTTGGTATTATCTTTACTCTCAGGATACAAATTTTCTTGGTGCTATTCTTGTATTTACCACAATTACCGGATCTATTCTTATTAGCTATGTAAAAGCACGCGCAGAGGGTGCTGGGGTAGATTGCTCTCGAGGACTCATGCAGCGTCCGGAAAGACTGATAATAGTAGCAGCCTTTCAAATGCTTGGTCCAGCACGAATGATCTGGGGATTGGGTGCGCTTTCTGTTTTATGTTATGTAACGGTGATTCAAAGAATTGTTATTGTCTGGCAGAATGCAAAAAAGGTTTCCCGCTGATTATTTAGCTACATTCTCTCGGGGATTTCAATCCCTAATATGCTTAAAAGAAGCTCAAGTTGTCTTAAGCAAAGATTAGATAGAGTTAACCACGATGACTGGATTGCTGCATCGGATTCATTGAGGATGTGGCATTCGCGGTAAAATCGATTAAATTCTTGTGCTAAAGCATAGGCAAAATCACAGATAAAATTAGGTGCAAAATGCTCTTCTGTGCTTTCAATTATATCGGGGAGGTTGCCTAAAAGAAGCATCAGCCCTCGTTCTTTGTCTCCTGGCTCTAAAAGTGGGCCAGGGGTAACACCCTTTTCTGTGGCCTTTCTCATGATTGATTTGATACGTACCGCAGTATATAAGAGGTAGGGTCCGGTTTTTCCTTCGAAGCGGCTAAATTTTTCAATATCAAAGATGTAATCGGAAAGGCGATGGTTCATCAAATCAGCAAACTTTAAAGCTGCTTTACCTACCATAATTGCGATGTTGTTGTACTCCTCTTCGGCCATGCCTTGAGCAATTTCTGCCTCCTGCATACGCTCCTTTGCCTTTTGAGTGACCTCTTCGATAAGAGCGGCAAGTTTCATAACACCACCGGCCCGCGTTTTAAAGGGTTTACCATCGGGGCCATTGACCGTACCAAAACCAACATGAGTAAGGTGCGTTTCCTTTTTTGCAATACCAGTCTTTCGCACTGCTCTAAAGACCTGTTCAAAGTGAAGGCTCTGTCTTTTGTCAACAACATAGAGAATAGTGTCTGCATTAAAGGTTTCGCGACGAAACTCAATTGTTGCTATATCAGAGGTGCCATACAGAAATCCACCGTTTGATTTGACAAGCATAACCGGTGGTATCTCTTTTTCATCACTCTCTTGAGCCACGGGGAGCACCAAAGCTTGATCACTAACAATCGCATGCCCCTCCTCTTTCAACCGCTTTACAAGACTTTTCATGCGGTCTGTATAAAAACTCTCTCCATACCAATGATCAAAGACAACATCCAGTTTTGAAAAGTCATTTTTTAATGCTTCCAGGGAGAGATCCACAAAGTGTTTCCAAAGGGCAAGGTAACCTGCCCTCCCATTTTGAAGCTCATCAGTGGCTTTAATGGCATCTGCCATAAGCTTGTCATCAGCTTTGCATTTTTTACTGGCAACGGGATACATCTCTTCTAGATCAGAGAGAGAGAGGGGGGGCTTTTCAGGGTAGGGGTCGGAAAAAGAGGCATCGAAATAGGGAAGCATCGGTTCTCGGGTTTGTAGTTCACCGATAAGCATTCCCATTTGGGTACCCCAGTCACCCACATGATTATCGCTGATTACGGTATAGCCTTGGAATTTGAACAATCGCTGGAGTGCATCACCAATAATGGCAGAGCGTAGGTGACCAACATGCATGGGTTTTGCCACATTGGGGCTGCCAAAATCAATAACAATTGTTTTGCTTTTTTCCTTTAATGGGCAACCTAAGCGAGAATTTTGGGAGAGTTCTGTTATCTGTTCTCCTAAAAAAGAATCCCTAAGGGTAATATTGATAAATCCCGGTCCCGCAATGGTGAGGGGTTGGAAATAGTCTATATGTTCAAGGCTTTTTATTATGTTCTGAGCGATTTCTCGGGGATTCTTTTTTGCTGCTTTGGCTGCTGCCAAGGCACCATTACATTGAAACTGTCCCAAGTCAGATCGTTGGGATTCTACAACTACACCGAATTTTGGGTCAAGACCATTATCTTCAAAGGCTTTTGAAAATAGATTTGTTAGTGCTGATTTAATTGAGCTCATTTCTATCTCATTGCGTTTATAGGAATACTGTAAAATTGTTCAGAAAAATATATATGGGCAGATTATCGGCCCAGAGCAACTTTGCTATTGGATGAAAGGATACTTTAATTGGGTTCAATTGTTATGGTGTGTGGATATTTGCAGGTAGACTGATTTGGCCGAACTTACCTATTAATAGCGATACTCGTAGGTTACTTTAACGTTTCGGTCAACATATTGATATTCCGAGCCAAAGCGTTTATCAAAACCGACTTCTGCATACAGAGAATGTTGTTTGGCAAACTGATAATGCCAACTTGATTCAAATTCAAGATCATTGGTTGGCTCATAGGAGGCATCATTCATATGGCGGTAGAGAAGATCAAAATCAGTAAGCATCTTTTCAGGTATAATAACCCAGGTCAATCCAATTGAAGGAATTACCTCGTTTGTTGTAAAGGCACCCTTTGAGAGCATCCCGGTAAGACCAAGCCGTGTCCGGAGCGGTAGCGATGAGAATCTACTATTTACAAAGAGAGACACCAATTGTGAATTGTCTTCATCACCGATTATGCTATCTTTGAAGATGGGGATAGTGTCTTGACTGGTGCTATCCTCATCGAGAAATTGATAGGCATTACTAAGCGATCGTTTTCTGAATTCATAGCGAAAGGATGCACTGTGTGTGGCAAAGGAAAAAGCCCTTGTGTAGCTTATGCTTGTTCCTACACCATGATTTTTATTTTCTAAACGATGTGGTTTTGTATCCTGAGTTCTACTGGAAAGGTTATTGTAAAAAAGAGAAAGTGCTGGGAGCTTTGCATCCCAAAAAAGGGCTGTGTTTAAGGTAAAACTTGAAGTGTTTGTAGGATCTGGTTTTAATCCATTGAGGTCATCAGTATAGAACCGAAAGGTGCTGTTGATCGTGATCTTTCCACTGAGGAGTCTCAGCTCCTCATAGAGTTGTATTCCTGCTTTGTTAACCGAAAGAAAATTGTTACCAAAGGAGGTGAAGTTACCGCCATGCTGAAAATAGGAACACTCAAAGGTTTCTCGGACTGTTTTAAAGGGCAATTCTAAACGAAAGCCAGCATCCCAAACCATTGCACTGGAAAATGCTTCGCCAGGACTTTCATCGTCTAAGGGAAGGGGTTTGGTTGTACCGTTTATAGTAAAAAAATTGCCAGGACTGTAATTATAGAAAATACTATCGCGGATGAGCATATTATCCGTATAAAGACTAAAGGCATAGTTGGAAAAGAGAGCTATCCGTTTATCAAAAAGATGTATTGAAAGATCTGCACCAACTGCAAGATTTTCCTTTGGGCCCACAAAGGATTCATTTATCAAAGTGTCAAATTGATTGTTGATGCTGTCAACAGTAATAATTGAAGTGTCTCTTCGCACCACTTGCGAAATTGAGGTTGAGTCTTCCCGCCCTTTTAAAAAATCGAATCCAAGTTTAAATACTTTGCCACTCCCAAAATGCAGTCGGGTTGCAAAGATATCTCGTCGATAGGTCCCATCATGGAGTGTGCTTGATGAATCGTTAAGCTGAGTTGAGAAAGGATCCACAGCGCGTAGTGAACTACCACCAATAATATCGAGGTTAACAGACTTTTTTGGTGTTTTTAAACTCAGCTCTACACCACGAATTCTAACACCATCCAAGACAAATTTATTGTATGAGGGCCAGTTGTCTCCAATACCAATTTTGAATAGGTCGCCATATCCGGTGGCAACTCGGAGATTTTGTGGGGATTGGGCATTTTTGTCAGTCTTGCTTGTCAATGAAATATTGTAGTTGTAAAACCATTTCCCTCGATCTCCATAGCCACTGGCTTCTAAGATACCGGCAAAAACGCCACTATCTTGATACGAGCGGTAGTCTATGCCCGAATAAATGGTGCCCGAGTGATCGATTGTTTCTAAAGTGACTCCAGTAAGATTTTCTCCCTGTTCAATTAAGGCAAGCTTATCCACAGAGGAAATATTTCTTTTTTCAGTGATGTAAAAGCGAAGAGTGCGCTTTTCAAGCACTTCTCGAAAGGGACCAAAGAGGAAAATGGTAATCACATGAGGGCCAAGAATGCCATCTCGCTTTTTAAAGTTTTCTTGAGGAATAAAACTTATGGTTGTCTTTGTTTTTCTTATGGCTGTAGAGATGTTTAAATCGTCGAAATAGAGGGCTATCTTTTTTACTGGGGTACTTGATGAATAGGAGAAGCTAACAAAAAACTCTTCTAAGGAAACAAAGGCCTCTTCCTCCGGAATAAGGGGTGTTATTTTAGCATGCGTTATAAAAACAAGTAAAAGTACTAATAGAATTGATTTATAGAGAGGTGTTTTGTCTGTCAACGTTTTCATGATTCTTTGTTATTACTTATTCTAACGAAACCGCGTTTGAATCGTTTTCTTCTTTTTTTCTGAATCTTGGAAAATGATTTCTAATGTCTGAATTGCCTTTGGCTCAAAGTCGGGCATGATTATAGCATCGCTTTTTAAAGTGACCTTGGTAGTCTCTTTTTTATTGTCTGAAAAGTCAACATCGCCATCAATCTCTCGCCACTCCTGTAAATAGAAGCCAGACTTCGGCTTTGCCGTTATCACAATAGGTTCACCAGGTTTCATGATTATCTTGTCCTCTGTGTCAATCAATCCCTGGGTGTTATCACAGATGATTTTAAGAGAGTACTCTCCTGATTGGATCGTGCTTTCTTGATAGGCTAATGAGTCTGGCTGAAAGAGCGCCTTTATCACACAGCTTTCAACCCCGGGGTTAACCGTGGTTATTGCATTAAAGGGATCTTCAAATTCAACGTGCTCTCCTGACACTACAACCCATTGTAAAAAAGCTTGGTTTTCGTTGGCAGTAGCCTTCACCGTCGTTAATTTATTTTTAACCACGTATGATTCATCTGTCGGGTCTGTTTGACCGAGTCCGTTTGTCAAAACCGATAGCTTGACTGTTTCAGTTGAAAAAATTGCTTGAATCGTTGCGTTTCCCTTAAGGCTTGTTATGGTTTGCTCTGGTATATCTAAGGTGTCAGAGAATTGTATCTGTTTAGTGCCAATGAAGGTGTCTGTAACAATAAGGGGTGCACTGCTCTCGCCTGATTGGGTGCTATCCTTTTCACTAAAAACCTTCCATCCAAGAAAGGCTGCCTTTTGATTTGGCACAGCATTAACAATAATTGAGCCGCCTTCAAAACTTTTAATGGTGCCAGCCGGTTCTGTATAGCCTCCTAAGGTTGTTAAAACAGTTAAGGTGCAAATGGTAGGAGCAAACATTGCTTCGATCACTGCATCACTGTGGGTCATGACTATTTCGGTTGTGTCCCTTTGGGGATTAGCAATTGCAGCCCATCCGCTGGAAAGATTCCAGTTGATGAAATATTTGCCCTCCGATGGCGTTGCAATAATTCTTGTCGGTGTGTTATACTCGATGAGCTGCGGTTTTGCAGGCGTTACGGTACCAAACTCATTGGTGGTAAGGGTAAGATAGTTCTTTTTAACGGTAATGTCAGGTACAATTTCAAAGGGATTTTTGCATTTTATTATTACATATTCATATCCTTGAATGTGCGCCTTTCCTCGTTCAACATGCCAACCAGATACCATATACCCAGTATCAGGTATCACCGAGACAGAGAGAAAGGCATCTCTTGACACATAAAAATTTCCCTGGGGTGAAATAGTCGCATGCTCATGGGGCAAAATGGAGATCTCTACGGTGTTTTTGTCGAATAGAGCTTCTACGCTTACATCCATACTGTCACAGACAACAATTGCATTGGGATTACGGGGCTCTCTTAGTGTGGCATGACCCTCGCGGATTTTCCATTCAATAAATCGATACCCCTCCTTTGGTGTTGCCGAAAGGGAAAGAGAGTCTCCATGCTCAACAGTGAGGGCTTTTGTGGGTTTTGTAGTTCCATTACTACTTTTCTTAATTGATAAGGTGTATGATTTCTTACGGAACCGAGGAGTAATCGTTGCTGATTGACCAAAAAGGGTGACCGCTGTTTTTACGGGATTGATTTTTTTAATTTTGAGGTTCCCACTTTTTTTCCAGCCCCGAAATGAGTAGCCCTTTTTTGGATTGATGGTGATTGTCAGTGGTAATCCCTTCTGCAAAGAAACCACTTCCTTGGGATTTGTCGTACCATAGGGAGAAGGGGTGATATTCAACTGTGATGGTTTGTCAGAAAACTGAGCTTCAATCAGGGCATCGGAGGAAACAAAAATTTGTGTTTCCGGTGCAGAGACATCTGGTACATAGGTGTTACCATCAATAATATTCCAACGGGTAAATTGATAGTCCACGTCGGCAATTGCCTTAATGTCAATGCCCACATTATGTAATACCACAAGTTTACCCCGTGGCTCTACAACACCATCAGAGCCTGATTTTATTGTCAAAGTATGGGTAAGGATCGGCCCAGTACGAAAGTTTAAAGAACTGTCCCTAATTGCAAAGAGCCGTGGCAGTGTTCGCGAAGACAAGCTGCTTACATTAACGAATCCGTTGCTAACAGAAAAGGCCGCTGTCTGAGGAGTGAGGTCCCACCAGGTTGTAAAGTTGTTGTCGGCTATTTTGCCAGTACCTGAAAGGGTATAGAGTGTTGTCTGATGGTTTGTTGTTGAGAGTACTACCAAACATTCGCACTCCTGTAACGATGCTAAATTAGAGGGGGTGTAGAGTTCAAAGGTTTGGTCTTTTGTCTGCTTTACTTTTATATATGCTTCACCTGCCTTAATCTCAACATTTTCAGTTAATTCTTTGGTTTCATTATTTTTTATAGCATTGAGCACAAGCTCTGATCGTGGACGTAGAAGAATGGTTGATCCACTGTTAATACATTTTAGCAGGACGAATCCATTTGATCCAGTTTGAAGAGTCGCACCTCCGGTAAACAAATAACCCCTGCGAATGAGTTCTCTCTTATTGGTTTTGTTATAACTAACAGAAACTAGTCCCTTACTCCTCAGTACCAAGGCACATTCTCTTGAAGAGGTAGCCCAGCTTACTTGACTAACAAGTATAATAATAAAAATGAATATCCGCATAGACTTGCTCATGTTAATAGACCGTTGTAGAGATAGAGGAGTAACTGTTATCTTTTAAAGAGTCGACTACTTTTTGCAGGCGATCTACGGAAATCGTCTCTACTCCTTGGTTTGATCGAAGTTTTATGGTTACATCAGAATCATAGTCTAGTATGCGCTTGATGAGCGACGCAGAGTACTCAGCTGGGTGATTGCGTAATATTTCAATTACTTGCTGCACTAAGGGGTTTACCGTTTTGAGCATTCGAAAACCAAAGGGACTGCTTTTAATCACCTTTGCTGGTTGGAGTGGTGATCGCCCAATAACTTCCCAATAATAGGAATGTCCCAACTCCAATTGACGTCCGGTATTGGGATATCTAAAGGTAGTACCACTAAGCAGCTTTTTAAGAATAGGTTCCCTATTCATAGCCTGGGTGAATGACTCGCCGGTGCGAGCTTCATACACACGCAACTCAAAAACCTTTTCGTTGTTTAACACCCAAAGATCGGAGGTCCAAGAAAATTGAGGATGCTGATCAGTCAATGTTTCCAAGGTGCCCGAGATTTCTTTGCCTGGATAGATGAGATTGATATAGCTGGAATTAATTATTGTATGATCTGAATTGTCTCGACTAATAATCCCGCCATTTTGTTCTAGTATCATAGTATAACGAATAACACCATCGGGCATTTTCTGAGTCGCATAGATCTTTTTCTTCAATTCACCATCAGGCAGTTCATAAATATCCTGAGAGAGTGAAACCGGTATCTGTGGGTTACCCTTTTTTAGAAACTGGGTGCTGGAAATTTTGAACATGGTATCGGGAGGCATGAAAAAAACATTTGATAATCCTTCATATAACTTTTGCTTAGCTGGGATATTCCCTATTGATGCAGGTGCATAATAGTCAACCATGTATCGCAACCGTAAATTTTTAGTAGTATCAGAAACCCCCATACTGATAAGGTTGATCATAAAAAGCTGAGATCCCACACCTTTGCCAAAAATGTCAAATTGGGTGACACTAGGATCGTTTACGACTTTTGGCATGAAGACAGAGAAATGGAGAGTAACCCCGAAGGAATCGGTAATTGATAATGTGCAAATAAAAGCCATTAGCAAAAAGATTTTATTGATATGGGATTTTGTTTTCATGGTGACTCTTGAGTGTTTGGTTAGAGTAATGTAATGTGTCAAGTATCGAAGTTCACAAAATTGCTGATAATATCAACGTACAATTGTTTATATAATGAAAATACATAAAAAAAGAATATCTGATAAATTAATTTGCAATTTTAATGTTTCCGTTTATATTTTCATTTTGGAATTTCTATCAATATAAAAAATGTCCGATCATGAAAATGAGGGGCCCAGGAGGAACAAGAGGAGAAGAGGAAAATGAATCCATAAGAAAGATAGAGTCTACTGCTGGGGGATACGTGCAGATTTGATTCCTAGTATTAGCACCATCACGCATATCCATACAAGGTCTATCTTTATGAGTTGATGCAAGTGTCAATAGACATAAAATACCAATATTGTTTTGACGTATCTTGCATTTAAAACACCATTCTCCTTTAAAAGCTACGTTGTTTGAAGTGAAATTTAAATAGACTTGGTCTGTTATAGAACAATGGCTATTACTGTTCTATATAGATTAACTATGCATAAGTGGGTATGTTTTTTCAATTGGAGTTGATCCGTATCAAGCCATTTATCAGCTTATTTTGAATTGTTAAAATCTAGGGAGAAAAGTAAGATGGAAAAACGCAGGGAATTGTTTAAGCATTTGATATTTATGTCACTATTGCTTGTCTCATTTCTAAGCAACACTTTTGCTGAGAAGAGTGATTGGCAAACTACTCATGCCTTTCCAAATACCAGAAGCTCAGAAGAGGTGTTGGTCAGAACAAATTTTGTAGATAACCAATACCTTTTGCTTGAATATCAACTTCCCAAAGTGAGGGTAAGTGAATTACCCAAAAAATATGAAAATAACACTCTTTCTAAGGTTACCCTTGGTGGTGCACCAAAGCCATTTTCAGAAGGAGATCCTCTTATTCCAATTATACCAGCAAAGGTTATAATTCCTGATGGCTATATGGTGAATTTTGAAAAGATTATTGTTTTAAAAGAGGGGAATCAACAAATACCTGGGCAGTTTTTCATTGAGTATGCAGAGGCGACCTTCCCTTTAATTCCTGGTGTAGTACCTAAAAAAGGGATGCCCAATCCCTCGACATATAAGAAGAATGAGCTCTATCCCAGAAACACTCATTATATAGCATCTGTGCAAAAAAAACATGGTGTCGCGATTGCTTATGTCAATTTACATCCGGTGACCTACAATCCCCAAACAAAGGCCCTGTATTCCTGTGACAAAATTTCCCTTACAATTCCCTTAAGAAGGGTACGTTCTCAGAGTATCCCCTCTGTTTTACCTAAAGTAACACGATTCAATTTCAAACAAATGGGTGCTGATAATCCTAAGGAACTCACCAGCTATTTTAAAAGATCACAGCCAACAATGGAAATCCTTGGTATTTGTAATCCGGCCGATTCCTATCAGTATGTAGTAGTAACTAATAGCTCTATTCGTGATGCCACAACGGATGTTACCATTCATGACCTTATTGCTCATAAGCAATCACGGGGGTTGTCTGCAACCATAGTGACTATTGAAGATGTTTATGCAAATTATTCAGGTGTTGACAATGCAGAGAAGCTTCGCAATTTTATTATTGATGCATATAACAATTGGGACACAGAATTCGTACTTCTTGGTGGTGATACTAACGTTTTACCCTATCGACTGCTTACTGCTGAGGGTACCTCGATTCCCAGCGACCTCTATTTTCAATGCTTAGATGGGTCTTTTAATGAGGATGGGGATGGTATTTGGGGAGAGCCTAATGATGGACCTGGTGGTGGTGATGTAGACTTGACAGCAGAAATCTATTTAGGTAGAGCTTCAGCAGAAAATGCTGTGGAGATGTCCAACTTTGTCTATAAAACCCTGGCCTATGAGAACCAACCAGAATCCTCGCCCCACCTACGGAACACGCTTATTGTTGGTGAGCATTTAGGCTCGCAGTTTGGTCCTGGAGAGTTTAGCTATGCACGGCCTCTCATGGAAGAGATACGCTTTGGCTCGACTGCAGCAGGATATTCTACTGTTGGATTTTCTTCCTGTCCATCCTTTACTATAGATACATTGTATGACTTTGATGGGGTGTGGGCAAAGACAGATATCTTAAGCTTGATAAATGCTAATTCCTATGGGATTATTAACCACCTTGGTCATGCAAATACCAACTATGTAATGAAGTTTTATAATCCTGACGCTGACGTATTGACCAATGACAAATACATTTTTGCTTACTCTCAAGGATGCATTCCCGGAGATTTTGCCTCAGACTGCATTGCCGAACATTTAACCACATCCCATCGTCATGGTATGTTTGCCGTTGTGTTTAACTCTCGGTATGGGTGGGGAGCATTCAATGATTCGCGAACAACCTTAGATGCACCAAGTCAACGATTCAATCGACAATTCTGGCATGGATACTTTGGCGAGTACATCTTCAACCTTGGTGCGATAAATGCCTATAGTCATGAACAGAATATTTGGGACATCAACGGAACTCATATTCGATGGTGCTACTATGAGACCAACCTTCAGGGAGATCCCCAAACAATTTTACGGGGACAAGTAACCGGTCCATCGATTACCTATTCATCCAATAGCATTTCCGACTCAATTGGTGGAAATAGGGATGGGCTTATTAATCCAGATGAAGAGATTGATCTTATGGTAAAGCTCGTTAATGTGGGAAGTGAAGCTGCGTCTGGCGTTTCTGCAACCTTGTCGACGACTGACAGCTATGTGTCAATTTTAGATAGCTTGGCCTCATTCGGTTCTATTCCCTGTTGTGGTGCTATCAAAACTGGTCTTGACCCTTGTCGATTTCAAATTGCACCCAGTTGTCCTACACCGCATACTATCACTTTTACCTTAACAATCGTTGATGACGATACGGGAAGCTGGTCGTCAGAGTTTACCCTTTCGGTGTATACATCAAGTCAAATAAGTGGTTATGTTAGAGCGCTTACCGGTGGCAATCCTCTTGAAAGTGCTTCAGTCGCATTCTCTGGTCCTCTTTCTGGTACCGTCCAAACAGATGCCTCAGGGTACTATATGTTTGGGGGAATAGACGGCACTTATTCACTTGTTGCACAGCATAATGATTTTCTTACCAGTGACACGTTGGTAGTTTCAATCCCGCCGTCGATAACTGAGGTCAACTTTGACTTAACACGCCCTATAATTTCTGCAACTCCAGGACGATTATCAGATACCCTTTTTGTTGGCGATTCCTCAACGTCCTTGTTAACCATTAGCAATAGTGGTGATGACTCTTTGCACTTTTCAATTGATATTTCTGAGACTGAGACATCCCTGGGTAGAGGGTTGAAAAAAGAAAAAATGAAACCCCTCATTGTCAAGGTAAAGGAGCCAAATGTTATAAAAAAGCCACCAAGAGATGCCCTTGCTCAAAGAAATTATGCTCTCAATGCGATTTCAGCAACAGCAAAGGAGATTACTTCTAAGCTTCCAGAGCCTGATCAAGTTCCTCTCATTAATAAGGGAGTTGTTTTTATTGTCTCCAATAACTACATAAAGCAGATTGACCCTGAAACAGGGGCTGCAATAGGTGATAGCATTTATGTAGGAAATGGTGGCGGACAAGATGGATTAGCTTATGATGGAGAATACCTTTATTATGTATGGTACAATAGCAGCATTTCCGTTATCGATCCCTCTAATGGTTCTTTAGTTCGTACAATTAGTAACAGCGTCCCGGTTGGTATTGATGGTCTTGGTGTTAGTAAAGAGTATCTCATTTTGGCAAATTATTCCAACAATACCTGTTACATCATTAATAAAAGTGATGGTAGTAATGTGTTTAATTGGCCCTTAGGAAGTAGTTATGCTGGTGGAATAAGCTATGGCGGCTCCACAAGGAAAACTGTATTCGTATCAGATGTAAATAGTGGTATTGAGGAGCGGAATTTAGAAGATGGATCAATTATCAACTCCTTTAGTGCTCCCACAAGTTCTTATGGTATTGGGTACTCTTCTGGTGCAGATCTTTTGTTTGTTGGATCAATTGGCGGTGGACTTTATGCACTAGATCCTGATGATGGATCAACCATTGCAGTCTTTCCAACGATATCCGGTGCCTGGGCTGTTGCCGCTGATGAAGCGGGATATTCTTCCGTATGGTTACAGGTCGTTACTGAGGAAGAGACTATTCCAGCAAGTTCATCGTTGGATTTAGAAGTCATGTTTAATGCATCGAATCAATTTGGAGGTACCTATATTGGACAATTGGAACTTTCGCATAATGATCCGGTTGCAACAAATCCCTATGTGGTGCCCTGTACTTTGATAGTTGATGGGATGAGACGATTGGTCACATCCCCACAAAATTATGATTTTGGCAATGTATGGGCCAGTGATACGGGGTCAACCATCATTACTCTACATAATGCTGGCAACGAGGCAACTTCAATTTCCAGTATTACAAGC
>JANQEN010000010.1 GCA_028278335.1 Chitinivibrionales bacterium | reverse complement strand
TGGCAATGTATGGGCCAGTGATACGGGGTCAACCATCATTACTCTACATAATGCTGGCAACGAGGCAACTTCAATTTCCAGTATTACAAGCGACAATGGTGAATTTTTCACTAATGCCATAACACCATTAACGGTGCCTCCCTTTGACTCTCTACATATCCCTGTCTATTTTGCCCCAGAAGATACCGGGGTAGAATCAGCAACTCTTACAATTAGCAGCAATGCAGAGGATAACCCTATACTAAACGTCAATTTTTTAGGAAATGGAACAGCACCACCGATTATAGATTTGAACCCCAACCATTTTAATGTACTTTTACAGAGCGGTGATACCATAACTAAAAATTTGACTATTGAGAATACAGGAAGCGATACATTAAAGTATTCAATTTCGTCATCTGGAAATGGAATTTCACCTGTTGCATTAGCAGCCTATTGGGACTTTAATGAAGGTCATGGCGACACACTATATGATATGAGCGGTCATAATAACCATGGTATTATAAATGGAGCAACTTGGTATCAAGATAGTGCAGTTGGAGGTACACTTTTGTTTGATGGGAGCAGTGACTTTGTAGAGGTACCCCACTCTCCAAGCTTAGATATTACAGGAAAGTTGACGATTATAACAAGAGTGAAGCCAAGTGCCATGCCTTCATGTTGTCCACATATTATTGGTAAAATGGAAAAATCATCAAGCTGGCAAGGAAGTTATTGGATTCCAATCAATGGTAGTAGCTCGCTTCGTTGGGGATTAGCAATTAGCACGAATCCAGGAGCTCGTGACCATTGGTCGAGTCAAAATATCACAATGGGTGAGTGGTGCTATTTGGCAACTACTTTTGATGACAGCTTAGACCAAATAAATTTATACCTAAATGGTGCTTTAGTTTCATCCTTCTCAGAGTCCTTTGATCTTGCATCTAACAATTTAGATGTGTTGATTGGAACAAATAATGATCACACTAATATGCAGTTTTTTAAAGGGCAAATTGATGAAATTCTCATTTATAATAGAATCCTTTCAGATGAAGAAATTCTTTCACAGTTTAATGAAGAAATAACTTGGTTGACCCTTGATCCAATTCAGGGGGCCATAATTTCAGGTAATAGTGAAATTATAAATTGCCATTTCTCAACAAAGGATCTATTTGGAGGGACATACTTTGATTCATTAAAAGTTTTTCACAATGCTCCTGGAAATATCAATCCAACAACCATTCCAGTTGAGCTAAATGTGAATGGGTATCGTCGTATAGCAGTTTCACCACAGAGCTATGATTTTGGCAATGTATGGGCCAGTGATACGGGGTCAACCATCATTACTCTACATAATGCTGGCAACGAGGCAACTTCAATTTCCAGTATTACAAGC
>JANQEN010000076.1 GCA_028278335.1 Chitinivibrionales bacterium | reverse complement strand
AAGCCGTGGGATTCTTGATCTTATACCACATTGCAGCTCAAGCAAGTTGAGTTTGGCTTTCGATATACAAGTTCCTGCTTCACAGAGAGGACTCTTGTCCTCTCTCCACAGGCTATGACCGCATGTCCTGCGGCTTGAATATACCTATTAAGTATATTCTTACTGGCATTTAAATCGGCATTGATCTTATACGCGCACTTTTCGCATTTAAAACACGCCTGACTTCTTCTATTCTCCCTTGCAGTATGCCCGCACTGAGAACACATTTGACTGGTGTGTCTAGGATCAACATAGGCAACTGCTCCTCCCCGCCACTCAATTTTATATGTCAGCAACGCTTCAAACAAATTCCAAGCTTCATCTGAAATTAATCGATTTAGCACAGACTTTGCCTTAACATTCTTACCTGGATCTTCTATTGTGCCCTTTGCCGATTTCATCATATTCTTGGTTTTAAGTGCTTCTAACACGATTATGCCGTGGTTATTGGCTAACCATGTTGTTATCTTATGAATATCATCCTTTCTTTTATTTCTCATATGCCTGTACAACTTTTGTATTTTTTTCTTTATTTTTAACCAGTTTGAAGAACCCTTTTGCCTCCTCGACAACATTCTGCTCAGTGATGCCAACTTGTCCAAATATCTTGCCAAAGGCTTTGACACATGCATAGAAGTTCCGTCAGAACATTGCAAAGAAATAGAAATCCCTCTATCTATTGCAACAACAAAACCTTCTTCTTGGGGAGAAATATCCATTTGAACACCGCACGTAAACGATATGAACCACTTATCCCCATCTCGAGAAACTGTCGCATACTTGATCTTGCCCTCAATCTCTCTTGTTTTTACAAACTGAACTCTCCCCAATTTCGGCAACTTAACCGCACCCCTCTTTTTTGATAATTGAGGCAACAGCTGTATGCCCTGAGGAATACGAAAACTATCCCTTCCACCCTTTCTCTTGAACTTTGGATATCCAAAGCCATTAAAAAAGTTTTTATATGCTTGGCAAAGATTTTTACTAACTTGTTGCAGTGCCTGAGACGGCGCTATCCGCAACCAGCAGAATTTCCTCTTCCACCCCACCAACAAATTATTAAGGTCAAACTCTGTTAATTTTTTACCACTTTTTTTATACGCTTTTTGCTTCTGCTCTAAAAACTTATTCCAAACATATCGGCAGATTCCCCCGAACTGCTTACATCGCTCCCTTTGCCATCGATTCAACTTCAATTCGTATTTGAAGCTTTTTATTCTTTCCTCAACCACTATCTTCCAAACTACTGGCGATTTCTTTCTTGACAAACTAAACTAAGTCTTGCAAATTACAGCTAAAAATTCAAATTGTTGCCTAAAGGCAACGCGCCTTATAT
>JANQEN010000166.1 GCA_028278335.1 Chitinivibrionales bacterium | reverse complement strand
TCCAACAGGGGGTGCTCCGGTCACACATCCTGTCTCTGATTGGTCGGTTCGCGGGTGGAGCCTCGTTTCGTGGGCGGAGACTCAATCTCGATACTGATTAGTTGATTTTTTGTTCCTCATCGCTGATTGGTTATCCCGGCGATTACCGCACCGGTTAGACATACTCCTTCACCTATATAAACTGTCTCATCTTCCGGATCCTCAGTCGCATCAGGCTTCCTTTTAGTGGATAATTTTTTTTTGTATTGAAAGCTTTATTTTAAAAACACGCAAGTATATTAGTAGCAATAAAATACAAAATTACACATGACACGAACACTGTCCATGCAGGCGCATCTCTCTCCTAAGCATACGTTCTCTATTCGTATTGAACACGGATTTACAACAAACACTGCAGCCATGTAAAGACAGATACTATGAGTTCAAATCAGTAGCCAGTCCCCCCATAAGTTTTGAAAAACTTCTGTTTTACCTGACAACTGTGCGGCTTTCTGATGTAATTTCAACCATAAGCGAAATGCGACTTTCCAGCCTGTGAAAGTTGTATTTTTTTGTAAAAGGTACATTTTATAAATTTGCCATTTCGTAAACAATAGCATTTGGTTCCACCGTTTCTGAGCCTGTGTCCGTTGTGCTTGACCAAATAAAATGCATTCAAGTGAAGTTGGTGGTGCACTCTCCTCAATTTGGCTGTATAATTGAATTATTTTCTGCCATAAGTGTTGTACCGCGGAGCAATACCATAATAAGTGTGGGATATCATGATATCCCTCACAGACCCTACAATTTGGAGTACCCACCATACCCCGTTGGTATAACCATGATCGCGTTGGGATAACGTAATGCAATATTTTATACTGAAATATTTGCAGTCTTATTTCCTTGGTTATTTGACGTATCAGTCTAAACTTTGTTAACCAAAATGGCTGTTCATGATGGAAATGCTGTTGCCATTTAGATAACCCCGCCATAGGTTCCCGAATACCTGTCAGCAATCTCTGTCGTATCTGCTTTTTTGTCAGCCATTCCTCATCCTGTTCATATGTTTTTACACCTCTAGCTTTCATTTGCCCATGCCACTTTTTTGGGATGCTATGCCTT
>JANQEN010000165.1 GCA_028278335.1 Chitinivibrionales bacterium | reverse complement strand
AAAAGCATTGGAAGCAGCAGGGTTTGAGTATATTGTGGGAAGTCGCTTAAAAAATTTACCTAAGGGCTTAACCGAGCGGATATTGAATATTGATAACTAGTTTCTGTTGCGGAAAGCATGTTTTAAAACCTGTTATGGGCAACATTGCATTGCCTATTGGCAACCATTGGTCATTCCTTAATTATTTCTAGTTGCAAGCCTAGTTTTCCACTGAAAAATTAATATTAAGGGCAGACTAGCCCCTAAATTTTATTAAAACAAGCTTAACACATCACTTTTGTCTATAAACGACTCAACACAACCAAATTGTGAACGAATACTGCACAACCCACACTAGCTGCATAATTCTTAAATCCTTTAAAAAGGCATCGTCCTAATCGAAAAGCCCGTTTTAAGACGGATATAGTTCCTTCACATCCAGCTCGAAATTGCTGACCTAGCTTAAATGGGCGGCTTTTTTCATGAGCTTCTTCTTCCTCGGTGCGTCGCCCTTTTTTAGCAATCGATACCACTGGTATTTTCTGCCTTAGTTCTTTTAACTGTTTTTGGCTTTCATAAAATCCTTTATCTGCTGCCAATGTCTCAGGATCACAATTAAATAACTTGTTGTGCTCCTTCAAGGCATCATCAATTAAATCTTTATCCGCTTGTTGTTTTTTCTGAACATCATAATGGATAATAAACTTCTCCTGAGATTCTGCGAATAATGTCTTGTGGCCAAATTCCACAGGTTTAGCTGCTTTCCCTCGTTGAATCATTTCTGTGTGCTCTTCAAAAATGCTGTAAACTTTTTCAGCAGCTGGAACTTTCTCCCCATTTAATACACGCCGCCGGGCTTGGTTAACAACCTTTCCTCCTATAGCACTATAACGTTCTAAGCTAACCTTTGTACCCATAAGACTGATGTCTGTCATTGGTAGATGTTGACAAACCGCCTCTGCCACTGCAGTTATCCAGTTAACACGTTCAATTAGTTTTCTATACTCACTTTTGACCTTACGCTTTTTTCCTTTCCCTTTATGCCCGGCATTACGAGCAATATAAAACATCATTTTCTTAATCTTTTTTACGTGAAATCGATGATTCAAACCAGCGGCCACCATCTCTGTGCGAATGCTTTTCATGATTCTGGCTAGCACACGATACACATCCCAAAGCAAGGATGAATCGGTTGGATAGTGTATATTCGTTTCATAGACAGTTGTATCCATACGTATTTTCTTACTGCTGATTTTATTTTCTTCTTTGGCGTAATGACTAAGTGAACAATTTATTGCTTTCCAGGTCTTTGGTTTTAACCTACCGAAGGCCTTGCATAAGAACGTGTAATCCATCATGGGCTGGGGACCGAGTTTTACAAAATGCTGGAGAAATTCGCTGTTCTCAATCTTGATAACCGCGTTTCGATAATCATCACGCTCTACAAACATCACGATAATAGCACGTAATAACTGCTCTGAAGTATATCGGCCTTCTCGGCCACTCTTTGACTTGGATAGCAGTTTCTTGAAATCTTTATGGGCCAAGTTCAATATTTTTGGATTCGCATCTAAAATCGATGATATCAAGTTGTACTTGTCACGATAATTTTTTACCACCTTCAAGCTTGACTCACGGCTAAAATCAAGATATTGTTGTTTTGCGGATTTATTTCGCATAGCCTGCTCCTTTTGCTTGTCGATGACCAATTATACAGGAAGCAGGCTATTTTTTTTATGATAAAATTCTTTCGCAACAGAAACTAGTTATAATACCCCTCGATAATTAGTTGGAGGTTATTTTATGTCATATATTAAGGGCAATCGCTATCAATTAACCATGCTGCCCGCTAGTATAGAAGAATATATTGCTCAAGATGATCCAGTTCGAGCCTATGACGCCTTTGTAGAAGCCTTAGAATTAGAAAAGCTCGGCATCATTATTGATGAAAATCAAGCTGGAGCAAATTCTTACTGGCCAAAAGCAATGTTAAAACTTCTTATTTATGGCTATGCCTACGGTTTGCGAAGTTCCCGTAGACTTGAACGTGCTTGTCATCATAATTTATCGTTTATCTGGCTGGCAGAAGGAATTAAGCCTGATTATCGCACGATTGCCAGATTCCGTGTAGACAACCTAAAAGTAGTCAAACAAGTATTGCACCAATGTGCCAAGATGTGCATCAAGCTCGAGCTCATTGAAGGTAATACTCTTTTTACTGATGGCACCAAAATCAAAGCCAACGCTTCATACAATGAAAGTTGGACTAAAGAAGACTGCCAGCGCTGGGAAGAAAAAATCACCAAAAATATCGAATCTATTCTATCAGAATGCGAACAAATTGATCAACAAGAAGACAGTTCTGGCTCATTGATCAAGTTAAAACAAGACCTTGCTTCCCAGGAAGCCCTGCAAGCAAAAATTCAATCTATTAAACAGGAACTTGAATCATCTGAAAAAAGTAGTTATAACACCACTGATCCAGATAGCTTTATTGCTAAAGGCGACCGTGGCACCAAGGCTTACCATAATGCTCAAATGAGTGTCGATGAAAAACATGGACTAATTATTACTACCCAAATAGTCTCGCAGCCATTTGATAATAATCAACTGCATGATCAGTATCAACAAGCCAAAGAAGTACTGGACAAAAAACCTCAAACAATCTGTGCAGATGCAGGTTATCACAGCATCTCAGATATTGAAAAGATAGATTCTTCAGTTACGGTAGTCGTGCCATCGCAAACTCAAATTATCAAAGAACGTACGCCAGAAAAAGTGAATCTGTTTTCCAAAGAGGCGTTTTCATATGACAAAGAAAAAGATCACTATATATGCCCTAAAGGTAACATTTTATATCGAACTACACAAACTTCATTTGGTAAAAAAGACAGTTTCAGCTATAAAGCCAAGGCTGCTGATTGCAAAGCGTGTCATCATTTTGGTATCTGTACCACATCAAGGCAAGGTAGAAAAATCGTACGCTTGAAAAATGAAACATTACTACAAAAACTAGCCCAAACCTATGCTAGTGCGGATGGGCAACGAGTGTATAAATTGCGCAAAGAAAGAGCAGAGCTTCCCTTTGCTTATATTAAGCACAACTTAAACATGCGACAGCTTCTTTTGTGCGGGACGGAAAAAGTTAGTGCTGAATTCAACTTATGCGCTATTAGCTATAATCTCAGGCGCATGATTAATCTTATCGGAGTTTCCAAGCTGACAACTGCTATTGCAACAGGATAAACCGATCAGATTAATCCAAATAAGTGCACTTTTGGTCAGTTCCAACTACTGATTAGGAAGATTGACCTTTTTGGCAAAGAACAACAGACTTGATTTGACCCAGCCTGATAAGCCTGTGGATTTTTACCAAAAAGCAGTCAATTTGTCAGAAACAATTTCTAAACTTACTGATAATTTCCCAAAAGGCAATTATTATCTTGTTGATCAACTTAATCGTGCAGCACTTTCAATATCTTTAAATCTGGCTGAAGGCAATGGTCGCTGGCATGCCAATGAGCGAAAACAGTTTTTCTATATTG
>JANQEN010000162.1 GCA_028278335.1 Chitinivibrionales bacterium | reverse complement strand
TCGAGGTAAAACTGGGAAAAATGGCTCAGCGAACAGACTGAATGAGTCCTGGGGAAATTCATTAATAAGCATTTGGGTGATTTCAACCGCCTGTTGGCGCTGGCCAATGTCCAAGGCAATGCGCGCTAACGTCATTAAGCGGGGAAGGGTTTTCGCATTAATGATTAGTTTCTTTAAACTATTAAAGGCAGTTTGTAAATAATAGAAACGTTTTAGTTTTGCTAGATCAGGAGATAGTGAGAGAATATAGTTATTGAGAACCTGCTTATATAGAATCCAAGACTCATTTGAATTTTTCTGGGTATAGTTTTTCCATTGAGCTAATAAAGATTGGCAAAATGGGTAATTCATGAAATAAGATAACCAGAGATCATCTGCAATAGAATCATCTTCTGCAGATGGGAATTTTTTTGACGTTGCGTATAGTAATTTATCTTCACCTTCTAATTCTCGGGCTTTGTCTTCTTTACAGCAAAAAAGATTAATTAAAAAACCGTTATTAAACTCATCAATCACAAAGGGAGCAAGAATATTAAGACCAGGTATTAGATAGTAGCTATGATACCCATATTCTGCAAACGTATTTATAAGGGAAAGGTTCAAGGAGTTATTATGTTTCAATTCATACATGATGAGTGGTGAATTGGTATTCAGTATCTGGGAACTGCTTCTAATAATTTTTTCTTCCTCACCTTCAGCATCGAGTTTTATAAAATCAATTTTTCCCCATTGACCCTGTATCCAGCAGCTGTCAAGAGTGACCAACTCAATAGGCTGATAGGTTGCTTGCTCATGAGACTCAAAATGAGGAGACAGGCAGTTATTTTCAGAATTGGGATTCAACAGGAGTTCAGCCTGACCGCAATGATCTGATAAGGCTTTATCAATCAGGGTGATGTTCGTCAAAGCATTGTTTTTAATACTAGTAGCCAGACATTGGGCAACCGAAGGGGTCGGCTCAAAGGCCCATATTCTTCCAGTGTTACCAACTTTTTTGGCTAATGAAAGAGCATAAAGTCCATAATTAGCACCTATATCAATAACTCTCATTCCTGGTTGCATATACTCACGAACAAAATTAATCTCCTGCTCAAACCAATCACCTTGTTCGATAAGAATGTAGGGAGTCATCAGATGGAGTGAATCAGGCACAGTAACCATGGTTCCGTCTTGAAGTTTAATATTCACTAAGGGTAAATCAGAGAGCAGCATATTATTTTACCTTGAATTTTGATTTATAATAGTGAGTATGGTACATCTTTTTATAAGCCTTTTCAATCTGCTTAGTAAATGGTTGATGGGCACAGAGGATTGAATGAAATAATCTATCTCGGTTACTTTTTCTTAATCTTTGTAATTGTTCAATATTGTTTGCTAAAGAAACAGCAATGTTGATGTAAGTGTTCTTATCAACTGCGATCATTGCTTTAAGACCAATACTGTTGAGTATACTGTTTCCAACTCTCCCTGCATGATTACTACCGATTAAGGTAATCACCGGAACCCCCATGATCAGGGACTCACAGGTTGTTGTAGTACCATTATAGGGGAAGGTATCAAGAGCAATATCAACCTGATAATAACTTTTCAGATGATCATCAAGTGAGAGATTATATCCCAGAAAGAGTAACCGATCTGATCCAATCCCTCGAGAGGTGAAGAGGTTTTTGTAGTATTCCTTTACTTCATAGTCATTAAATGGTTTGGTTTTTATTATTAGTTTCGAGTCAGAGACTTGATGCAGTATGCGTATCCAGGTAGCAAGGCAATCAGGCGATAGTTTGGGTAATGCATTAAATGAACCAAAGGTAATATACCGGTTACTTGTGACCGGTGACTCATTTACCGGGGGAAGAGGGGCAGGGGGCTTATAACAGAGAAAACTCGGGGAAAGCCGATACAGTTTTTCAGTATAAAAGCGGTCATGTTCTTGAGGATCAGCCCAGGAATCGGTGAAACGATAATCCATAGTTGATAATCCAGTTGTATTGGGATACCCAAGGTACGTTACCTGAATTGGTGCGGGTTTTTTTAAGAATAGGGTGAGACGATTATCCCCGGTATGACCGGCCAGGTCAACCAGTATATCAATATTATCATTCCTGATCATTTCTTCCACCAGGGAGTTATCGAGTTTGTAAATTAAGCGCCAGGTTGTCACTGCTGATTGTAGACGTTTGCTGGTAGTATCCGCTTGAGCCATATCAGCATAACAGAAAATATCAAATTCCTTTTTATTATGATAAAAGAGAATCGGTTCAATAAAATAACCTACTGAGTGGGTTCTCAGATCTGCTGAAACATAGCCTATTCTAATTTTTTTATCCAGAGGACGGGATTGACTAAATGGATCTTGGATAGTTAAACGGGATGGCAGCCGCTGTTCCCATTTTTTATGTTCTCGATACACTTCCTTTCCAGGATATTCTCGATAATTCATACCCATTAATAAGTTGGAAGCGGCTTTGTAAAAGTCTGGTTTTAAAGTTAAGGCCTGTTGATAACAGGTGAGAGCTTTCTCAACAAGCCCTTGATCTTTATAGGCATTACCAAGATTGTTAAAGGTTTCGGGGTGCCGAGAATCAATCCTGGTTATAAGTTGACAAATTCTTTCAACCATTTTTACATTCCCGATTTTTCCTAAAATAACACTACAATTGGTAAGTGACGGTAAATGTTTTGGGATTAGGGTCAGTACTTTGTTAAAGATCTGTAGAGCGTGTGAATACTCTCCCGATTCCATCAAAACTAAGGCTTGATTATATAATATTTGGGGATTGTTTTTATCATTTGCCGCTGCCAGACTCAGATGAGTAATTGCCTGTTTAATCCTTCCTGTAGTAAAATAGGTTAATCCAAGCAGATGATGAGCGTGGGGATTTTTCCATTCAGTATTTATTGTCCGAATGAGCAAGGATTCAGCCAGAGTATATTCTTTTTCGGTAAAAGCTTTTTCAGCTTTTTCCAGTTGTTTATTGCCAGTAATCAATTTTATACAATTACCTCGCTTAGGTTATTTAAAAGTAACATTATTTTCCCGTACTCGGAGCAAGTGCATGAGATCTGAGTAATAAATACAGCTCCTTAATGTTAGTGGGAAGACTTTCAGTCTCTGTATTAAAATATTGATTATGATTTAATTCTTTTTCAAAAAAGCCTTTGATCCTGCTAACCATGTCAGATTTTGACAGAGTTGCTTGAAGGATTTGTAATATTTCAAAAAGATCCTCTTCACAGTGATTCAGCAGGTTATCATAATCTGTTACAATCACTGGTAAATCTTTAATATTATTAATCAATCTAACATTATATTCATACCACAGGTTGAGACCGTACTCAATGGGGATATTGTCTCTTTTGTTAAGGGACTTGGCCACGCTCAAGGGATGACGATAACAAATAATAATATGACTCAATCTCGAGCAGTATTTTTTCCAGAGATTGAGGGTCAGACATAATCTTGGGTCTTTTATGAGCCCTCCGGTAAAGGCTTGAGTAAAATGTGAAATGCGATCCTTTACCAGATTTTCCTGGGCATCAATTGATTCCTGACTGGGTATTTGGTACCAGGAACCACCTGAAGTCTTAAGTATTTTTTGGTTGAGTTGCACCACCAGAAAATTTTCATTATGTCCCCTTAAATTATTCTCATCCGGTTGATTATCGCTCAGGAGACCATGAATGGGACCTAAAGAATAGCCACAGCGATGCATTAAACCGGCAATACAACTTGTCCCACTTCTGTGCATACCGGTAACTGCGATAATTGGAGGAAATTCACTAGTATTCTTTTGCCCTGGTTTATTGAGGGAGGCAGGATGGGGATTATCCGGGGGATAATCAAGCTTGCATATAGAGGAATAAGCTGCCTCACTAACCATCATTTTAAGGGGATAGTTTTCAAAATTTATCCGATTTTTGAGATCCGGGTGTTGGTCACTACAACTAACAGGAAGAATCTGTTTATATTTTTTGATAAATTTTTCCCCATAATTCTGCCAAGTCAGGTCAAATTTGCCACCTGATAAATGTTTTACTATTATTTCAGGGGTTACAATGATTTTATGGGTTTTTCTTACCTGCATACAAATATCTAGATCATAAAAATGAAATTTATCAAAGGTGTGCTCATCAAAGGCAATAGAAGTGAAAAGGGATTTTCTTACTGCAAAAAAAAGACCATCAACAGCCACTACTTCCGTGTCAGTTTCACTTTCAGAATAGATAGTGAGGATGCACATACCATTATTATGGTTTTTATGGATTACTTTGCCTTGAATAAATGGGCGTCCAGCTGCTACCCATGAAGGATTATCAGCGGTAAGGTACTGTGAACCGGCAACCCCAATGAGGCCAATTGAGTTATTTTGAGAGAATTTATGACAGAGAATTTTACCCCAATCCTGGGTAATGAAAAAAACATCCTCATGGACAAAAACCGCAATATCACCGACAGCTCTTTGAATCCCGGCATTATACGCCCCACAGATACCCCTCGTATTTGCCGTATTATCGACTCTGATATAGTTATATTCACACCCAATAGTATTTTTTATGTGTTCGGTGTGAATTCTCCATGAATCAGTTTTATTTGAGCAGACAATCACATTAATCATGCTTTTATACCATAATGTTAGAGTTTCATTTCCTAGATCTTTTTAACCATCCAGTATTTGAATTAGCCCGTATTTTGCCATCCAAAGAAGTGTGTATTTTATAATATCTTGGTCAATGGATAACGAGTTTAGGGAAATAATATCTGCAACCTTTCTTTTTTTCGTTTTTAAGCAATCTATAATAGTAATGATATTTTCGCTTTGTAATATACTGGTTACATCGAGATAGGGAAGTGGTATAATCCTGTTCCTTTGTACCTCAATCCCATCCTTAGTCAAGCAGCACAGGTTGGTGTCATTGATGATTGTAGTGGGATAATGTTTGAAAGCTTCCAGGTAATTATTACGAAAGGGATTGTCTATCAAAGGTGTATGAATGGTGTCGTCTTTTAATTGATTGAGTTGTGATTGCTGATAAAGATCAGCCCAGAATTCTTCACATTTTTTTATAATTACTTCCCAGTTATAATTATCTCTGGCCTTTTCTTTACTTTTATCCCCAATTTTTCTCCGTAGATGAGGATCTTTTAAAAGGGTTTGTAGAGTGGAGTACAGGATTTCTAAATCAACCACCATGCATTGGGCTAAAATAAGCTGCATGGTATTAAAATCTATTATTTCAGCCAGTTCTGCAAGATTTATTTGGTCTAACCAGCGGGTCGGTATTTTAAAACCAGTAACCGAGTGATTGACCAACTCACTATATCCATTAATATCGGAAACCACGGTTGGTAAACCACTGGCCATTGCTTCAATAACTGAAAGACCAAAGGTCTCCTGAAGGTTATCGCTTAACGATACATAGACATCTGCAGCGCCATAAATTGACGGTTTCAAATGAGTTTCAAAATTCGTAATCATTCGCGTACAGTTGACTATATCCATTTCCTTAATCATTTGTCGGATTAATTTGATTTGGTTATCCGTTCCTGCACCAGCCATTACCAGAATAGGATTCTGCTCTTTATTTTCTGCCCTTAGTCGTTTAAAGGTCTTTAATAAAGGGTAAATATCTGCCTTAGTTTGAGGCGAAAATCTATTGAGAGTAAGGAATATTGTTGCATTTTGGGGAAGAGAGAGTTGTTGACGGCATTTTTTCCGGTCAGTTGACTGTAAAAAAATTGGATCAAAACCGAGGGGAATAACTTTATAGGTACCGGCAAAGGAAATCGACTGACTGCTGAAAGCCTCACTGGTCATGATATCAATAAACGTTTTTTTTAAAACCTTTTCACCTGCAATACTCGAACAGATAATCGCATCATAGGGAAGGAGAGGGGCGGTACAGATTTTTAAAGCATGATATTTCGTTTCTATCCCATTTAAAGAATGAATAAGACCAGTAATAGGAAATTTGTTTTTTGCATATTTATTCCTTAGGTACACGAAACCTGGGAAAAAATAACCCCAACCACCCAAATGAAATATATAATACTCGGTTGACCTTAGTTTATCAATGAGATGGTTATATAAAAATAGATAGATCTTTTTTTTCTTTTCAGTGTCCAAGGGAAATTGTAATAAACGATTTTTCGTTAGGTTAAAATGACTGACATTGAGACAAAAAATATGATATTCGTCAAATGAGCTTTGACTGAGTAGGAATTTGAAGAAATCAAAATTTGCTACCTGTCGGCCATATTTAAGATCTAAGGTATTGCTCTCAACAAAGGGGTATATGGTTCCAAATATTTTCATTTTCTCTTATTTCCAACGTTTTTAAAATTTTTTTGCAGTAATCTTTATTTGCTTGATAGAATATTTGGTTTTTATTTTTTAAATGGTCAATGACTAGGTCTCGGTCTACTAATAATTCTTTGAATTTTGTAATCAAATCATGATCATGGAAAATTACCTCTTGTGATAAGCAGAAGTGCGGTAATTCCAGCAGCTCCATAAATGCATCAATTTTCTGATTATAGGAGATGGCTAATAAGGGAACATTTTGACCGGCCGCCAGGATCAGGCTATGTCCGCGCATCCCAACTACAGCAAAGCAATGATTATAGATGGTCACTGCCTCACGAGATGTTTGGGGAATAATACAAACATAGTTACGGGATTTAATGGGATTTATCAATGTCAGGTCATCGGCAGAGTCATGAAATATGAACAAGGGATAAAATTCATTGTTCTTGAGCCAGTTTGCAAAGGCTAAGATATTCTCAAGAAATTGATTGAGATATTTCACCGGTAATGCGCGGCTGGTAAGTGCTATACCAATAATCTTTTTATTTTCAGCCTGAGGTACTGAATACCAGGAAAGAGGTTTTAAATAGGCTGAAGGACAAGGAGTGAGATGCAAATCAGTTACTCCTTCCTGTTCAAGAAGCTTTTTTGACCATAAATCGCGAACGCTTTTTAAGGAAAAGTGTTGATGAAATGAAGCCAGTTTACTTAGAAACGGTTGGTCAAGATTCCAGATTTTTTGGTTAGTATACTCTTTATTAAAACCTGGAGCATAGGTTATGACAGGAGATTGTAAATGAGTAATATCAGTAAGGGTGAGAGGAAAGTACCATCCTGAAGCTGATGGTTGGTTAAAGAACAAACCTCCTCCACCGATTACATAACCGGATACTTGTTTTGCTAGTTGATTGAGTTTTTCTATACTGGTGTTGCGACATGACAGACTAATAAAAAAAATTTTCCTTTTCGTTGCTAATTGAAGTAGATAACGAATTCCTGCAGCAGAACCTGAATCCCCAATATTGGGAGTATAGGGAAAAAAATGACAAATAACCAATGCTGTCTCATCGAGAAAGTTATTTTCAATTATAAATTGTTCAATTTCACGGTTAATAAGGGGGTTGGAATCATCAATCGCTTTCGCTTTTTGATAATGGTGATAAGCCTCAGTAATATTACCTAATGAATGAAGACATTTTCCAACCATAAACGTACTAAACGCAGAATTGTACTTGGTCTGGCTCAAATAGCGATATTGCTTCAAAGCTGATAAGAAATCATTCTGAAGAAAATAATCATTTGCTGTGTCAAAGGTAATAGGCATCGTTATAATTAACAGGGCTAATATTAATGACTAACAGAATATACTCATTACTTTAATTTTATAATAATAGAAAGTTATCTTCAAACCAGAAAATACCAGTACTATAAAATAAAAACTTCTTCCCTATAAATTATTTTATTCCCTGGGTGATTTGCTAGAAATAGTGGATACGGATAAGAATTAAATATACGTATGCATACATTTTGCTTATTCTTAATCTACACAATTATATATTTCTATAACATATTTCTCAATACTATTGATAAATTATCACCTTCTTGCCGTTTCGTTTTTTTATAACAACGGGTAATACATACGGGGAAAGATTGATGACCAAAAAAGATAAAAGTGGATTAGACGATTGTATTAAATGTAAGGCTAAGTGCTGCCGGTATGTAGCTTTGGATATAGACAAACCAACGTGCAAGCGCGATTATGATAATATTCGATGGTATCTGATGCATGATAATATTCAGGTCTTTATTGATGATGAAGGTACCTGGACCTTGGAATTTATAACCAATTGTCAGAATCTTTTACCCGATTATCGTTGCTCAAATTATGCGAAAAGACCGAAAATATGCCGGGACTACCCAAATCAGGAATCCAGTTGTGAATACCTGGGCTCTGGCCTTCATTATAAAAAACTCTTCAAGAAACCTCAAGATTTTGAACGATACCTAACCCAACGCGGTATTGACTGGAAATGGAAAAGGAAGTGAGAATGCTCAATCTGATCCAGACCAGGTAGAGGGTAAGGTATTGCGATTCGTCCCTCTACTATAATCTAAATAGGGAAGAGAAAAGTAATCGAAAGTGTTTCCAACGACATTTGCATACTTGGTGGTGGCAATGTCGTAATTCTATCTTTGTCACCTTTTTTTTGCGAGAGAGAAAGGTAAGGAATGATTCAATTATGTACTCTCCATTACATAGATCATCTCGAGATTTCATATTGAAACAAAGAACATACTTGTTTTAGCTATTCACAATAGGAATATTCAGTACGAACAGAATAATGTCTTCTCCTCAGTACATCTTTCATTTGCTCAAGAATTTTTTTTGACATAGTATTTTTCCCTTATATTTTTATACTAATAAATTTGGATAAAAGAATAGTATATTAAATATTGAAATCAAGCAAATTTATCTGTCTATAGGGTCAATATCAATATATCAGGCAAATTTGCCTACGATCTAAATGTTACCGGGCGCGCAGAAGCGCACGTCCGGTAATGGCCGGACTGAGCAAGCTCAATACCTTGTTTATCGAGTCGCTGTGCGCCTCATTAACCAAGGGATGGAGCCACGTACCGCCTGCTAATCGATGCAAGCACCATTATCAGGCTGCGCCGAGGCTCAGCCCGGCCATTCGGTGGAATATCATGAAACTACCTAAAACATTTTTTATTGAAACTGAACGCTGCCGATTGCGTATCGTCTCGCGAGAAGATATTCCATACGTTTTTTCTGCAACTCGCTTTTCAGGATTCAATGACGGAATGCTTTGGGAGCCACCTGAAACTATTGAAGAGCTTAAAGTGACTTACCAAAAAAACATTTTACGATGGGAAGAGGGGAGCGTTTATAGCTTTACAATTGAAGATAAGAACAACGCTGCTTTCATAGGTAGAATTGGCTTGTATTCTGAGATGGAGGCCGATATCTGGAGTGTGGGATTTTGGACACATCCTGACAAGCAAAACCTAGGATTCGCCTCAGAAGCTCTGAAGGCAATTGTTGACCTAGCCTTTTCCCAATTAGGAGCCTTACGCGTCGATGGATGTCACGCCTTATGGAACATTGCGAGTAAACGTGTTCTTGAAAAAGCAGGCATGACCTTTGTAAGACATATCCCAGAAGGATTTAAAAAAGATGGGAAGTGGGTGTCAGAAAACCTTTTATCAGTACACAAAAATCAATGTATGAAGTAACCGAACAAGAGAGTAGAACCGACTGCAAAAGACGCAGCGGTTCACCCTTGTCGTTATTCGCTTTAAATAATAATTAAAAAGGAAACCATATGAAAGTATGTATTGTCGGAGCATCTGGAAAGTTAAAGCAATATATGGTCCAACACTGTTTAGATCGAGGATATGAAGTCGTTGGCGTGTGTCGGAGTAAAAGCATTGATAAGCTAGATAGATTTAAAGGCCGAATTCTCATTCTTCCTGGAAATACAAATAATCGAGAGGTAATTCAAAATGCCGTCTCAGGATGTAAGGCTGTGCTAACCGTGCTAGTACCCTGGGGTGTTCAACAATATTCATCGGGTACTGCCTGTTACTTCCGGTTAAGATTGGACCCACTATAGTTAAAAAACGGACCCATGGCAAAGTTGCTTGTAGCGCTGATTACCGGCAAACATTATCCGGTATAATGGATTCATTTTTCTGCGATTATCAGAGACCCAGCCCTATTTATTTAAAAAAATATCCTGCCTTTAGCAACCTAATTTTTTATGGTTTTTCCACAGCTATACGCTCTTTTCTAAATTGAGAGGAATTAATCAGTCTCTAGTGAGCGGGAAACCTATGTTTTATATTGCTATTTTAGGATTATGTTAATCTTACGGATAAGATACTCTACTTTTTGTTCCAGCATACGTATTCTTTTCATCATGTACTCATAGCGGTCATGGTTAGCATGTTTTTCGGTATGATTCACCTTAGGGGGATTAATCTGTTTCATCATTGAGTCTATGATTTTGCCAATTTTTTCTATACCTTTTTCAGGTTTGTTTATATTTGTATGAGTATGTTTTTCTTTTGGGCAGTACAGATACCCATAGTTTTTCAAAAAAGCGACACTTTTGACAAATCCCACCTTTTTGCAGATCATCACCAGATCAATGGTATTGAAGTTTTTTTTACAGGTAAAACAACGGGCCAGATTTGTTTTCGCATTAACAGCAGTATTATACTTATAACAAAGGGGACACTGGAAGCGGAAATATCCATGAGTTGTTTCTGCGGGTATGTTGAGCACGGTTTTGATTACCCTTTGTACTGGTATGTTGTTTCTAAGGGTATATAATTCCAGGTCAGAAAAGCGTTTTTTATTCATTGATTTTTTTGGATTCAAACATACGGTAAGAAGGCCCTTCAATAGAAATGATAATGGCATGATGGACCATTCGATCGACAATCGAGGTGGTAATAACCGGATCCCCAAGATACTCCCCTAATTGTTTAAAATCGATATTAGTGGTCATGATGGTAGAATTTTTTCCATATCTTCCATCAATAACCTTAAAGAAGAGGGCGGCATGTCGTGCTGATTCCTGTTCCAACCTGTCGAAACCGACTTCATCGATGAGAAGAACGGTGGGGTAAATAAACTTTTTGAGTTTTTGTTCCAGAGTTTGATCTGCCAAACTAGCAATTAATTCATTGAGCATATCTGCCGCCGTGGTGTATCGGCATCGGTAACAGTTTTGACATGCGATGAGCATGAGCGCCTGGGCGATATGACTTTTTCCGGTTCCCGATGATCCTGCTAAAATAAGGCTCTGTTTTCGTTGCACAAAGGAAAGGGTCGCCAGTTCCATAATTTGTGCTTTGTCAACACCAGTTTGGAAAGCAAAATCGAAATCAGCCAGGAGTTTTCTCTTGGGTAATTTTGCCTCGCTGATTCTCCTTTCGATCCGTCTTTGTATCACTGTTTCAACCTCAGAAGCAAGCAAACGATAGAGGAATGTTGATGGGGGTGTTTTTTCCTGAGTAGCTTTACTGAGCTCTTCATCGAGAATTTTGTCTATCTGTTTGAGATTGAGTGTGTTGAGAAAGTTGCGTATGCAACTAATCTCCTTTTTTTTCATAGGTATATTCCTTTCTGTTTAAAAGAAGTCCATACTCATCCAGGTTTCTCTGTTTAATTTCAGGAAGATTTTTTTGTAAAATGATTGCAGCCTTTTGATTCCGTATTGACTCAAGAGTTCGGGGGGTTGCTTTGACTTTTAGGATTCTCTCAATGGCCAGTGAATCAAAGGCACGATACCTCAGAGCATGGCGACAGGCCAGAGCAATATCATCGGCATTATACCTTTCCTTCAGGGATAGAATTTTTCGTGCATGGAACCCACAATGGTGAGGATGTTTCTGTTTTATTCCCTCAACAAACTCTTCTGCTCCTTCACCCAGGAGTATAAATGCATCCTTAACCGGCTCCAAACCATAGCGAACTTTTTCCGACATCCGGTGATCAGGATCTTCATGTTTTTCACAAGCACCATTGAGACTCCGTTGATGATGGGCAATAAGCACTATAAAAGGACTGTAGATAAAAATTTCCTTTTCAGTGGCTTTCAATGTCACGATATCACAGACATATGTATAGGGTACAGAATACCGATTGCTTTCAAATTCTACAAACCCATCAATAGAGCACACCCGCAGGGCAACTTCACTACAATCATAGGGATGTGTCGGCAAGGGCATAAGTGCCTGTTTTTCCTCTGACTCAAAAAGTGCCAATGGCGCTCTTTTGGTTGTTTCGTGGATATGCAGGTCAGATTTATAAGCAAGCCACCAACGGGCACAGGAACGTAAGTCGTCGATATCTGTAAAGGTTCTCGCATTCAATAAATTTAATTCAACATACCAGAAAGGCCGCTCAACTTTCCCCTTTGTCTCCTTTTTTCCTAGTTTACAGGCAACAGGTCGGCATTGGTAATGAGTAATAAAGTCAATAAAGGCAGGATTAAAAACAGGACGACCTGCTTCCCAACGCAAAACAACGGTTTTTTCATTATCATAAAGGCAGTGACGGACAACACCGTGAAAATAGGTAAAAGCATCCACATGGCGACGAATAAGGGTGTGGAAATTGCGATTGAGCGTAAAATCAATATATTGCCTTCGAGAAAAACCCAGAATATAAGAAAAACACTGCACTGTTTGCTTACCCGTTTTTGAAAAATGTATCGTATAGGGACTCCAATCCATCTGAGCCTGTATACCGGGACCAGTCTCAAAACGGGGTACCGGATCTCGTTTCGCTTTCGGACGTAATTGCCTCATCCGCTCATTCAGTATAGATCTTCCACCGGTATAACCTGTCTCCCGAAGTTCCTCTAACATACGGACTCCGGTTATATTCGGATACCTCTCAAATAAACTTTTCATGGTTTCAAGATACGGATCCAGTTTACTCTTACGAATAACCTTCTTTGTTAGGGCTTCATGTCCCTGGTCACGTTTTGTATTATGGCGACGGAGGATACGACGAACGGTATTACGACCGATACCAAGAGTTCGTGAAATACCACGCATGGAACTACCCTGCGCGTAACTGGTTATGACTTCATGTTCAAGCTCTTCACGGTTGCGGATGAATCGTACGGGCATGAGTACATCTTTCTTTTAAATGGCTAAGATGGTTTAAGCTAGCAGTAATTTTTTCCTCTAAGAGAGGGAAAAAATCCATATTTCCGGTAAGTGCCTGGTAACAGCTCTCAAAACTGATGGTTACTATCCGCTCCAGGCTGTGAAAGAGGTGTGATAAGGTATCTTCAGTCTTTTTCGGGTTACCTGGTGGTGTCCTTTCTGCCAATATACTATGGGGAAGCCATAAAAAATTATCATGTTCCCATTGAGGGGATGCAAGAAGATGAGAAACTAACTGCTGGGTCTCGCGGCTAGACAAACGATGCTTGAGAATACTGGTAAGGGCTTTTACCTGGTTGCCGCGCGGCAACCGGGTTAACTCCCTGGCTATGGACATACAAATGAGACCAAGACGCAAGTGTTCGATCACTTCATCACTTAAATGCTCACAGAGCCCTAAGCGACGACATACCCAGCTTTTATCTTTGCCAAATAAAACACCTATCTCAACCTGACTCAGTTTGTCTTCACGATATAACGACTGTACGATTAGTGATTCTTCTAAAGCACTAATCGTACCTTGAAGCTTGTTGAAATGAATCATGGCAACCTTGGAGGCGTGTAAGCCCAAAGGGACAATATGAATACGAATATCCTCTTTCCCCAAATCATACAGAGCCTGATAGCGCTTGAAACCATCTAACAACTCATAACTCCCGTGAGTGGTGGATGAGCGGATTACCACCACGGGGGTGATTTGACCATACCGTTTTACTGACTTACGCATACTCGTATATAAATGGGGACGGTTAAAACGGAAATGTTGGTATCCTAATAAAATCTTGGCTAAGGTCACATCTGCTATCCTACCTGATTGGACTAAATCTCTTTTTATAGTGTGCATCTTACTACCTTGATACTAAGGGTGGTCACTCAAGGGCTCTGCTATAAAATCTAAACCCTATTCACTTCATTTGCGTATGAGTCCTCTCTTTGCAATCAATACTTTTTTCTCCTGATTGGATAACCGGTTGTATCTTAAACACTTTCGTGTCCATCTTTGCAATCATATCCGGATCCATACTAATCGCCGGTAAAATGTAATAAGTCCCTGATAAATAAGGTGGTTCCGCGTCCATCTTTGCAATCCTCGACGAGGATGACCCGCCTCGCATTGAGCGCTTTTTATTACGAGGACCTTGTAAGTGACGATTCCGATCGGTGTAATCTGGATTTTGTTTACGGTATTTGCGCCAATAGTCGGGATGGGATAATCGCCATCGCTTCTGAGCTTCACGCTGAGCGGCTCGGTAATCCGGATCCTTTTGAAGCTTCTTCTTCTGCCATTCGTTTTTACGTCGGCGACGGCAGTCTGGACGGGTACAATACTTCTGATTCTTGCGGCTGGGGTTAAATCTACAATGGCAATAATCACAATGGCTCATAGACTTTCCTTTTTTAAAAAAAAGAAAATCTAATGCTGGGAAAGAGGTTGAGGGAAAAAAGAAAGGAAGGGTACCAAAGTAAAGAAAGAGGGAAAGGAGGTTAGGAAATAAAACGAAAATTTGAATAGATATATGACCGGTCAAAGGGGTTCAATGTACGGTGCAAAGTGGCCCGTTCTTAATCGGCGGTAACA
>JANQEN010000115.1 GCA_028278335.1 Chitinivibrionales bacterium | reverse complement strand
TAAAGCTTACCCCCCCCAACCTGAAGGGGGGGGGCTACATTCCTAACACAGGGTATCAAATAAAAGCTCATAATCTGGAGATCTTATAAGCGGTATTTGAAAAGCTACAGCACTATGTAAACTGTCGACACTTAGCACCATCGACCCCTTAAGCGCAGGAGGGGGGTATGGGACTCTTCTCATAATGTGGAGATTTTTATACATAGACTTGTTCTGATTGAGTGACATTTGAAAAGGACACTTAGCCCCCTATTTATCCATAAGGGTATCAAATGAAAACATCTTAAAGCATTAGGGTATCAAATAAAAGCTCCTGGTCTCAAGATTTTATAAAGCGCGTAATAATGCGCATAACTCTGAAGTTGCAATATGCAACAAAAATGTCACAAGCGAAGCTGCCAAGGAACGCCTCTCCAAGATATACATGACATGACATGATATATATGACACCTATGACATGACTTTTTTACTTTACCAGCCCATGAAATCCTAGTCCACTGGAGGGGCTCTCAAGGTGTGGTAGGGGCCAGATCCATAGTTTCAATGGAATTGTCCAGGAGAATGTGTACTGATTCAGCATTTTTGAACGTTTCACAGTTGACAAATTCTCTCATGGTTCCAAAATCTTCTAGGTGAACCTTCAGTTCCAAATCAATAAAGCTATCTAAAGTTTCCTTATGTTCATATAGATACTCCCAGCAAAATTTTTCTTTGTTTTCCTGGTAAAATAAAATTGCTGTAGGGATGTGGGGACAATAGGTATCCTCATGTAGAACGGCTAGGGTGTGCTCAAAGTGTTTTAGAATATGATTAATTTGACCCTGGTACACCAGGTAGGCCTGGTATTGTCGCTGAGGGTCCATGTAATTGTCATGGCTGAAGTGTTCTTTACTGCGACACTTTTGGTTCCTCAGTTTGGGGCTCTCAGCTCTGAGTTGGTCTGTTATGCCAAAAAACAGGCACTCAGCCCAACATGACCAGAACAGTTGCAGCAATGTGATACCACAGTTACAGTGTGTCATTGTCATATTTCTAAAATTACATTTTTTATAGGAAGAAATCAAAACAATAGACGAAGCACAACAAAAGCACCTGCAAATTGATGTATATATATGAAATTTATAAAGTGCATGTAGCTTGAAGCTTGGCTTTGCTAACCATATTTACTAGCTAATCAGCTTTTGCTAAAATGAGTGCAGTTATTGTAGTAAGTAGATACGGTGCTAATACGTATGTATATTTAGCTTTAAGCACTGACAACTGCATTGTTGGGCCATGGAGTCATTGGAGTCACTGTTCAACAACATGTGATCTAGGGTCGAGATTTTGAACTAGGGTAGTTGAACCAAAATTTTGCGAAAATATGGTCACCATCGCAGATGTGCGATATTGTGAGGAAAGAAAATGTGAACCTGAGCCCGAAGTATAGAATTTTTTCAACCTTATTTTCACTCTTGCATTCAAATTGACAATACTGTAACTACTATGGGACCGCACTCTGGATAGCAAGGTGTAGATAGCAAAGGAGTACAGATAGTAAAGGAGTATAGGTAGCAAATGAGTACAGGTAGCACCGTGGGTGGTCCCGGATAAGTATAAGGGTAGGGGGGGATTAATTAATTAGGGTGTGCGGGGTGAAGTATTTGGGCGAACACGCACGGGTAATGCCGGATTATGCACAGGTGTTTTTATTAAGTAGTATTTTTGTTGGTTGAAAGGAGGTGTTTTGGGGGTTAATTAGTGGTTAATTAATATGCTAATTAGCCCCGGGGGTGACGGGTGGGCACGTATTATGTAATATGTGGATGCCGGAGGGATAAGTGCGCGGTTGTAGGGAAATCGATCCGATGAAAAACTTCGTCGGATCTACACCTAGCACTTTAGAAAAAAGGAAAAACACCCTATAGGGTTTTCGACTACGCCGAATCCGAATCCGATGTCTGTTTTAACCTACG
>JANQEN010000095.1 GCA_028278335.1 Chitinivibrionales bacterium | reverse complement strand
CCCTTCTGTCCTCCCTGCATCTGGCGAATCATAAACACCCAAAACAGAATAAGGACAACGGTCCAAATTAAAGGGCTTCCCAAAACCATATCTAAGAATTTTACGGTTTCACCTTCAAAGGTATACTTAATTCCCAGGCTGTCCCACTGCGAAAGCATCTGCGAATCCACAAAGGGAAGGTTGACTAAAAAGGAGTTATTCGCCGCGCGATTTTTTATTCCCACATACTCTTTTAAAGCCTCGGGGTTGTCTACCTTTCCATGAAGCTCTGCTCGATTAAATCCCTTTTGGATGACCTTAATCGAAAGCACCCGAGTGTCGGAGTTATTTAGGAGCGATTGAAAATCGCTATAGGAGATCTTTTCACTTTTCACCCCAGGGGGGTTTCCTAATAGATATATTGCTGAAAATACCGTAAAAATCACTAAGATCCACATAAGGATTGTTTTTGCCGGATCCTTTTTCGTTGGCCTTTTTTGCTTTTTATCGCCTTTTAACCGATCCTTTAAATTTCTAACATTCTTGGTATCCTGATCTTTGGAATCCTCCTTTTTACGCGGTTCTCGAGAAAAAGACTTGGTTTCTTCACTTTGTGACGGTTTGTTTTCCGAATTGTTGTTCTGTTCCTTCTCTGGTGCCAATCAAAACCTCCATAATTAGTAGTCCATTGTCTGCAATAGTATGGATTACGTATAAGGTAATAATCTATTGTATGCTATTAGCCTCTTAAAATACATTAAATTATAAACCTATTGATATGATCTATTATATAAACTTACATTTGTATGAATTATCTCTCAGGACTTACCAAGCCTTACAAAACTGATCTTTACACAGATTTCCGTCTTCTCAGTAACCTTGCACTGTTCACTCATCGCAACACCGGGTACCCAAAGTACTCTATCTTTTGAATCAACAATGACCCCACAGTTCTTGCGAAAATAGGCACTAATGCCCCTCTTTTTAAGGTAATGATGGAGAAGAATCTCTTTGTGGAATCCCTGCGGACAAAATAGATCCTCTTTATGTAACCTACGGTAGACTAAATATTCGGGGCTATCATCTAAATCAAGATATACTTGGTTGTTGGTATGATCAAAGGGAAAAGACTCATCCGTTTTTTCAACAAGGGATGCTTCAAATTGCGCGGCCCCTCCTCGACATAATGTTGTTCCTGGTAGGAGAACCTTTTCTTCAGCTATATTGTGTTGAGAATGACCAGCATCCTGATCTTTAGCAAACTCAATTACATCAAGCCCAGGGTAGTAGCTCCAACCACTCTTTAGCAGAAATCTCCCTGAGTGTTTATGACTGTTTGCAATAACCGCACAAATATGCTCTTTGTCAATCGGGATATGGTGCGTCTCAAAAGCGGCGATAAGCCCAGCGTGAAAAATTCCTTCCTGATTTTTAAAGCCCTTTTTATTTAAAGAAAAGTGTTTTTCTGAAAAAACAGTCATATTTTTCGAAATCCAATGGTTGACCAGAGGCTCAAAAAATTTCTTTTGCCCTTGAAAGTAGCGAGCTAACATGGCAAGTTGATTGGTGATGTTAGGATTTTTTTTCTCCAAAGCAGGAATAACGGTATGGCGAATCCGATTTCTTGTATAACGAAGTGATCTGTTGGAGCTATCCTCCTGCCAATCACAATGGTTGTTTTGCAGCCACTGTTGAAGCTCCTTCTTGCTGCTATCAAGAAGCGGCCGGATCACCCCATCATGCCGAACCGGAGCAACACCACAAAGCCCAGAGAGCCCACACCCTCGACTAACATGCATGAGAAGCGTTTCCGCTTGATCCTCTAATGTATGGCCTGTAGCCACATAGTCAAAGTCAAACCGCTGGCGGATTGAGTCAAAATAACAATATCGCTGATTACGCGCCCAGAGCTCCAAGCCAGGCGAATCAAGGCTCTTGCCCGAAAGGCTCTTTACAAAAAGGCGACACTTGTTCTCTTTGGCCAACACCTTGACAAACTCCTCATCTTGCTTCGATTCTACACCACGCAGCCCATGATTTACATGAGCAATAGCCAATGTTTGTATGTCAAGGGTCGCCCGATGTTTATAAAGCAGATGGAACAGTGCCACAGAGTCGCTACCACCGCTCAATGCCACAAGAATACGACTTGATCTTATGCCGTAGATCGAGAAAAAACGTTCTACCCTTTTGATACACATAAAAACAATTACCTTATGAGGGACCAGGGTGTGGAAGCAGATATAGCAGCGCAGGGACTCGAACCCCGGACACTTGGATTATGATTCCAATGCTCTAACCAACTGAGCTACGCTGCCATAAAAACGGCTAGAATATACATGAATAAACAAAGAGTGTCAATTTAAGTCAGGCCCGGAAAATTTCCATGACTCAAGCAATAACATTAGCGAAATCTAGGCTTATGCAATTTCCTGGAATTTTGCCTGTGGCGCACCACATACGCTGCATCGTTCCTCGGCATTGTCATAGACCGTATTTCCACAGATAGTGCAGATAAAAATCTGCCGCTGTGGAAGATCAGATCCACCTTTTACTGATTCGATAGCCTTAGTATAAAGATCGTGGTGTACTTCTTCAACAATGAGAGCATTGCGAAAAGAGATTTCTGCCTGTTTTTGCCCCTCCTCTTGAGCCTCTTTTAGGTAGGGAGGATACATAGTTTTAAATTCAAAGCCCTCACCTTCAGCTGCCTCATTCAGATTTTCCAGTGTTGATTTGATCCCACTCATTGCACGAAGATGGGCATGAGCATGAACGGTTTCAGCTTCTGCTGCAGCACGAAAAAGCTTGGCAACTTGACCAAGTCCCTCAGAATCTGCTTTTTTTGCAAAGGCTAAATATTTACGATTCGCTTGGCTTTCACCAGCAAAGGCATCTGATAAATTTTGTTGCGTTGACATAAAATTCTCCTATATTTATTGTAATAATTGAAGTTGAAATCGATTTTTTCAACAATAGTTCAAAACTTTGCTTTAAAAAATAAATATACTTTAAACCCAGATCATGCAATAGGAAGCAGCGCAGAAGCACAATCCTATGCCTATTAAGACTTTCAGGCTTTTCGGCCATATC
>JANQEN010000081.1 GCA_028278335.1 Chitinivibrionales bacterium | reverse complement strand
TCAAAAATATCGAGTAAATCCAAAAAAAATCAACTGGATAAATAATATATTTTAGACAGGAAGATTTGCCAATACTTCCTTTTTTTATTAAGCAAACAGAGGCAATGTGAGGAACTGTGTCAAAATTTAAAAGACTTCAATTTACTGAATATGTGAAGAAATTACCAACCGCAGCAGTGTTTGAACATTTTGTTAACGATGAATCCTCACAACGTAGGATTGTGTCGCCTGATTTGATAAACACAATCAGTACAGAATTTATGCAAAAAGAGGCACTTTCTCTTCGCTTCTCTCAGCTGAATGAACAAGTGAAAAAAATCTGTTTTCTGATCTATCTTCATGGCGATGCTGGCTTGCATGCCACGCCCTATAAAGAGCACCATCAGGAATTAATGAACTCTTTTTTATTATATATGGCCTCTGATCATAGAGGTGATACCTTTTATTTTGGTTTTCCTGATTTAGAAAACTCAATGGGCTCCTTGCTTGCAAAGTACATGGGAGAAAGCTCTACTGTTTCAATTCCCTCTTCGCCTCTTATTGCAGAACCTTGCTCTACATTGAGTGATATGGTAATTTTTGCCGGACTTGCACTACAAGGTTTGGTAAAGCGTAAAAAAGATGGTCAATTAAGTCAAATAACTCTTGTGGAATTGAAAAAGAAAATTCATTGCACTGATAGTGCACACACAACCAAATTAGATGGCGAAACGATTGATACATATGGGGAACTTCTTTGTGCCTTTGCTGAAAAAAGGAGACTTATCGAACAGCATGGTGAGGGATTTGACACACTATACAATGGATGGTTTGAGCTTTTTAAAAATCCATCACAAGATCTACATACAGAGCTAATTCGATTCTATTTGGATTCATTGGGGGGCTGGAGTTTTACCCTAGTCATTCAGTTATTATCTGCAACCCATGACCAGTGGCTCAGTTCAACCATTTTTGAAGAGCTGGACGCGTCGGGATTCAATACATTTCTACAAATGCTATTCTGTCTTGGTGTTGTAGAATTACAGCTTGAGCATGGAGAGATTTTGTATCGACGAAAACAACCCTCCTATAGCGTTGAACATTCCCAATCTGACCAGCGGATAATGGTTTTGCCGGATTTCTCCGTTATTTTACCGCAGGAATTAGCTCCAACCAAGTTAATGCAATTCCTACAAGTAGGGGAGGTTAATAGTTTTGACAAGGTGTACAAGGGAACCATCAATCGCGTCTGTATTTTTAATTCACTAAGCAGAGGAACAACTGCTGACACCCTGATTGATCTATTACAACAGTGGAACACACCGGCAAACATCATTGAATCAGTAAAGGAGTGGATCAGGGAGTTCTCACGTTTGGGAATTATTCGACAACAGGTGGTGGTCTCCTTTGACCAACAGACCAGTAGAGAGCTTTCCTCATTTACGACAATCAGTAATTTGCTAGAGCCGGTTGAGGTACATCGTATTTTTAAAATTAAAGAGGGGTGTGAGAAAAGGGTTGAGGATATCCTTAAAGATATGGGATTTGATGCTCGGCTTGCCACGAAAGAGCCCTCACACTTTACTGATGCTAGTATTACTTTTAAGAATCAACCAGAGAACCCGATGATATCTCTTGATTTTAAGCACCAGGTTGTTGCTGAACCACGAAGTGTCAAATCTGGTAAGTATAGCGAAGAGCTCAAGAACCTTGATCAGAGTGAGATGTACCATGTCATCGAATATGCAACACTCATGGGGTATGATCTACGGATTGTCTATGAGGGAGATGATTCTATCGGTCCTGGCGAGTACACCTTTAAACCATATAAATGTATTCAGGGTCCCGACTCTCACATTACAACTCAGCATGCAATCACCGGTGTCATCACCAAATATTTTATAAAAAAAATTGCAAAAATAGGAGTTAAAACAGCATGACAACTGGTTCCTTTGTACATATACATAATCATACAGAGTATAGCTTCTTAGATGGAGCTGTTCGAATAAAGAAGATGGTCAAACGAGCTGAAGAGTGGAATATGCCAGCCCTTGCCATAACTGACCATGGTGGTCTTTTTGGTGCTATTGAATTCTATGACACCTGTATGAAAACCAGTGTTAAACCGATTCTTGGTTTTGAGGCCTATGTGGCACCGGATTCCCGAACGAAACGGGGTTCTCATGATGATGGCAATTATAATCACCTCATACTATTAGCTAAAAATAATCAGGGATGGAAAAACCTGATGCATCTGTCAACGGTTGGTTTTTTAGAGGGCTTCTATTACAAACCACGGGTAGATCTGGAAGTACTTGCTGAATACTCGGAGGGGCTTATTGCAACCTCTGCCTGTATTGGAGGGGCTATACCGCGAGCTATCCTGGCCGGTGATAGGCAGAAAGCCAAAATGCTCGCAGAGAAACACCTCTCAATATTTGGTGAGGGTCATTTCTATTTTGAGCTCCATAAACATGGTATGGATGAAGAAATCATCGCTATGGAAGGACTTATTGACCTCGGTAAGGAGATGGGAATACCCTTTGTGGTGGCCAATGATGCCCACTATCTTGACAAGGAAGATGCACGGGCTCATGAGGTATTGCTCTGCATGCAAACACAGGATCTGCTTTCCGATCCAAATCATTTTCGATTTTCCTCGGATGAGTTGTACTTTAAAAGCCAGGAGGAGATGGCTTTGCTCTTTCCTGAGCTTCCCGAAGCAATGGAAAATACCGTGACCATTGCTGAGCAATGTAGTGTTACGGTTCACCATAAACCTCAGTTGCCTGTACCAGAAATCCCTGAGCAGTTTCCAAAGTCAGAGGGGTACCTTAGAGCTCTTGCTGAAGAGGGGTTAAAAAGAAAATATGTCGAGATTACCGATGAGATCAGAGAGCGATTAGAGTTTGAGCTTGAGATTATAGAATCCATGGGATTTGCCGGATACTTCCTTATAGTACGTGACTTTCTTTTAGAGACTGATCGAATGGGGGTTTTACGAGGGTGTCGTGGCTCTGCAGCCGGTAGTATCGTTGCCTATTGCGTTGATATAACCAATGTCGATCCCATTAAGTTTGATCTTCTCTTTGAGCGCTTCCTTAATCCTGAACGTATAAGCATGCCCGATGTTGATGCGGATATTGCCGACGATGACCGCTATCGGGTGATTGACTATGTTGTCAATAAGTATGGTCGAGATGCAGTTTGTCAAATAATCAATTTTGGCCGTATGAAAGCTAAGGCTGTTGTCAAGGATGTGGCACGGGTCATGGGTATTTCTGTTGCCGATTCCAACAAGCTCTCCTCCATGATTCAAGAAAAAACCTTGCAGGACTCAATCAAGGCAAACGGCGAATTGAATACGGCAATTCAAAACAATCCCCAATATAAAGAACTTGTCCAGTATGCAACGGTGTTAGAAGGCCTTGCCAGACAACCGGGTATGCATGCCGGGGGTGTTATTATTGCTCCGGGAAATGTAGTAAAATGGTCACCCCTGTTTAAGCAATCAAAGAATGAGATAGTCATGACCCAGTTCGACATGAAATATGTTGAATCAGTGGGATTGATTAAAATGGATCTCTTAGGGCTTAGGACGTTGACAGTCTTGCAGGAAGCAAGCAATCTTATAGAACGGTACCATGGAGTAAAGCTTGACCTTTGGAAACTTCCCGACACTGATGATCAAACCTTCAAGCTCTTTCATGAAGGGCGGACAACGGACGTGTTTCAGTTTGAGTCACAGGGAATGCAGGATTATCTCAGGAAGTTGAAGCCAACCTGCATTGAAGACCTTATTGCCATGACTGCGCTATATCGTCCTGGGCCCATGAGCAATATCGATAGTTTTATCCATAGAAAGCATGGTAAGGAAAAGATTGAATATCTGCACCCCATGCTTGAGGAGATTCTCCAAGTAACCTACGGTATTATTGTATACCAGGAGCAGGTTATGCGTATCGCTCAAAAAATGGGTGGTTTCTCTCTTGGTCAAGCAGACATCTTGCGTAAAGCCATGGGTAAGAAACAGGCTGATAAAATGGAAGAGATGAAGGTGAAGTTTGTTGAGGGAGCAAAAGAGCATGGAATAAAATCTAAGCTTGCTGAAGAGGTGTATGCTCTTATAGCACGGTTTGCTGAGTACGGCTTTAATAAAGCCCACGCCACGGTGTATGCCCATGTCTCTTATCAAGCGGCCTATTTAAAAGCGCACTATCCCGGTGAGTACATGACCGCAGTCCTTACCTCTCATATTGGGGAAAAGGAGAAATTTCTCTCTGCAAAGATAGAGGCTGAACGTCTTAAACTTAGGGTATTGCCGCCCGATGTGAACACCAGTGAAATAAAATGTTCAATTGACAAGCAGGGGGTTGTCAGTGTTGGGCTTAGTGCCATCGCAAATGTTGGAAAAGCTGCAGAGGCGATTATAGAAGCGCGCAAAAAGATTGGACGATTCACTAGTATTTATCATTTTTGTTGTAGTGTCGATCTTAGGCGAGCCAATAAGAAGAGTCTTGAATCACTTATCATGGCTGGAGCTATGGATTCACTGCCAGGCACCCGGGCACAACTTTTTGCAGCAATCGATACTGCTGTTGATTATGGAAATAGTATTCAAAAAGATAAGATCAGTGGGCAGACTAACCTTTTTAGCGAAGTTGGAGCCAGTGATGAAACTGAAACATCTTTGGCCATTCCCGAGCCAGAACTGCCTGATGTGTCACCCTGGCCCTATAATGAACTTTTGGCAAAGGAGAAGGAGGTCCTCAATTTTTATATGAGTGGCCACCCACTTGATCATTACAAAGACGAGGTTTTTGGCTTTTCTACAATCTCATTAAAGGAGTCGACTCTTGCTCAGAAAAAAGATGGCACCAGTGTGGTTGTCGGTGGGATTATCACCTCAGTAAAAGTAATAACCCAGAGAAATGGCAAACAGATGGCCTTTTTAGAGCTGGAGGATTTTCAAGGATCAATCGAGCTTATTGCCTTTGCTGAAGCCTATAGTCAATTTGGTAATCTCTGTGCTGATGATGCCATGGTTTTAGTTCGGGGGACATTGCAAAAAAAAGATGGCGATCGAAATCCAAAAATCATTGTCGATAAGATCCTTGCTCTTTCTGAATCGCGAGATCAGCTGACAAAAAGTGTCCATATCAAATTAAGGACTCAGGGTTTGGAAGAGGAGTTTATCACTGAAATTCAAAATCAGTGCAAGAGTAATCAAGGGGCATGTAAGTTGGTTATTCATCTAGTCACTGAGGAGGAAAATGAATATAAAATACGAGCAAAAGATTTTGGAGTCAGCGCTTCAAAAAAGATGCTTGAACAGTTACGCGACACCCTGGGTGAGGAAAATGTCTGGATTAGTCAGTTAGCGGCCTAATAAGGGAAGTTTATTGCTGATATTCTACGGCTACTGCTATTTTGAGTCACTTTTTATTTGACGTGCAAATTTAATAGATTACTACAAATTATGCAAAAATAGAGTCTGTTTTTGCAGTCTGAGTTGGTTAATGTTCTAAAAAATGTAAAAAGTGTCGTTTGTTTACGCTGTTACAAATGAAATTAGATGAACTAAACAAAAAAATAATATAACTAATTGAAAATAAATAAAATAATGACAAAAAAAAATATAATATAAATTAAATAGCTAAACAAAAGTGTTGACATAACACTCTTTTTTTGTTATTGTATAAAATATGGGGCGGTATAAATTCTTCAAGAAAATGGGATGGGAAAAGGAAGTAACTAAAAAAGAATTTAAATATCGCAGATCAGTGAGGAGAGGGATATGTATATCTATCAGTGTAACGTAGAAGTGGATAAAGAGTTTGAGTACACAGTAAAATCGATAATTGAAGTAATATGGGGTGTCAGCTGCCTAAACACAGGCCGTGGACGTATAATTATGGATCTCGATTATTTTGAGCAAGAGGAGGAGGCCAAATCTGTGACCAACTTAATCAGCCACTTGCCTCATGTTACAAAGGTTCATGTTGAATAATCCCCATTCCGCTTTCAATAAAATTGGCTAATTTATTGCATAATTGAACAATACTGGGTATAATTTTTATATCTACAAAATTAACTACATAACAATATATAACTAAAAAACCTTATTGAACTTAAGAAGCAATAGGGTGTTTGCGTTTGGGTAAAGATGAAACGTATAGCATTTTGTTTAATCGTTTTAACACACCTCTTTTTTGATTGTGCGAGCCCAGTGTCGCATGATGGTGGGAGCTCATCTGAAGTTATTGCAGTTAATGGAATCATCCAAGACACTTCAGGAGTCCCCTCTGAAAATGTACAGGTCTATTTAGTGCCCCAAGGCTATTATCCAGCTTCAGGTTTACCTTTTCGAACGGATCTTCAGGACACAACTAATGCCGATGGAAAATACACCTTTACAATTCCCAAGAAAGATACAGGGCTTTATAATATTCAGGCTGTTCATTTAGAAAACAGGACAAAGGCATTTATACCTAACATTACAGTCTCAAAGGATACTACAAAAATTTTAAATAAGACATTAAAATCGGTTGGATATGTACAAGTTGTGCTTCATGACAGTACAGCAACAGAGAGTGCTCACCTCTATGTTCAGGGTACCCTCTTTTATAAATATTTTAGCACAAACATCAATCAAATAAATGATAGTGTCATAGCAATTGTTTTAGATTCCTTACCTGCAGGAGCACTGTCCACACTCTACTACAATTGGGGAAATACTCCCTCTAACGCAATTACCATTACAGATACTCTGATAATTAAAGAACATGATACTACAATCATTGAGTTGATTACTATAGATTACCCGGTCATTAAGGGAACAATTGTTGATACTGAGGGTAATCCTATTTCGAATGCCTGTGTATCTCTATTAACACAAAACTATAATGCCAAAATTGATGGTCCTGTATCTGATTTATTTAAAGATACAACTGATGTTTCTGGTAACTATCAGCTGATGGGTATACCAAGAGGAGCCTATTCGTTAGAAGTATATGATCCTCTTTCTAAAGCATCTCTTCTTAAAACAGGCATCGGCTACAATGGTGATACTCTCTTGATTGGAACTGATACCCTAAAGAACCCTGGATTTGTTAAAGCAGTGTTACCTGATACGATGGATTTAGTTAATGGCTATATCTTTTTTGAAGGTACATCGCTGTTTCTAGATCTTTCAGAAATTAAAAAACGGTACTGTAATGCAGTTTCCTACGTTCTTGATGAAATACCTACAGGCCTCACTACTAATCTCTATTATGGTATACTCAGAAACCCAATGAAACCTGAGAAGATAGCCGATCCTTTAAAGATAAATGCGAATGATACAACGGAGCTTGCACTGGTATCCGTTATTTACCGACAGGTTACCGGCGAAATTGTCAACCAATCAGGATCTGCTGTCGCAGGGGTAAAGGTTACTCTTTTTCCACCTGTCTATAATCCTAAAATAGATGGTCCCATTCCCGATTCACTTATAGATACAACTGATATTTCGGGGATGTATGCAATAAATAACATTGACAAAGGAGACTATTCTCTTCAAAGTATGGAGTTGGGTGGTACTATGATGGGACTTTTAGAAAATGTATCCATTCATGCTGATACAATTGTAACGCTTCCCATTGATACCATAACCAACTCCGGTGTTTTGCAAGTTTTTATGCCAGATACCATTAATCAAACAACAGGATATCTCTTCTTAAAGGGAACAACGTTATATAAAGACCTGTCACAGGCTAGTACTATTGGCTTAAACGAGTGTGTGCTAACCTTTGATGCAATAATGGCAGAGACTTTTCCAACAGTCTATTACGACATCCCCGGTGATGCTTTTGCACCGCAAGCTTTAACCGACACTTTTACTATTAATTCAAATGATACGACTATGGTGAATGCCAACCTCTTTTGGGCTCACCACACAAGAGCTATGGTTGGGCTTCCCAATGACACGCTCTTTGATATTACTCGTGCCCCTGATGGGACCATGTGGTTTGCCACAACGGAAAGTGGTGTACTTTCGTATAGTAATAATAGTTGGACCTTACATACAGCATCTCAGTCAGATATTCATGAGGGTGGGATTAATGGAATCTCTCTGAACAAAGATGGTGATGTATACGTGGCACAGGATTCGGGCTACGCCTATTATGATGGTAATTGGCATCGGTTGGCCATGGGTGTGGGCTCTGAGCGGGTTACCAATATTCTTGATCTTGCTCCGGATGCGCTAAATTTTATCTGGTTTGTGACTAAAGACAATGGTGTGGGGTATCGAGAACCTCTTGGCTCTATTACCCGCTATACAACTGCAAACTCAGGTATCACTGGAAATGATGTGTCCAATATCCTTTTGGATGCTCAAGGGTTACTTTGGTATTTGACAAATGAAAGACTCTGTCAATACAATGGCATTATTTGGACCTTTAAAAACTTTCAAATTGCAGGAAATAAAACCTCCTATCGTGATGAAATTATTCTCACCCAATCTGGAGACTCTTGGTGCAGTACAGAAATGGGAGTACACAACCTTAAAATAGCAACGCTGGTATATGATAGCACTGACTCACCCGTCTTGGCAAATCGTGTAACTGGTCTTGCTGAAGACAGTAAGGAAAATATCTGGGTCTCAACATTAGGTGGGGTAACTTACTTCAATGGAACCGATTGGTTTGACCACATGGGAAAAAGATATGCGCCTTTGCAAAATAGAGTGATCACCGGCATCGGAATTGATAAACAAGACAATGTTTGGGTTGCAACCTTTGGAGATGGTATTATTGTTTTTGGACCAACGAGGAAATAAGTTCAGATAGTAATATTTTGAGTATCCATAGTATTATTTTGCTATAGTGCTATCACGAAATGGAGTGCCAGAAAAAATATTATGAGATAAATCCGTCCCAACAAAGTGCCAAGCTCGTCCTGCATATTTTAGATTACCAACTAGTCTTTGATGTATAACATTCACTTCACCAGCCACTATTATTCTGCAGGAGTTTAAATCCCATAGAGCGTACTGACATCTCAGCTTAATTTGTTCAACTGCTTCCATTTCCATTAGTCCTGCTGTAGTTGACAGAACTACTGTGACTGGGCTATTCAGGTTAATTGGTCTACCCAATTTATGTTTATAACTACTAATAAGTGTAATATCTTCCAGAAAAAGCACTAAATCAACATGTGCGCAGTTAAAATTATTTGAATCGAGTATGTTTGGAATTGCGATTGAGTCCTGATAACCTTTTACCCTTCGTAAACTAAATGTGGGATCTTTTAAATAATCACCTATATAAACTGAATCAAATTTGCATATTCGTTGTGACTCGTATTGGAGTTCTCTTAGTAGATCATTTTTAATTTTATATGTCGTTCTTAAAGTGTCATGTGTAACAGATTTAATTTGCTTTTGGATCGCCGTTACATTTGACAATGGTGCAATTGCAAGATTTAGTGAATTTATTTCAACGTCTTTATATTTATTAAGTGTTGAAAAATATAATTGGTTACAATTCATTAGAAATAGCATGAAAGTAACAACAATAAAATTATAACACATCAACTGTAGTCCTTTCAAATTTGATCTTTCTATTTTTTATGCGTACTAAAAATCCAGATTTAAATGCAAAGAAATGTCAGGACTGATCTGTTTATACTTTAAATACTCCTTCTTAATTTTATGATAGTCTTCAAACTTTTTCTGTTTTGCAACTCCTAAGGAAATTAACGTTAGCCCTGCGCAATCGCAAGCTATACCTAAAGCGAACATTAACTTGGCAATGAACCGATCAACTGCACTAAAATAAATAAAATCATCAGGGTTTGGTTTTGATTTAGCATGCATAATACCACCAGCAATTGGAAGTATCATACCGGGGATAAGGAGAGCCCCACCAGCTATTTGCATACCCTTTGAAGGGCTTGGTTCATCCTCAAAAATGGTAACCTGGGGCAGCAATTTTTCCCGATGTTTCCAATGCTGATCAAAGTTGTTACCAAGCGATTTGTGCACTTTTAAACAATCACCATTCAATTGATGAAGATATTTCGTTTCATTGGTGGAGAGTGTAGTTAAGGATTGTTTTTGCAGTAATGAGTTAAACACACTATCAGAGCAGAAATTAAAATACCATTGACAGGCTTCTTGAAATTCAAAACAGAATCTTCGAAGTTGGTGTAAGATCATAAACTCCCGTTCGCTCAATTGTGAAATTTCGGAAAAATGAAGTTTCTCATAGAGTGCATCATCACAGGGATTATCAATAATACCGATCTCTCTCATTGTTTCTCTGCACTTACCTAGCTGTACTAAAATGGCATTAAATGACGAGTCGGAAATGGTATTTATAGAGTCCAATAGTCCTAGCTGGGCTTGATCATTATAACAGGTAGAGAAGATTTGTATTGGAGAACTGATAGTTTTTTTAGGTTTTCTTCTAACTACATCACTTTCTGCATGAGTAGATGATAGACTGAAGACAATAGCTAAAATAAGGGTAAATACTATCCGCATGATGAAGTCTCTCCTTTTAAGAATCCAAATCCAATTAACTAGTCGATCCTTAAAAACTCATTTTTTGCAATAAAAGTAATTTCCAGATACGAGCAAATCCAAAGGAATACTCAACACAGTTGCTAGAACTATAATGTT
>JANQEN010000054.1 GCA_028278335.1 Chitinivibrionales bacterium | reverse complement strand
TTGAAATCGCAAGTAAAGACGGATCAAATGTTGTGCTAAAACAAGCAGAAACTGTAGGCGAAGACTGGGGAGAGTAATGTCCAAAGTCTGTATTGTATTTGATCGTCTTCGATCAGAAGAAAAAATGCTTCAAAAAGAGGCGCTTGATCTTGGATGTGAAACATCCATGGTGGATGCTAAAATCACCCAGGTCAACACCGAAAGCAAAAGAGCTGATTTTGACCTTGGAGACGTTGTTTTAGAACGATGTGTTAGCTACTTTAGAGGATTGCATTTTACCGCAGGTCTAGAGTTTATGGGAGTTCCAACCATTAATTCCTGCGATGTTGCCAATAATTGCGGGAACAAAATGATAATGACCTTACGTTTAAAACAATATAATATTCCAACTCCAAAAACATATTTTTCCTTTTCAAGCGAAAGCGCCTTTCAGAATTTAGAAAAGGTTGGCTACCCCCTTGTAATAAAACCAATCATTGGTAGTTGGGGAAGAGGGGTAATGCCACTAAAGGACAAGGATACAGCCGAAGCCGTTTTTGAAATAAGAGATATTAATGATGGTCCACATGATAGAATTTACTATCTTCAAGAACTTGTTCAACGTCCCCCACGTGATATTCGGGTAATTACAGTCGGTGATGAAGCTGTTGCTGCGATGTACAGAAAATCAAATGATGGTTTTAAGACCAACATAGCCCTTGGTGCCGACCCTGAGATATGTGAAATTACAAACGAATTGGAAGATCTTGCTGCAAAAACATCAAAGGCAATGGGTGGAGGTATTTTAGGTATAGATATGATGGAAGACGAAAAACGAGGATTAGTGGTACATGAAGTAAATAATACTGTAGAGTTTAAAGGATTGGCAAAAGTTTCGAAAAAAAATATTCCAAAATCAATGGTCGAGTATGCATTAAACACCATTAGGAAATAAATTATACTCCATTACGGGGATTGATATCATGAAGATAGGAATAGTAGGAGCATCCGGATATGTTGGCGGAGAAACTCTTCGTTTACTTGTGAACCATCCAGACGTCGAGATCTCTATGGTCACCTCCAGACAGCACGTAGGAGAGTATCTTCACAGGGTTCAGCCAAGCTTGAAGGGATTTACCGATCTGACTTTTTCTGAGCTAGATTATGATAAAATTTCAGATAATTGTGATTTAGTATTTACTGCAGTTCCACATGGAACAGCAACAGAAATTGTAAAGGCTCTCTACGATAGAGGAATTAAGATTATTGATTTAAGTGCAGACTATAGGTTGCATACACCAGAAGATTATGATAAATGGTATGGATGGGAACACCCACATCCTGATTACTTAAAAAAATCAGTTTTTGGCGTTCCTGAACTACACCGTGAAGATATTAAAAACGCGCAGCTTGTTTCATGTCCTGGCTGCATGGCAGTAACGTCAATGCTGGCACTTGCACCATTAATTAAAAATGATCTAATTGACACGGACCACATCGTGGTTGATTCAAAAATTGGATCCTCTGGGGCAGGTTCAGGATCAGGAACAGCTCATGCAATGAGAGCTGGTGTAATTCGACCATACAAACCAGCAAAGCACAGACACACTGG
>JANQEN010000291.1 GCA_028278335.1 Chitinivibrionales bacterium | reverse complement strand
GACCCAGGGTGGCGCTTCGCTTACCCTGGGCTGGTATATTTCGCGCTTTCAGCGCTTGGTTTGGTAAAAATGATATGGCTTTAATCTTTCTAATTTGGATTAGGTACTAAGGTGGGGGAGTGATACTAAGGATTTTAATAAGGATAGTTTGAGTTTTATACTGTTTCTCAAAAGTTTTGTCCCATGATTTTTGACAAAACTCTTATAGAAACAGTTATGCCGCAATACAACATATGACATAATTATTGAGAAGCGGTATAAATAACATTTACAATCCGCTCCCTTACGGTCGGGGCACAGCATGATTTTTTTGTATATATGAATTGAAAGGGCACGGACAAGCAGTGCCCCTACATATAAAAAGAAGTGTGGCGTTTAAAATGTCTATAGTGAGCTAAAGTGAAAAAAAACACAGGATATGTTCAACATTCGATTTTAGGCTTTCGATAATCTTTTGCGATAAGGATGTGGAAGGTGCGGAGCAGTATTTTTGCGAAGCAAAAATACCGAAGCGAACGCGGAGCCTGTAGCAGCCTGGTCGAGCGAAGCGAGAATCGCCCAAATAATTATTATCTATTATAGCTAAAACTTAATATTAATGTTTTAAAAACCGAACCCTGTGCACATTATCAATATTCAATACGTATAAACCAGCACTGAGTCCACTTACATCAACCAGTTTTCCCATGCTTTTGTGTACTTCAACACCTTTAGTATTAAAAATCTTTATCCGTGCCCAATCAGTGACGTTTTCCAGCTGAATAAATTGCGTGGTTACTGGTTTACGTAACACAGGAATGATAGTGGGATTACCGGTTATACGATAATTAGTTATGGCAGTTTGATCATAATGAAGATAGCGTGGTTTATTTACTTCAGAAAGCCAGTAGTTTTTTACCTCACCATTTACTTCTAAGCGAGATTCACCCCAGGGTGGTGTCCAGGAATGGCCGGGCCAATCGGAATTAATGTAGGTCCAACAACGAATGTCCCAGTTCTCAACCAGATAGATTACCCGGTCCAGATAATCCTTTACACCGGCTGTGGTATTTGAATTTGGCTGTTGCACAGCAGATTCTGCAATCATTATGGGTTTCTGCAATGAGTCTTTAGCCCAATCCAAAAGTTTCTCTAAATTTGTGTCTACCTTTTGCGAGGCTGGACAGTTTTCCAATAATTGACCATTGGCCTCTAAGGTTTTGCAGCATATGTCACCGTTAAATACCGAAATCCCGACCCAATCAGTTACATCATCACCAGGATAAAGCCATTTAGCATCGTAGAATCCCCGTACTGGATGGAAAACATAGGCGCAATTGGTCACGCCATTTCTTTTAAAGAGATCTGCCACATATTTAAAGGCATTCCTGTATGTGTCTAAATCAAACTCCTCGATCTCATCGGCCCGCTCCAGAGCATTAATACCCAGGGCATTGTATTTGTCAAAAATGGCAATGATGTTCTGGTTTGTTTTATTAGCGAACATGGGAATGCTCACTTCGTACCCAATGCGTACAAAAAAGCGTATGTTAGGCTGGGCTTTAAATCCATTGGCAAGTCCAGTGAGGTTGGTGTCCCACTTGCCGGTTAAAATGTCACGGCAGGCCTGCCACACAGCGTTTTCCCCGCTATAGCCGCCCTTTGCAGGATTATCTTTAATGCTTATGGCAATAACTGCATAAGCCTTTGGATAGGTTGCGGAAATCCACTTTAAATACGCTGCATCTTGGGTGTCATCACCAAGGTTTAAGGTATGATGATACAGCTCGCCATAGTGCGACGAGCCTCCTGGTGCTTTTCCAATACCAGTGACATACGATTGGTACTCAGATTTGTAGGTTTGCCCAATGATAATAATAGTTTTTCCCGGACCTGGATCATAGTCGTCAGCAAAGGTTATTGAGAGAGAAACTACTATTAGGGAGAGTGTTAAAAGGATTGCACACTTTTTCATAAAAAATTCCTTTAAAGAGTATGTAAGATACTACACTGATATTGTTTCGACTAAATATTGATATTGATTGTTTTTGTTTTGTAAACTGCTTTCAACTCTTGTACTGTGAAACTGGTTTATCTGGTATTGCCTGTTGATGCCCGCCGCCTTTTTCACAAAAGGAATCATATTATTAATAATATAGTGATTTTATTAAGTTTTTCAATTTTAATTATAGATATTTTATGAATATTTATTGGTAGGGGCTCTCCGCCCCTAAACCCGGCAAGGAAAATGCCGTTTATATCCCCTTCAATGCCTTCGGCATTATCCCCATGGGAAGAATATAAAGAGCTTGATACTTCAATTGTGATTATAGGCTTGTTGCTGAATAATGAGTGATAAATGTAAAAAAAAATGTTATTGTTTGATAAATCTTAAAGCGGTTGATGATTGGGGGAGGTGGAGGAAATACACTCCTGAACTTAGTGTGCTGATATCGATTCTGTTACCCTTGGTTTGTTGTAGTTTTGTGCCATTGACAGAATAGATAATTGATTTTGTGTTATGGGCAACGCCTGATAGGTGTAAATGAGAGGAAACGGATAGGGGATTGGATAAATGGGGTGTTTTTGTGGTTGAACGACTTGGGGAGGTGATAAGAGGTGTCTGGTTATAGTGAATGTAACGGGATTTGGTGATTTCATTGATCCAATGGTTTTTTACTTTGTCATCCATTTGAATCCTGGAGTCACTAAAGGGAAAAGGCCAATGTTGAGCTGTCCAATTTGAATTAATATAGGTAAAACAACGAATATCAACCGATTCAATGAGATGAAAAACACGATCTAAGTAGTTGATAAAGTCATTACTTATTCCTGCTGCAGGCTCTTGCACAGTGGCCTGAGCAATCATCACTGGTTTTTGAATTGAATCTGCAGCCCAATTAAAATACGCATGAAGACAGGTATCCATTTTTTGAGTAGAGGGGCATCTTTGAGATATTTCACCGTAGCTGTTCATAATGGGAAGACATACCTCAGAATTAAAAATTGACAGTCCAACCCAGTCTGTGTTAATATCTTCAGGGTAGAGAAACTTTGCATCGTGAAAGTTACCCACAGGATGATACACAAAGGCACAGTTGGTGGCACCATTAGTTATAAAGAGACGTTTGATGTAAGCAAAAACATCTGTATAGGTTTTTAGATCAAACTCCGGAATCTGGTCAGCCTGTGCTAAAGCATTGATGCCCTGCTGAGCATACCGTTCTACAATTGTTTTAAAAGGTTCATCGGTTTTATTGGCAAATAAAGCTAAATTAACATGCTGACCGATCTGAACAAAGAAGCGCATACGAGGTTGGATTTTAAAGCTCTCTGCCAAGTTTAAAAGGTTTTTATCCCATTTCCCAGTAAGGATATCTTTGCATGCCTTCCATACTGCATTTTCTCCAGTATATCCTGCGGTAACAACATTATCTTTAATGCAAATCGCAACATTTGCATAGTCATGAGGGTAGCACGCTCCTTTATACTCTTTGTTTTTTGGGAAAAACAGATCATAATAAAATCCTGAACCCGCAGGAGTAATACCAACACCATCAATGTAGTCTTGATACTCCGACTGTCCCTGCTGACCAATCATAACGATTGTTTTTCCAGGTCCAGGATCAAATTTCTCTGCATTTATGGTGTGAATAAAGAAAATCAGACACAATAGGGAAAACAAGAAGGTGTACTTCTTCATAATTCAGGCCCTTGAATGTAAAGGTGAAATCTTAAACCCAGATTATGCAGTAGGAGTAGATGCAGAAGTGCAAGATTATGATTTAGTAAGACTTGAAGGTTTTGAAGGGCATATCTACAAGGTGATAT
>JANQEN010000268.1 GCA_028278335.1 Chitinivibrionales bacterium | reverse complement strand
TTTGTTAAAATTTGGAAGTATTCAATATGGATTGTTCTGACTATGCCCAATTTCATTCCTTATGATCACAAGCAATCAGAAATGGTTGTGATTAATTTTTTAGATCAGCTACAACCGGGTACTTTTGAGCACGGAATTCACCATCTGATTGAATCTCGCCTGGATTTATCCGTATTTCATCCGAGCTACAAGAATGAAGCAACAGGCCGGTATGCCTATAATCCAACAATTTTATTGAAAATTATCCTCTTTGCTTATTCAAAAGGTATTACCAGTAGCCGAGAAATACAGTGGTGCTGTGAAACAAACATTACCTTTATGGCATTGGCCTGTGGTGAGGTCCCGCATTTTACAACGATTGCGGCGTTTGTGAGTGGTCATGCCGAAGAAGTTGAATCGTTGTTTGAACAGGTGCTGTTAATTTGCCACGAAGATGGTTTACTGGGTAATGAACTGTTTGCCATAGATGGCTGTAAAATGCCGTCGAACGCGGCAAAGGAATGGTCTGGCACATTTAAGGAGCTGAAAGAGAAACGCGATAAGTTACGCCGTCAAATAAAACGTTGTGTTAGAGAACACAAAGCGACGGATAAGCGCACTCGTGATGGTAAAGAACAGGCTCACCATACAGAGAAAAAAATTAACACCTTGAATAATGCTGCCGATAGGATTGATGAGTTTTTATCCAATCATCGCCCTAAGCAGGGGCAGGGTCGCGTAAAGAAAGAAATTAAAAGTAATATCACCGATAACGAATCGGCCAAAATGACTACCGGTAAAGGGACAATTCAAGGCTACAATGGTGTTGCAACGGTAGATAGCAAACACCAAGTGATAGTTGATGCCCAAGCCTTTGGGCATGGTCAGGAGCATCATACGTTAAAGCCGGTTGTTTTAAAGGTTAAAGAGCGTTTTCAGCGTTTAGGAATTAAGCGGAATATCTTTACTCCGAAGGGTACCCTGCTGACTGCTGATACAGGTTTCTCCAATGAAAAAAACAATGAATACATCTACAAAGAGGGTATTAACGGCTATATACCGGATAATCAATTCCGAAGCCGAGACAAGCCGTTTTCCCATCAAAAAACCAAGTATGGTAAACGCAAACGGGTAGGTAAGTCTAAAAGTGGTGTTGCCTATTTTACACAGGATGATTTCAAGTTCAATAAACGTTGGTTAAAGTGCACTTGCCCTGCGGGAGAAGAGCTGACGTTAAGGCGGGTTGATGATAACGGCTATGGTAAGGAAACAGCATACTTTGAAGGCCGGTTACTACAGTGTCGACATTGTCCATTAAAAGCACAGTGTATGAAAAACCCTGATGCAGCCAATCATCGTAAAGGCGCTGGAAGGCAAATCTCTTTTATTGTTGGTCAAGTTCGACATAAAAAAAGCTATACGGATTGGATGAAAGGACGCATAGATAGTCAAGTAGGTAAAGCCGTTTATAGTCATCGTATGTCGGTTGTAGAGCCTGTCTTTGGAAATATTGGGACCAACAAGGGGTTAAGCCGGTTTTCATTAAGAGGTAAGGAAAAAGTCCAAGCACAATGGCAACTATTTAGCTTGGTTCACAATATAGAGAAATGGATGAACTACGGCGCTTTAGCGGCATAAAGGCATGAAGAATGCCAGGTAGTAAATCGAAAATGCAATTTGATTGAAAAATAGTTAAATTGTGAGAATTAAACAATTTATAGATCTGTAGATAGAACTGATAATCGTTATTGATTAAT
>JANQEN010000033.1 GCA_028278335.1 Chitinivibrionales bacterium | reverse complement strand
AAGTTATTCTCTATAAAAAAAACCTGAAAGTCTTAATGGGCATAGGATTACAGGCTACTTCCCAAGCGTACATCCGGTCAAAGTCGTGGTGTGCTTCTGTACTACTTCCTATTGCATAATCTGGGTTAAGGCCCATTGAAATGTTGCTAAATAGAGCTGCCAGCCTAGATCATTAAAGGTGGAAGCGGTATTCTCAGCTGCAAAGAAGAGGACCCGTTTAGCTGGTGCTCTCATGCCCACCAAGGCATCACCAGGCTCATAAACAAAGAGATGGCCATACTCCGGAGATAGGTGATCAATTATTACCATTTCAGCACTTTGTAATGGTTTACCAAAGGTATAGGTTGCCTCTGCATTTTGAATGGTAATCTCTCCCTGCAATCCAGCGGCAATAGGGTGAGCACTATTAGTAACTTCAACGGTTGTCCTATTTGGTGAAATCCCAATGTTTGGTGGATCTACTAATTTCATATTCATATAAGCGTTGCGTTGACTTACAATAACTGGAATCGGAGCATCCCTAAATACCCCTTGGGTGCCCACATGCTCAGCAGTATAGGATAGGTAGATACAATCAATACCAATTGAATCAGCAATGGTCACAGCATTGTCATCAACTACAAAAACAGTAAAAGTTTGCTTTTCTAAGTATGCAATCATTGTTTGATCATCTAAATTGATCCCCGAAGTTGTTTGTGCCACATACAGCACCTGAACAATGTGAGGAGTGTACTGTGTCAAGGAATCACCTACACCGCGGAAGTAGGTCACAGCGTCAAAATCATTTCCGTAGTACCAGGTCGGCTCATTGGTTGGTTTGTACTCAATGGGAACAATACTATAACTTTTAGCAACAGTCGTAGGAAAATAGGCATAGGGCATTGCAGCACCATTACTATCGTTGTGCAATCGAACATCTTTGATAAAGGTAGTATCCTTGCCTGATTCTTTTGTTAAAAGGGGAAGTAAGTTTACTACACCATCTTGATAATAGGCAATATCATATTGACCAATAGGAACAGAGTCAATTCGATAAAATCCATTGCCATCTACTGGTATTGCTTTGTTCATACCTGGAACACCCACCCTAACAACCCTATGAGATAGCGTGTCCGGTAGGAGTATTCGCCCTTTGAGTACGGTAGGTGAAACTGCTGTCACTGATAAGCCACGCAGTGTATCAAAAGCTCTTAAGGCTACTTTTGACTTAATACCATATTGCTCGTCTGCTGTAAAACAGAGGAGTGCGTATTTCCCATCAGAAACAGTATCAAAAAAGAAGCTGCCCGTATCATTGGTAAAGGTTTTTTTCTCAGAAAGGATTGTGTCACCTGTTGAGGATAGCATCAATCTGCGGAGCACCACCTCTGCACCGGCTAAGGCCTTACCCTTTGCATCAAAAACTTTCCCAGAAACACGGGCATTAGTTTCCTCACTCACACCACCGGCAATGGTACCAATGCCACAATTCAGGTTGATTACTATGATAATATTAAGAAGAATCATCATTGCCCATGTGTCAACATACCTTTTCATTGAACTGATGCTAGGATTCACTTTTATCCTCCCGGGCGCTTTTGAGATCTTTACTGAGAGGAAAAAGTTGAAGATTCAATCGGTACACACGCTCTACTGGCTCAGTATCTTCAGCAATAATACGGACAATGTTTTGACGAAAGAGAGCCAACTCTTTCATGATATGATCATAGCTCTTCTTTGACATACCCATGGTTAAACCAGAAACATCCCGCTCCTCTTTGGGAACTTGCTCAATAGCCCGTTTTGCACATTCAGCCATTTGGGTATGAAGGTCTCGTACCGCAAGGGACTCCACCTCTGATCCGGTAGAGATCAGTTTTCTTGCTTGACTATAGGATCCTTGTTCATCTTTAATTAAAAGCCCAAGCTGAGCTAAACGATCAAGCGCTTTTTTGGTTTCTCGTTTTTTTAACGGAGGAAGTAGCAACGAGCCAAGCTGCTCAATATCAATATCTTCTTTAACATTGGGTGCAATTTCTCGTAATACACTATAGTACCATCTTGAATAAAAATCAAATTTATCGGTTTCCAAAACCTCTGCACAATATTTTTGATTTAACTCTCGCAGTTTTTCTAAATAGGAATGCTTTTTTTCCGCAGTTTTTGCTTGATTGAACCAAACTAGATTGGTAAAGTAGTCTTGCTCAGATTTGGAAAGGTCCATAGCATGGCAAAGCTTTTCAATACTTTTATCGCTCAATCGTGATTTTCCCTCAATAACGAGCTTTATAAAGACTGGTGAGCTAAATCCAGCACGTTGTGCAAAATAACGATAGGTAAAATAACCGGTTGTTCTCTTTTTTAAGTGATAGTAATCACGAATAAAGTGGCGATAATTGTTGTATTTAAAAATGCTCTCCATAATATATATAAAATAACTAAATTTTTTTTAGAGTAATAAGAAACATTGATTATAGCGCAAAGTTATTGATAATAGGTGAGTTGGATATGCAAGGGCACCCAAAAAAAACCTCCCTGGTTAAGGTATACTTAAATTTTTTTTAATAATTATGGCAATTTTATTTTTTTTGTATTATATTTTATGATACAAATTAAATAGCCAGTTTTCAAGAATACTATGGACCCTTGGAAAAAATTTGTTTTGAAATAAAAGTTTTGAATTTGTATCATGCAATTTAGATGATACGTAATTCCTTCTTTGCTACTTACTACCGGCGCTGCAGGGTTTGCTTTCTAGGCCCCCCACCAAAAACTCTGTAGTGCCTTTTTTTATTCCCCGCGACAAAACCCAGCTCACAATTTCTGTATCATACTTTTAAGCCAAATAAATTGAGTTCATATATCACTCTATTTTTTTGTATAACAATTTAAAATTATATCATAACTTTTTATACATTAATTTTTATTTGGTGGTTACATTATGATTTTTTGACTATTTTGATACAATGTGGGTGGGAGATTGATACTTTCTGTATGAACGTACTCAATTTTCGCACAAAACCGCAGGTTTTAGTCAAAGGCCCTCGACGATTCCTGCGGTTTTTTTCCTTCAAAAGTATATTAATATATCATTTTATTAATTTTCTTTAAATTATTTACATTGGTAATAGCAAATTTATTTGTTATCTTAATTAACATGTGAGGGCAGGTGAATTTTTGCCTTCCCGTACATAAAGCTTTCATCTCTATTACTACTCTGGCCACAGGAATTAACAACGGCCCCCTCGTTACTCCTGTGGCTCTTTTTTTTATCCTACTTACTATGATCCATTTCAATACAGATTCGAATTATGTCACAATTATTAATATATTAATATATTATAACCATAAATATTGTTAGTTTAATCCGATGGTAATTAGGACCAATATTTATTATGTTTAATTATGATAGGGGTGCAAGTACTATAGCCTTGTAAACAGGTAATTTCCCTTTTACCACTTTTATGTAAAGCTTATGTAAAATCACTTTCATCTCTATTACTTACTACTACTTACTTGAATTGCCACCGAATACATTGTTGTCCCCCAACAAGTATCCGGTGGTTTTTTATTTCTGTGCACTAAGAGCTTTTTTTTTGGCAATTTAATCGGTTTATTGATAAATTTATTAATGTACTATATAATAGAATAGGACTGGTGGGGTGGTACTGAGTCCTTTTAAGCAGAAAAAAATGCATTAACACTAAATATCATTATTTAATAAGGGTGGTTTTATGCGTATTTCAAAAACCAAAACAGTATGGAGTCTTTCACTCTTTTCCATTCTCCTTTTAGCAGTTTCTGTTACTTCAGTCTTTTCAGCTCCCGGTGCATGGAAACCTTCTGCTGCGCTATCTGACCTTGATGCACAGACAGCAAAGGTTATGGTGCAGGTTGCCTCTGAGAGTAATAGTAAAATTATTCTCAACTATGCCACACCAGACCTTACCTTTAAAAAGGTTGATTATCAAGCTGTTCAAGGAACAGCAACTGAGCAGTGTGCAATGGGAAATGCCCGTATCCTCTCTGAGCCAGGGCTGCCAGAAGTTCCCTATATTTACTCACGGGTAATTCTTCCACCAGGAAAGAGTGTTGCTAACATTCGTATTATTGCTAAAAAGACTGTTCAAAGTAAAGAAGCACATACACTCTCCTATGGTGAAATACCACACCCGCTCTCCTCAACCACAATCACCTGGGCAAAACCAGCCAATGATGTCTATGCATCGGCAACTGAATATCCAGCAAAAACTCATGAACTGGAATCTATCCAGTATCGCTGCGGTGTTGCAATAGCGTATGTAAATATTTTTCCTGTCCGTTACATACCAAAAACTGGTGCGATCTCATTAATTAAAGATTTTGCTATAGAAATTACTTTGAAGGCTGCTCCAGCACAGACCAATGGCATTCGCCTCCGTGCAGAGCGACTGCAAGAGGGCTATGCATCAACCGAAGAGAATCCCTCTATGCTCAATGCCTATGCAGGCATCGACACCAAGGAATCCCTAGGCTATGTACTCTGTAATCCTCGAGAGGACTTTGACTGGGTCGTGGTCTCAAACGCTTCAATTATCAGTGCAACAACAACCCCAAGCCTAAGTGACCTTGTTAAACATCGTGAATCAAAGGGACTCAAATGTAAAGTTATGGATATGGCAGATGTCAATGCCAATTATCAAGGATCAAGCAGTAAGGACAAACTGCGTAACTTTATCAAAGATGCCTATAATAATTGGAATACCAAGTTCGTCTTGCTCGGTGGTGACACCCAAATCATTCCTCTTATGACACAGCGAGCTTCCAATGGTGGCACCTCCGACAATCTTCCCACCGATCTCCCCTACCAGTGTCTTGATGGCTCATCCTGGAACAATGATTGGGAAGCGGAAGTGCAAATCGGCCGTTTCTCTGCAGAAAATACTACAGAATTTGCCAACCAGGTATTTAAGACTATTGCCTACGAAACCTCACCAGTTGGTTCTCCCTATTTAACCTATGGATTAAGTGTTGGAGAAGAGCTTGATAGTCGTACCTATGCAAAACCTGCTATGAAGGACTTAGAATCCTACTTCCCTAACGACTATTCTTGGGATGGCTTGTATGACCAAGATGGCAAATGGAACAAAAGCAGGCTTATTCAAATGTTTAACCAAAGCAAATACAGTATTTGTAACCATTTCGGTCATAGTAACACCTCCTATGTCATGAAGATGAGAAACGGTGACGAACGAAACTTAACTAACGACAAGTTCCTCTTTGCCAAATCTCAAGGATGTATACCCGGTGCCTTTGATAGAGATTGTATTGGTGAACGTATGACCAACTCAACCAGGACCGCCTTTTTTGCTGTGGTCTTTAACTCCCGCTATGGGTGGTATTCACCAGGTCGACCCACCGGTGGTAGTAGCCATAAGTTGCATCAAAAATTCTGGGAAGGATGTTGGCAAAAGGAATTAACCTACTTTAGTGAATTTAATGAATATTCGCACAGAACAAATACTCGGCGTAAATGGGATTGTTTTGCCTCTAATCTATTGGGTGATCCGGCAACCCCTTTTAGAGGCAAACAGGTTGGTCCCTACCTGCAGGTTCTCCAACCTACTAGTGGTCACTTCTATGTGGGTGACAAATTATCCATTAAATGGGAAGTTGGCGGTGGTGCCAATGTACAAAATGTAAAGCTCGAGTACAGTGTTGATGGTGGCAGCTCCTTTAAAACTATCGAAGCGTCAATTGCCAATACCAGTCCCTATGAATGGACCCTGCCTGAAACTGCGGTGTCTGAGAAATGTATAATCCAAATATCAGAGGTTGGTGGTACACTAATTGGAAAATCAGGTCAATTTACTATTGCACAGAAAGCAGCAATTGCACTAAATCCAGCCTCACTCTCTGCACAGGGCGGCCAAAATCAATCAATTGACAAAACACTAAAAATTGAAAACAAGGGTAAGGGAAAACTGGATTATGCCATAACTATGGCTGGTGCTCCATCCCCGATTATTATTAATGAGTTGTATGTCAGTGTGGATGCCTTCTTTGACGGCCTAGAACTTTGGAATCAGGGACCAGACCAGGATATGAGCGGTTGGAAAGTTCAATGGAAGGATAATCAAAACACCTCTGGCTCCTTCTCCTTTCCTGGCAGTTTTGTGTTAAAATCTGGAAAAACAGTTGTATTAATGGATGACCAAAGCTTAGCCAATGACTCAACCTTCTATGTTGGCAATAATATGTTCTGGGATCAAGGAGTTACCGAGCTCTCCGTATCGCTCATTAATCCTCTTGGACGGGGAGTTGATTTTGTAAAAAGTGCTGGTAACAATGACGATCCTCCAGCAGGCACATCCTGGAATGGTGCAGGGATAACCCTGAATCAGAATTATATGTTTAGAAAAGGAAATGGCGACACGGACACCAAAGAGGATTGGACTGGTGGTGCAAATGGATCTCCCAATGCCCTCAATCCAAATCAGAGTAATGGTACCTGGAGCTACTGGTTGTCAGTTACTCCGACCGAGGGAACGGTGAATGGATTGCAGAATCTGGATGTAAAGGTGACCTTTAATTCCAAGGGCCTTACCACGGGAACCTACAAGGACACCTTGGTGATCACCCATAATTCAGCTGATATCACCTCTCCAGTTAAGGTACCCTGCACCTTTACGGTAGATCAAAATGCAATTATCAACGGCCTCCATGCTCTAAACTCCTTTGGACTTCGATACTATAATTCTCGTTTAACCTATCAGCTACCAACGCATTTGGGAGCAAAAAAGGCTGCTGTCCGAATTACACTGTTCAATGCTCAGGGTAAGTTGATCCGCACTTTGGTTCACGATCAAAAGAGCAGTGGTATCTATACGCTTTCCTTAAATGGAACACAGAGTAGATTGGCATCTGGTCTCTATTTTGTAAAAATGAAGGTGCTTGATTATAACAAAACAATTAAAATAATCAAGAAATAACCCTTACCTAGATAGCCAAGAGCATATTAGTACTCTTGCAATAGATTTGCTTCAGCACAGGTATGTGCTGAAGCAATTTTTTAATAAATCAATTAAATTCCAAATTGTACAAAATGATTTGTTATACTGTTTCTCAAAAGTTTTGTCCCATGATTTTTGACAATACTCTTATAGAAACAGTTATGCCGCACCACAACATAGGACATAATGATTGAGAAGCGGTATAAAATCCGATTAAAGGTTTTTAGGCATTGCTCTTTTGATTTTGATCCCCTTCAATCGCACCGCCGAATGGTTTAGAATAGCACGAGTGGCTGTTTGAGGTGAAGCCGAGTTCAACGAGTGCCTGAACCTGAGGCGAATAGGGCGATTGCGGGGTGTGTTTCGTTCATGTTTGCCATCGTGGCAAACACCCTTTGGGCAGTGCCTTCGGCACCGTGCTCTCCAGCCATCCATGGCTTACGAGTGTATACTTTCTTTGCACAAGCAAAGAAAGTATGGCTGCTGTCGGGCAGTATCCCGACGATCTTTATAAATCAAAATGGATACTATATATAAGATCAAACAAAGCGATTAAAATATATTAATATATCAATCAGTTTAATTTATTAATTAATTTCATATTGGTCTTTATCATTAGTTGGGCTATCTTGTTAGTAGACAGAGTTAATAATGTAAGTAGCAATTATAATTTCAGAAGGGGGCCTTATGAGGAATCATAGGCAAACATCTCCGGTTCTTACCCACATTCTCATTTTTCTTCTTTCATTCTCCACAATAGCACAAATCCCTTATATTGGTGGACACTGTACACCTCCCGAGGGCAAAACGTTGTTAATCATTGGACAGGATCTCTCTTCCATTGATAAATATATCAAGAGTGGCCACTTCCCTACTCCTGGTGGAACTACAACCTATGTGGGTGGATACGATAACGCTGCCTTGAATAATGATCGTGAATGGGGCGCAGGTCCTCTTAATGCCTCAAAAAACCTTGATCGCTATAAACAGTCAATCCTCTCCATTGGACTCTCTCTTGTAGAAAAGTACTTTCCCGATGGACTAAATAAGATTGTAGAGGGTAAATATGATGGCTCCTTTAAAGACTTAGGGGAATTTTGTAAAAATGCCAACAGACCGGTCTTTGTCCGTATTGGGTATGAGTTTGATGGTAACTGGAACAAGTATCCTCCAGAAAAGTATATAAAAGCCTATCAACATGTAGTAAAAATTGCTCGCCCCATTGGGGGAAAGAACTTTGTCTCTGTGTGGCAAGCCTGTGCATCACCCATTGATGATGCAATTGAAGGTCGCCACGAGGATATCACTGATTGGTACCCGGGAAGCGAGTATGTTGACTGGTTTGGATTATCCTGGTTTATTACCCATAAAGAGCAAGACTCATTGGCCAATGAAGTTATCGAGTTTGCTCGAAAAGAGAAAAAGCCAGTGCTTATAGCAGAGTCAACTCCCCAGGGATACGATTTTTCCGACCTCACCAAGAAAAAGATCAGTCCCGTGTGGGATGGCACTCCAGCCACGGGAACAAAATCCAAAACACCTGATGAAATTTGGGATGAATGGTTTAAGCCATTTTTTAAATACACTGAGGACAATAAGGATGTTATCCGTGCTGTTGCTTACATCAATTGTAATTGGGATGCTCAACGAAATTGGGGCCCACCCTATAGAAGTGGTTATTGGGGTGATACCCGTTTTGAAGCAAATGAAGGCATGCGAAACAAGTGGCTTGCAGAGATTACAAAACCAAAATGGATGCATGGGTCAGATTCACTCTTTGCCATCCTCTTTCGATCTGCAACACCCATAGAGAAATCCCGTTTTGCTGTAAAGAGTGCTCAAAGGCGTTTTTTCTTTGAATCCGGTGTTAACCGTATTCACTTTAATCTTCCTAAAGCGCAGCCTGTTGCAATCACTATAAGAAGCTGCACCGGTGAAAAAATATTTACACAATCCTACAGCGGAGTGGCTGGTCAAAACTGCGTTAAACCAGAAATCGGAAACAGCCTGGCCCAAGGCCTTTATCTTTTAGAGGTGAATGTTGAGGGTGTTCAATTGGGCGTGGCCTCTATGATTAACGTAAAATAGATACAAAATTCAAATAAAATTTATATATATTTGAGTACTATTCAAGTACTAATAGATTAGTACAATTTTTAACTTTATTATAGGAATAACTCAATGAAAAGACTGTTAACGTTCTCATGGCACTCTACCATTATATCATGTATAATTCTTACCCTTTTTGCTCTTGTAGAAGTGTATGCGACACCCTTTAGTGTTGATCTTCGGGGAACAGTAAAGGATAAATCCGGTAAGGGTGTATCCGGTGCAATTGTGGGTTTGGTTTTACGGGATAGCCTCTATACTAAAACTAATGCCAATGGTGAATGGACCATCAATGGAGTCACGCCAATTACAAACCCTCTCCTAACGTTAAAAAATTTTGCAATCGCTTTAAAGGGACCGACGCTCTCCTTAGAAACAGTAAAAAATGGTTCACAGGTCTCAGTTGAGCTTTACTCACTCTTAGGAAAAAAGATATTCTCCCTAAATAAAAACGAACCTGTGGCTGGCACCCATGCCTATGTGCTCCCGCTCAATCAGGTTGCTACCTCGGTGTACATTCTTCGTATTGGTATTGATGCTTGGTCTACCCAAGCAAAAATATCCTCGCTCCATCAAGGGCATAGGCACATTGTTTCAAAGGGATTTTCAAATACCGTAGCAACAGCTTACGCAAATGGTGCTGCGGAGATTGATAAAATTAAAGTTGAAAAAACTGGTTATAAATTGGCAAAAAAAGCTATTGAGTCGCTTTCCGGTAACCACGACATTGTCCTTGAGCAGGACACACACTTGGAATTGTATGAGCCACCGGATGGAAAAACATTAGTCATCATCGGACAAAACACAAAGCCCATGATGGACTATGTGGCAGCTTCTAAAAAGGTGCCCGCCGGCTTTATGACCTACTCCCAGATAAACACCATGAAGGGCTTTGATGTGACCTTTACCACACCACACCCCGATAGTATTCAAGAGCCGGAGAGTCGCTACGATTTTCATCACTGGCTTGCTGAGTTTGATGATATTGTAATACAGGATGGACTCTGGCTCTGTGGTGAAGTGCGCCCCTATAATGAGGATCTTCTTATCTCCACTATTGCCGGTGAGCACGATGATCTTATTAAAAAGCGCGCCCACTATTACAAAGAGTCAAATGTGCCGGTCATGCTTCGCGTAGGATATGAAATCGAAGGGCGCTTCCACTATCGTCGGTATGCGGAAGCCTATCAACACATATATAAATTAACCAAGGCGATCGCACCGAATGTGGCCTTTGTCTGGCATGTGACTTACAATCGCCCCAATCGTGATTTCGGCATTGACGAGAGTCTCTATGATTTTGTCCATGGACTGTGGTGGCCCGGTGATGAGTATGTTGACTGGGTGGCAATCTCCTATTTTGATCACCTTGATCGTACCCATGATCAATATGGTCAACCTATCGACTCCAATGCAGTCAATGATCAAAAGAACCTCTATTTAAAGAATACTAAAAAGATCATCAATTTTGCCCGTGAAAAGGACAAGCCGGTTATGCTTGCCGAGTGTGCTCAGATGATCACCATGGACACTCCTCTGGGTAAGACCTGCTGGGATATGTGGTTTAGACCATTTTTTGATCTTGTTGAGGAGTATGATATCGAAGCGATCAGCTACATCAATCAAAATTGGCAGCGCTACCAATGGGATTACTTCTGGAAAGATGAGCAGTATGTTATTGATATTGATTTTAGTAAAATCTATGCGGGCACCTGGACTTCGCCCTATACCTATCAGGATGCATCACCAACCAAGATTTTTCCTGTTTGGGGAGATACCCGGGTGGATGCTAATGACTATGTCTTTAATGCCTGGATGAAGGAGACTGCCAAGAGACGCTACGTTCATTCCAGCAAAGACCTCTTTCCCATGATCAACTTCAAGCCCGATCCTACGATTATCGAGATCGATTATAGCCAGTATACCTTTAGTGAAACCGCCACAGCAGGAAGCGAAACCGTGACCTACGGCTATGAGGAGCTCAACAAATTGCTGGTCCGTATGTTTGTTAAGGCCTCCAGTCCCAATACCAAGGCCATTATTGATCCAACTGGTTCGTACATGACCTATGTACCAGAGCGTGGTCGCTTAGAGCATCTTATCACTGTTGATCCCAAAACCACCTACGAATACTCCTTTAGAATCATGCCCAATGGTGGTGCCCAGGTGATTATTCCCGGTGGTGGACAGAGCTACTCCTTTGAGAAACACTAATCTTCTACCTTTATAAAGTTGAATATTTCAAAGACCCGTAACTACTACGGGTCTTTTTTTATGTGTTGTCATCAAGAACCCTAAGCAACCATATCTACTGTTGGCTGAGGTACTCGAAGCCACCGACTACATGTGTGCCACAAGTCATTGCGAGCGAAGCGAAGCACCGCGCAGCAGACACTGGTACGACTGCATTTAAACCCAGATTATGCAATAGGAAGCAGCGCAGAAGCACAACCTTATGCCCATTAAGACATTCAGGCTTTTCGGCCATATCACCTTGTAGATATGCCCTTCAAAGCCTTCACGTCTTACTAAATCATAATCTTGCACTTCTGCATCTACTCCTACTGCGTAATCTGGGTTTAAGCTGACCAGCGAATCCCTTACTGCTAAAAAAATATGCAATTCTTACAAGTAAAGATATTTAGCACTCTTTTCAGTTGATTTTTTAATCCCCTTCAATCGCACCGTATGGATGTTTGGGAAAAGCTGAGTTCTGTTCGAGCCCAAAGGGCGAGTTAACGAAGCGACCAAACAGACATGCGATCAGTGCGATTGCGGGGCGGCATTTTTGGCTTACCTTTTTTTGCTGTAGAAAAAAGGTAAGACTGCTGTCGGGCAGTGGCCCGACGATCTTCATTCACAAATAGTGACGTGGGGTATACAAACATGCCACACAATCAGAAAAAACTCTTTGATTTCTATTTTAAACACTGATTTAACTTTTCAGAATGATTAAATTTTTTATAATTCTCAACAATATCCTTGATTACATAGCCGTATTAGGAATGTTAACATCTGTGCCAGAAAGGAGTGGAAACCATGCTTTGTAGGGTGTATACTAATGTTGAATTCCCATGGTTTTCACTCCAATTTTATTTAAGAGCCCCTCTTCACAACAAAAATGCTGACACCGTTTATCTTAAACAGCGACGCTGTTTAAATCAAATACCGTCGGTGTTTGCAATAAACACCGACGCTGTTTCAGAAAAACATCGGCGCTGTTTGAGTCAATCACCGTCGCTGTTTTAAGTCCCATCAACGCTAAAACATTTTCATATCACCTACAAAGCAAATGTTTTCCCTGCAAAAAGAAGATCTTTGTCGGTGATAAAGGAGACCAAACTCGATTATGTAATTTATGCTTTAGCGGCTCATTTAGAGACAATGAGTCTTGATGGTCTTTTATTATAGTCTATATTTAAAGTTATTTTTCACTTAGGGTAATTGTGCTATTGCAGGGCTATATATTTATATATCCTTTTCATAATTTCTATGCTATATTTTATTGTATAATAGATTTACATGTAATTATTAAAACAGGGAAATAGAAATATGGTTGCCTTAAGAAGTTTGTCCTTTGTTACAGATGCCAAAGGGAAGAAAAAACAGGTACAGCTTAGCATTACCGATTTTGATAAAATCCAGGATGAAATCGAAGACCTTGAGGACTCTTTAGAACTTGAAAAAGCCAAAAAGAGCGCTACTGGATTTAAGAGATGGAAAGAGTTTATTAGTCAACATAAAAAAACTAAGAAGGCTACTAAATAATGGCCTTTGATGTTATTATTGAGACAAAAGCGCAAAAGGAATTCTTGAAGCTTTCTCCACCTTGGGATAAAAAAGTAAAAGCGACAATTAATAAACTTGAAAAGGACCCAAGACTTAGTGGTGTTAAAAAACTATCCGGTTCTAAGGATGGATATAGAATTAGAGTCTCAAATTATCGTATTCTGTACACAATCGATGACAGAGAAAAAATCGTTACAGTATATCGTATAAAGCATAGACGCGAAGTATATAAATAACAAGATTATACATTTTCTATTCCATCACCAGAGCCAGGAATTGCAGAGTTTAAAGGTAAACTCGATGTCCATATAAATAGATTCAAACCTAAAAGAATCTGGTAGGAGCTCTCCGCTCCTAAAACCAGGCAAGGAAAATGCATTTTATAACCCCTCCATGCCTGTGGCATGTCCCCATGGGAGAAACATGTAGAAAGACTGTAAACAAATTTTTACTGTTTCTCAAGAGTTTTGTCCCATGATTTTTGACAAAACTCTTATAGAAACAGTTATGCCGCAACACAACATAGGACATAATTTTTGAGAAGCGGTATAAGATGAAAGACATACAGTAACAATATCACTCCTCATAAGCCTCCCTCCGGGAGGTTGGAGGGCGCCAAATAATATTGACATTTCACATCCTTTCTACCATAAAAGCTATACCACAACTCATTAAACTGGCTCATGTCATTGCGAGCAAAGCGAAGCAATCCATAGATCAGTTGAGAACTACTCAAATAAAATGATGATTGTGATATTTGTAAATTGATTAAAACCTAAAAGAATCTGGTAGGAGCTCTCCGCTCCTAAGACCAGGCAAGGAAAATGCCTTTTATAACCCCTATATGCCTTCGGCATGTCCCCATGGGAGAAACATGCAGGAAGACTGTAAACAAATTTAAGATGAAAGACATACAGTAACAATATCACTCCTTATAAGCCTCCCTCCGGGAGGTTGGAGGGCGCTAAATCTTATTGACATTTTACATCCTTTCTACCATGAATGGGGGAGGGGGTGAGGGAAATTGGGAGAAGCAGCGATCCTGCGGTGCAGGATGTTTTCGCTCTGGGGTGAGGGGTGAAAGGAGAGGGCTCTTTATAATTTATTGGAGATTCTTTGGACAGACTTGATTACACGATCGAGGGCGATCGTGCCACACGTAGTAGGGTAAGTTTATTTTCACACGGAGGTGCCCTGTACAAGAAACTCAAATTGGGTGGCACTGTCCCCTGGACAGTGTCTTCACTCCTATTTCAAATTTTCCCAACTCTTTGTCTTTGAGCATCTGGTAAATATACTGATGCCTTATATTCATCTGGGATTACTCCTGTTTTATTTGCTCGTGCATAAGCAGAGGACCATTTCCACGAAGTTCATATCAATAAATTTAAACCTAAAAGAATTTGGTAGGAGCTCTCCGCTCCTAAGACCAGGCAAGGAAAATGCATTTTATAACCCCTCCATGCCTGTGGCATGTCCCCATGGGAAAAACATGTAAAAAGACTGTAAACAAATTTAAGACGAAAGACATACAATAACAATATCACTCCTCATAGGCCTCCCTCCGGGAGGTTGGAGGGCGCCAAATAATATTGACATCTTGCATCCTTTCTACCATAAAAGTTATACCACTACTCACTAAATTGACTCATGTCATTGCGAGCGAAGCGCGGCACCGCGCAGCAGACGCTGGTACGACTGCATTTTCAGCTGACCAGCGAATCCCTTGGTTAAGAGAAGGAGTTGGGGCTGAGGATTGAACAGAGAGGGCTCTTTAATAATTTATTAGAGAAGTTTTTATTTGACTTGACTACCACGATCGAGGGCGATCGTGCCACACCTATCAAGATAAGTTTACTTTTCACACAGGGCACCCGTACGCGTGGAATTAAGAATTGATTAAAACCACAAATATTTATCGACAAAATATTATTTTTCTCACTATACTTACAATGAGACTACTTAATAACCACCTCAAAATAAGGACCTACAATGGCTGTTGATACTTTTACTGCAATTATACATAAAGAGGGTAAGCTTTATGTAGCTCAATGTCCAGAAATTGGAACTGCAAGCCAAGGTAAATCTGTTGAAGAGGCTATTGATAATCTTAAAGAAGCAACAGAGTTATATTTAGAAGAATTCCCTGTACCTAAAACAGAGCGCTCCATCATGACCACTTTTGAGATAGCCCATGGCTAAACAAAAGTTACTCTCTGGAAATAAAATTGTATCAACACTGGTGAAAATGGGATTTGAAAAAGTACGGCAAAGAGGCAGTCATGTTGTTATGAAGAAAGTCACACCAAATGGTCCTGTTGGCTGTGTTATACCAATGCATAAAGAAGTTGCAAAAGGTACTATGAGTAGCATTTTACGACAAGCAAAGATTACAGCAACTGAATTTGATCGAAACATTTAACCAAAACTGTCAAGAAACAATTACAATATAAAAAGAGTTCCATCTTGTATGCCATCAACTGAAGAATACAGGGGCACAACCTAAAAGAATCTGGTAGGAGCTCTCCGCTCCTAAAACCAGGCAAGGAAAATACCTTTTATAACCCCTAGCCTCCGGCATGTCCCCATGGGAAAAACATGTAGGAAGGCTGTAAACAAATTTAAGATGAAAGACATACAGTAACAATATCACTCCTCATAAGCCTCCCTCCGGGAGGTTGGAGGGCGCCAAATAATATTGACATTTTACATCCCCTCCACTATGAAAGCTATACCACAACTCACTAAATTGGCTCATGTCATTGCGAGCAAAGCGAAGCACCGCGCAGCAGACGCTGGTACGACTGCATTTTCAGCTGACCAGCGAATCCCTTGGTTAGGAGAAGAAGTTGGGGGTGAGGGTTGAAAAGAGAGGGTTCTTTCATAATTTATAGAAGATGTTTTGGATAGACTTGACTAACACGATCGAGGGCGATCGTGCCACACGTAGTAAGGTAAGTTTACTTTTCACTCAGGTCACCCTGCGCGCGAGAGTATTGGAGCAAAATATTCTAGTAGCCTACTTTTTTAATATTTCATTCGCATTTTTTTTCTCAATTAATCGAACTAAAAATATTGATAGAATTGGAAATCCAACTACAATTAATCCCCATATAACAAACTTTAAAGTAATTTCTTTTCCCCAATGTTCTGCCCACTTACTACCATATGGTAATAAAGAACTTAAGAAAAAATAAAAATAAATTAAAGCTGATAAAATTGAACCAATTCTATGAATTCCTAAATTATATCTTTTACCAGAAATAAAATAGGTAATTATATCAATACATAAACCAGGCATACAAAACAGAAAATATACAGGTATATATTCTTTTATTATCAACATTAAAATTCTTTCTCTCCAACCTCTACTGTTGAATTGCTAACCCCTTCAGAAACTTTTTTTCCTACGAAAGTACCTAGTCCACTACTTATAATATCCTGTGTTTTTTCACCTGCTTCTAATAATCCACCTTCAAAATGTTTTAATGTTTTACTATATGGATTTGGGACTTCCTTTGCGAATAATCCTTTTCCGACACCTTTCATTATACCAGCAGTTAAGCCACCAGCTATAGAACTTTTAGCAACTTGTCCCATATCAACTTTACCGGTTGTAATTAGTTGGACAGCAACATCTGAAACTCCACTTGAAATTGCACCGGTTGTTATCGCTGTGGTGGCATCTGTTGGATCGATTAATGCAGATGTTAAACCTGCAATACTTCCTGCAGCAAGAGCACCAAATGCAGCTTTAGTTGGTGATATTCCTTTAGCTTTAAGTTGATAATAAGTTGAAGCTGCTGCTAAAGAACCAGATAGTATTGCTCCAAAAACACCTTCACCATCAGGATCTATAAATGCTAATGGATTATTTCCAACATAAATGAAAGGACTATGAAATTCTTCTTTAGGATCAATACCTACCCACTTACCCACCTCACTATCATAATACCTCGCCCCAATTAGGTTCTATAGCACCAGAAAAAAAGAGAAAATTGGATTCAAAAAGCCTTGTCAAAGAGCAGGTAAAAATATACTTCCTGCTCAGGTAATATAGAAATATGAATCTGTAGGAAATGCCCTACAACACAGGCTTTTTACGGGGGTGATGGGTGTTGAGGAAGGAGGAGAGCTGTTGGTCTGAAATATGGGTGTAAATCTGGGTGGTGGATGGGCGCTCATGACCCAGCATTTTTGCAATTGTGTCGATGTCTGCACCATTCCCGTGAAGGTGAGAAGCGAAGGCGTGACGGAAGATATGAGGGTTCCTTCCCGACCAGTGTTTGATACGGGAATAGATAGAGCCGACGGTCATTCTTCTGCGTTGTTGAGATACAAAGATTGCACCACCGAGAGCACGTCTTTGAGCGAGATACTTTTCAATGGCTGTGATGAATGCCTTTGTGACAGGGACAAGACGATGCTTTGGTTCTCCCCTTCCTTTTCCCTTCAAGAGAATCTGCTTATTGTCTGGATCATAATGCTCTATATTCACAGAGTGAAGCTCCCCAACACGAGCACCACTGCCATAAGCCAACTCAAGAAGACAACAATCTCTCAGTGCAGTATCCGAGTTGCTCCGTTCAATCTTCTGGGTGATGGCTTCAATCTCTTCAGGTGTTGGAATAGGATACTCACGCTCTGGGTCTTCACCAGTAATGATTACCTCTGATGCAGGATTCTCTGACAGGAGCCCTTGAGATACAAGGACTCCTATAAACTCAGAGATAACCTGTCGGTTCTGCTTGATGACAGCAACAAGACCAGACTTACCCATGAGGTATTCATTGACAGTGGATGGGTCAAGATCAGCAAGAGTAATACCCCTGAATTCAATCCACCTAATAAAGCAGGCTATCTGTGAGAGCTTCCGTTGAATGGTTGAGTGAGTATTATCCTCTACTTGCAACCACTCTTCATATCTGGTGAGTAAATCTTTGCCGTTCATATTAACACCTTTCTTGACGGGGATGATACTTGAGATGTGCAACCTGTAAATGATTCGTGAGAGTGTTCAGATAGCGTTGAGTGCTCTTGATGTCAGCGTGTCCGAGCAAGCGCTGAATCATACGAAGGTCAGCACCACTATCCAGCAAATGAGTTGCACAGCAATGTCTGAAAGTGTGAGGTGTAATCCGCTTTGTGACATTGACTTTGTCAGCATACTTCTTTATCAAGTCACCAAGATTCGCCTTGGTAATCATACGACCATTTTTGGAGGGGAAAAGAAGTGGTGAGTTACCAGCTATCTCATGGCGATAGTGCTCAAGGTAGTCACGGACAAAAGGGATAACCCATTCCCCCAGGGGAACAACTCTAAACTTTCTACCCTTACCATTAACACGAACGACATTCTCTGTAAGATCAATTGAATCCAGTGTAAGGGTTCTGAGTTCAAGACTTCTCATTCCTGTTGCGTAAAGAATCTCAAGCATTGTTCTGTCTCGTGAACCAAGGACAGTTTCAGTATCAATACTGTCCAGTAATTCGCAAACCTCATCGACAGTGGGGAGATTGTGAAGAATCGGTTCTTGTGTTTTGGGAAGTCTGATACATGGTTCAAGAGCAACACGAAGGTGATTTGCTTCAAGCATTTGTTTGAAGAAGCAGCGAAGGGCACCGAGTTTGGTACGGATTGTTTTCCGAGACAACTTACGCCCTTTGTGAAGTTTATCCTTCAAATAGAGTTGATAAGAACGAAGATGCTCTTCCCTAATATCTTTGATATCCGATAGGTATTCTTCATTGGCAAGATACCTGAGAAGGTCTTTCACATTGTCGCAATAATCTCTGATGGTAGTATGTGCATAGTCTGCTCCTTTAAGGCTCTCTGCAAATTGGTGTACCGCTATTTCTAACATTATTTATCTCCTGAAAAAGTTTTTATACTGCGAACCGCTAAGTTCAATTCATTCATACCCATATCAATCTCTTACCTTGACTGCGAAGTGACCGCGATGTTCTGCGATGTCGATGGTAGAATCAAGGAGAGCATAACGATATTCAGAACCCTGTCCACCAGTGATACGAGAGATGTACTCATGGCGTTGAAGCTCCTTGAGAACTAACCTCAGATAACTCTCAGACCAACCAATGAGGGGGCGTATCTCACCCCTTGTAAATTCGATGTCAATCATTGCTTGCTCAATGTCTTCTATAGCAGACATTTTATCCTGTACAAGGTTTTGAATTGTTCTTAGTAATCTTTGAGCAGGCAAAGATATTTCAACCATTGAACAGGGTAAAGAATTTCTTGTAAGCTCAATGGCTGTTTCCAAGTCTTGTTTCTCAATGTAAAGAACACCTTTGGTGATGGGTCTTTGGTATTGATGGAGAAGAGCAATTGACTGGGCAAGTGAAATGAGTAACCGAAGAGAGCGCCGTCCCATATCGCCAGTGGGTAACTCAATAGTAATCTCTTCAGGAATTAAAACGATTCGAGGCTTTAATAGTCGCTGAGCATTTTGAAGGACTCTTCTAACCTCTTCCCTCTTGGTAGCACGGTCAAGGGATATGCTGGAATAATCTTCAAGTTGAGCAAGCAGGATTCTTTTAGTCTGTTCATGGCTTGTATCGAGGGTAAGATTCAGAAGAGATTGTCGAATAACGGGAGCTACTTTATTGGGATCAGTAGTTGTGATTGCGATTGCTGTATGGCACTCCTCAGTAAGGCACTCAGAAAAGAGCCTTCCTAAATGAGGATCACTGCTCCATAGTTCCGATGCAACCTTTTGGTCGTTTATTAGCTTCCCGACAAGGTCTTCACACTCATGCAATTTGACACTATCAAATGACATTATTTTTCGCTCAAAATGTCTTCCCTTTTTCCTCAAGAGTTTTGATGAAATATGATGCAGGTTATAGCTGGACTCTGAAGGAAAAGCAGAGAGAACCGTATTGAGAAGGTGAGATTTCCCTGACGCTAAAGGAGCCGTGATGACAGCACCTAAAGGTGACAGCGCCAACCTTGATGTGCCAATGAGATACAAAAGCAATGCGTTCTGTTTTTCACCGACCACACCAAGAGTCTTTAGGTTTTCAGATAACCATTCAAGAAGATTTGGATTTTGGAGATATTGTCGGGCTTCTTGTTGTTCTGTGAGTGATAATTCTGATGCAGTATCGGGAGGTTTATTCTCAATAAGTCGATAGCGCTCCTTGTCAAGAACAGCCGTTACTTTTCTGATTTCTCTTTTGAGGAGGGAGGGTTTTATGTTGATTGCCTTGAAGGCTTCATTGCAGTAATGCTCTATCTGGTCACTACGATAAAGATCAAGGGTGTGAATGAAGGGCGCTTCCTCTCTGTCCGCCCAGGTGGAAGCAAGGGCAACTTTCATTCTATGAAGATTATCTGTGGTTAATCCTGTTGCCCGAAATTTGATGTTATTCGTAGTTACATAAATGCCGTTTAGTTTTCGCTCTACATTCAACTCTTCAGTCTCACTACAATTTATTGGTGGTAAGGTTCTTTCCACCGCACTCAATATCCGCGATGCCTCTTCAAAGATCAAGTTTTCTCGTTCAATTACTGGACAGTCTTCTATACGCTGTATAGTTGTTTCATTCATAATTTGCCATATCCTTTACAAAACACAATCAGTTATGAGGAATACCACCATATCGTAAAGAAACTGCTTGGAGACGCAATATGCCCATACGTCCAAGAAACAGCACTTTACCATGGTCGGATTCATCGTTACATTAAAAACAGCTACCTACAATTTCAGGAACAGCATTTTTCCTGTTACCCAGCGCTGGGTACCTATAGAGTAAATCCATCGACGAGTGTTTTGTATGACCTATCCGCCAATTTTTTTCAACTCTTTAGGTCGGTTATAGAATTATAACGTCCATCGAGAGGGGTGTTAGGTTTTGTGGTACCCCTATAGTTGTATATGGCGTGGGACAGGCTGTGACATCGAAAGATGAATTTTCTTCACCTGCTAAGCGTGCGTATAAAAACTCCCCGTCGATGGATCGGTATACTATCTGGTAACAGCTACAGCATTTCAGGTTCAGCAAATGGATTCACGGGGTGTCGATGATGGCACCCCTGAATTCAATAGTAACTAAAAACCTATTAATTCTTAGAAAGGATTAATGATGCTGAACCTATATACTCTACCCGATCGGGTAAAGATGTACGTTGGAACCTATGAGTATGTTCCACAAGCTCAAGTGCAGTTCATTCATTATCAACTGAAAAAATTACTGGGCATTAATGGTCAAATGAGTCACCAAGGTGTCGCATGGAAAGACGATGATTGCCAGTATTATTACAAGACCAGTGATAACACCCTTTTCATTGAATGGAATCCTATTAGGAAAGTTGCTCAAGAGCTTTCAAGGAAGGGACTCTATGAGGGAAGAAGAGGATATGGTGAACGGGAAAACTATATCCATTCAGAAGGACTCAATAATTTCGACCTTGAAGTATTACCAAAGCATATCTATGAGAATTTTAGTGATGAAAGATTCAATCTTGAAATGCTCTTTGAACGCCTCCTTAAAGATGCATTTGATATTCAACTGGGCTATGGTGAAACATACTGCAAGCTCTTCAAGCTGGAGGTAGCTCAAGACCTCTATTCTCCTGATGCCCCTGATGAGATTCTGAATCTTCACAGAGGTTTCATGGCAAACCATTTTGTGTGCTCCCCTTTTCCCGACCAACAATTGAGGGGTATCTATGCACAGATTCAAAAGAGGGATGGAACCTATGGAACCAAGACCGCTCGAATGTACCTGAAGGACAAGGATGTTATTCGCTATGAGCACATATTCATGAGAAAAACCCATCCAGATTTATTCCCCAGAGACAACCTAATCAGAATGGATGCAGAAGAAATTAGAGACTTGCTTTCACCCATGGTGGACAAGGTTATCTCATCTTGGCGTGAAGTCCTCTCTGATAGTGATTTACCCTGGGGACGAAAAGACAACAATTGGAAAATCAAGCTCTTAGGTAAGATTATCGTGAAAATTGGTCGGAAGATGACCCCAATTCGCTTGATGCACGTAGAAAATCTTGTGGAACAAGGTTACCTATCGACCAATGTGGTACAGGACTACCAGTTTATGAGACGGCTGAAGGAGACTGGTGTTGTGATTCCAGGGGAACAGAATAGGGACATGAAAGTACCCAGACTCTACAAGTTAAACTGGAATCTTTTCACGGAAGAAGATGATGGTTGACAAATTTTCAAATGTCCGCTATAATCCGCTAAAGGTGTCTCAAAAAAAAGGTAGTGAGAATAAGTGCCCCGAATCGCTCAGAATCGAGGGCACTTTTGAAGGAAAACTACCGCAAGGAATACACTTGATTTAATTGAGACACCTGATGACCCATTAACGTTTTACCGAGGGGGTTATGATGGCAGGAAAACGGGCAGTGATATTTGTGAGGGTGTCTTCAAAAGATGATCGACAAGATTACCAGAGGCAAATTGATGACCTGAAATCTTACTGTGAGAACAAAAGCCTTGAGGTTGTTAAAGTAATCAGCGAGAAAATATCTGGAGCCAAGAAGAATGAGCTACGCCCAGGGATTCAAAAGCTACTCAAACTAACCGAGGAAAATGCTTATGATGCACTGGTTATCTCTGAAGTCAGCCGACTTGGAAGGTCTCCTTTTGAAGTCCAAAAGATGATCGAGGAATTGAGCGAGAAGGGAATCTCTGTTCATATTCAGACACTCAATCTTGTCACTCTTGATGATGACGGGAACAGGTCAGCGATGGTGGATTTCATGTTGGCTATCCTGATGCAATTTGCAAAGATTGAAAGAGAGACCTTGATTACTCGTGTTCGGTCTGGTTTAGAAAGAGCTAAAAGACAAGGAAAAACTTTGGGACGACCGAAGGGAAGTTCAGAGAAGGATGATAAATTTTTGAAAAAGTACCGACCTGTGAAAGATGACATTGAAGCAGGGCTGAGTATCAGGAAGATTTCTAAGATTCATGATATCTCAGTGAACACGGTGCTCAAAGTGAAGGGGCTTCTCAAGGCTGCATAAAATGTCCGCTATAGAAGACAAAACGATGAACCTATGGTATCATTGAGTTATGAAACAAATTGCATTATCAAGAACAGAAAAGTCTGAGCTGAAGCAGCTTGAAGGTTTGATAGAGAGGAACCTGAAGTACTTCTATCAACTCGGTGCTGCCCTTACTGCCATAAAGCAGAAGAAACTTTATAGAGCAAAGTACGGCACTTTTGCTGAATATGTCGCAAAGCGTTGGGAGTTGTCACGCTCCCATGCTTACCAACTTGTCAATGCAGCACAGACCTATGACAACCTTGCAGAGCTTCATGCGAAAGATAAAAAAATACCGATGCCATCGAATGAACAACAGCTTCGCCCACTGGCACCATTCCCCAAAGCTATCCAGCAAGGGATATGGTCTCAAACAGTAGATTATGTGAACGGTGGAAAAATTACAGGGATCGAGGTCAAGCAGATAGCAGAGCGATTAAATCCCACTGGGAAAGAAGTGCTCAGAAAGATTACCAGCCATGTTCAAGCTGAGACCACCAGCAAGAGAAAGAAGGCACGACTCAAGGCACTGGAGGAAGAAAGCAAGACCTATGCACCGATGAAAAAGTCACTGGGAAAGTTCTCTGTCATTCTTGCCGATCCACCATGGCAGTACGATCATAGTAACTCTGAGAATCGAGCTATTGAGAATCATTATGGGACGATGACAACCAAGGATATCGCACAGCTTCCAGTGAAGGATATTTGCACGAGGGATGCAGTACTGTACTTGTGGGTCACGAGTCCAAAACTTCAAGAAGGGCTCTATGTCATGAGTGAGTGGGGTTTCACCTATCGGTCAAGTATGGTGTGGGTAAAGAATCAATTAGGGATGGGATACTGGGCAAGGTCGAGGCACGAGTACATTTTGATTGGAGTACGAGGGAAGATGCCATGCCCAGAACCGAAGCACCGTCCCGATAGTGTCATTGGATCAAAAAGAAGAAAGCATTCCGAGAAACCCGATGACATTCACAAGGTTATTGAAAAGGCTTACCCTAGGGTAAAAAAGATCGAGCTTTTTGCGAGGAAGGATAGGAAGGGGTGGAAAAGGTGGTGAGAAGATAAAACTCAACTCAACGTTGCTTATTGACAAACCTCTACCAACTCACTAATTGTTGAGATTTGGTTGATTCGATCTTCATTTACATAAGAACCGAATTCCTTCCTTACGATTCTCTTTGCAGATTCGATGTCTATTTTCTGAGCCTTTGATAGATCTATGCCAACATAGAATGCATGATTCATAACCCTAAAGAAGAATTTGGCAATGGGATTTCGTGGATATCTTATGTAGACACGGTTAGCATTAAAAAGATTTCCATCTGAGTCCAGTATCTTAATATTCTTCCATAACTCCAGGTTATCATCATGGCCAACTTCTGTGAATTCTTCTTCAGTGCAAGCTGCGAGATTAAATCCACTTTCTGAGAAAGCAATAATTGGATACTTCAGAAATTCCATCTATTTTTTAATCCGTCACTTTGTCAACTACTCTATTTGTTGTACCCTGCGCAGCACCGATCCCTACAGCCTCACTGATCGTCGCTTCTAACGGTATATGACCTGCAGCAGATTTTAATCCACCAACCTTACCAGAAAAGGGATCTGCAAACTGCCTGGCAGCACTCTTAGTTCCTTCTGTTACTTGGAGCTGTGCTCTTTGTATCCAACTTCCCGTCTTATTCAAGTTGCCTTTTGGGCTTAGAACATTTCGAAATTTCTTAATGGTTAACTTTGCACCTTTTTCACCAACATATTGAATCTTTCTTTTACCTGCATGCTTTAATGTCATTCCAGCACCTTTTGACATCTTAGTTAATTTACTGATTCGATATAACTGTCTTGCTTTACTGAATATACCTACACAAGCTGCTCCTGTAGCAGCATCAATTGCCGCGTCTCCCCAACCATACTCCTGCCCAGTTAATTTTGCTATACCCCAACCAATTGCAACACTTGAAGCTGCACCAATCACAATATTTGCAGCTTCCCCATCTGGATCCACCATGATAATAGGATTCCCACCAGTATACGAATAGAAATCATCGAACTGCTCTTGTGGATCAGTGCTAATCCATCTACCTATATCCGCATCATAGTACCTCGACCCAAAATAATTCAACCCCATACCTACATAGGCATCCTCCTCTTTATCAAGATCAAAGCCCTGCGCAGGGGTACCGTCATTAAGATTTTGAGCTGTTTCTGAAAGGGCTACCACTATATCTGATCCTGGTTCTATAACTTCATCAGTAAAGGTTTCTGTGTAATCAATTGCCGGGTTGTTATCAGGGACTGTAAGTCCTATACTTAATATACTCCTCTCCTCAGAGAGGACAAAGGAGAATTTTGCTGTGACGTCATCATCAATGCGAGAGAGTTCCGGTTTGATTTCATACTTTTTATTATCATTAAAATTAATAGTAAAGGTAAGATCCGAGCCAGTTAATCCAAGAATCTCAAGGTTTACCTCAACATTGGAGTATTTACCCTCTTTGTCCAGCTCTTTTCCTGTAAAGTTGTCTCTGGTTTCTTCATCGGAGGATGTTTTTAAGGTAATCTGCTCGCCATAGGCTTTGTAGGCAAGCACCTCTACATCTTCAAAGGCCTCGGTGACAACCCGGCGGGTTGAGCCAAGGTGGTCTTTTATATAGTAGTGAAAGGAGTTATCTGCAAAGGACTTACCATCACTACCAAAGTTGGTGTATTTGTATGTAAGTGCAGGATCATTCATACCCTGTTCGTATACTGAGTTGTCTACATAGGCAACAGCAAAAACCAGCTCCTCATCTCTACTATCAAGGGCGCCAGTTATACTCAGGCCAGAGCTAGGGTTAAGGGTGGCTTGTGGGACCTGAGCAGCAATTGCTCTATTATCAATGGAGAGGTCTCCATCTGCTGGATCGGAGATATTGTCCTCCATAACGAAGCCCTCTAGTTGTATTTTGTTTGTTGATGCAGAAAGCGTTGCTGTGTTAGGCACTTTTTCAATGGTTAAGGCACCATCCTCAATGGCACTTATTGATCCGGTCTTTGTGACCACTGTGGTGGTCAGGTTACCCTGAGGAGTAATCTCAAGTACCTGCAAAGAGCTTCCATCTTTTTGGTTGATAATGGTCAAGTCTGGACGTTGTTGGTTACACACTTGAGTGCTAGCCCAATCTGGATCATAGGTATCTGCCCATGCTTCTAAGGCTGGTGTAAGGTTGCAGAATTTATTGTGATCAAGGCCAAGGTAAACTAAAGTGGTTAGATTTACTAACCCATTTCCTATATCTGTAAAATTATTTTCGCGTATTTCAAATACTTCTAAATTTGAGAAGTTTCCAAAAAAGGAAGGTACCTCTCCTGATAACTGGTTAACTTTAAGACCAAAATTTATAAGTCCAGAAAGATTAGCAAAGGATGATGGAATAACTCCGGTAAATTGATTCGAATTCATAAAGCAATACCATAAATTTGTGCAATTTCCTAAAGATTCCGGAAGAGGCCCTGAAATATTATTGAAACAAATATCAAGTTTTTCTAAACTTGTCATTCCACCAAATGTATTGTGAAGTGCGGTAATCTCATTTCTTGAAATGTAGAGAATGGTTAAATTAGATAGGTTCCCCAATTCATCGGGAAGAGCACCAGAAATATTATTATCACGAAAGTTGATGTATTGTAATTGATCAAAATTTCCTATTTCAGGCGGCAATACACCGGTTATATTTCTATTATCTAAATCAAGCTTAGTTACTCGATCATCCACCACAGTTACGCCATACCATGTATCAATTGTAGAACTTGTTTTCCAATTATAATTCCTGTTCCAATTGTCACCATTGGTATTATCGTACAAAGCAATAAGAGCAAGGGAGTCAGTGGATCGGTCAAAGCCATGTGCGCTTGACACAAAGAGTACTAACATACTTATGTACAACACTAATTTCAACATCTCTTTATAGGAATGCATAGAAAGCCCTCCCCATTAATTTAGTAATTGTCATATCTAAGTTTTCCTGCATTAAAATGCCATGGGGTAATAATACCCTGCAGATAGATGATGCCTTACAATTAGCCATATGTTTTCTTCCACGTTATTTTTATCAATCAGAGATTATTATTTTCTGTTTTTCTATTCCAATTCGTTAGTTTCTGTCTTGGCAAACTACCAAGATTATTGTGATGGCAGTCATATATAGTTTGCTTCAATTGAAGCAGCTCCTTGATTAAGATACACAAAGGTCGGGTTTTCCGTATAACTTGAGAAAGCTACCCCCGAACCAGTATTAACATACCAATCTCCGACACTTAAGACACAACCAACCGGTTTGTCAATAAGTTCAATCTTATTTTGCGCAACAGTTGGTACCTGTGCAGTTGACCGTACAAGACCATTTATCATAAACTTTTTTTCAGTATCTTCATCTGGTAGAGTCAAAGTAACCCACCCTGATGTTACATTGTTGTACATTGATTGGATAGTTGTTGGTTCTAAATTGTAATTATATATTCGAGTTTCATCCATCCGCCCATAAAAACGATTTGGATCACCAAAAGAATAATGGCTTCCAAGATAGATTGAAGAGGTACTCACATTTATATCTCCAGACCAGGAACCAGAGTTTACTAAGGTTCCGTTTACATATATTTTTAAGGTCGCGCCATCATAGGTTCCTACAACAAAGGTCCAGTCATAAAAATTTAAAGCATTGGGCGCAACAACAACGCCTGTTCCACTGGTTGTTCGCACTACAAACTGGGGCTTGCCATCGGGGCTTAATTCTAATACGTAGCTATGGTCATTGTTCATTGATTCATCAAACCATTTAGAAACAATAACCTGATGATCTCCGGATAATTGATGAAGTTTCACCCAAGAAGCTACTGTTACCGCAGGAATAATGTCAAAATCTGTATGATCATTAATTTTAACATAACCTCCATCAAATTCATTAGCGATACCACCAGCTACACCACCTACCCAAGCCCCTACTCCAGATGTTGCAGGTATACCATCATGGCCATTTCCACTAGCATCTAACACTTTAATAGGATTCATGTCCCAATGATTGCAGGGCCAATGAGCAATGAGTTTCGGTGACAGTATATAGTTGGCAGTTATTGTTGCAGGTCCAAGAACGACAATATTCTGTTCCGGTATACCAGTACCATGATTAAACTGAATATTTGCTGATGGTGAAGCGGACCATTCCAAAAATTCATATCCACCTAAGCCTTCAGTTGGGGCTATGATGTGTTCAGTGCTGCCATGGGGAAAACTAAATGACCCGTTGGGGGTAGTAGTTACCCCCACATTGGAAGGATTGGTGTTCAAAGTCACCACATGCATATTTGGTGCAAATACTGCAGTTACTGATTTATTACCATTAATAATAATATTCTGGGGATTGACAGAACCAGTAATTGAGCCTTCCCATCGCACAAAGTGATAACCAGTATTTGGTGTTGCCTGAAGAGCCACTGTTGTTCCATAAGCATAGGAGGAGGCATTTGGCGTTTTTGTAATGCTCCCATTGGTAGCGGTAGTGGTGAGGGTATAGTGATTAACATTCCACTGAGCAGTTAACGTATGGTTTGAAGTTAGACTTACTATAGAACTCGCGGTAGCCTGAACTGGAACACCCACACCATTTGTATACCACCAACCAGCAAAGGTATAGCCGGTACGGCTTGTGGATGCTAAAGTGCCATAAATCTCTCCAAAGGTTACAGATTTAGAAGTTGGACTTGGGATAGATCCTCCATTAGCATCAAAGGTTATATTCAAAGTTTTTGCATGAAAATTTGCTAAAATACTACCCTCTCCTATAACTGTAAATTCTGCTGTTTCATTTCCACTCACGTAGGTAATATTGGGTGTTAAATTCCAATCGGTAAACTCATAGCCAGCATTTGGTGTTGCAGCTACTGATAATATTCCACCATGGTTAATTGTTTGATCACCACTGGGAGTTACAACGCCATTGCCGCTAGAGGATACATTGACTGTGTAAGAATTAATGTTCCACTGCGCAGTCAATGTATGATTGGAAGTCAGTTCGACTATAGAACTCGCGGTAACCTGAACTGGAACGCCAACACCATTTGTATACCACCATCCTGCAAAGGTATAGCCGGTACGGCTTGTGGATGCTAAAGTGCCATAAATCTCTCCAAAGGTTACAGATTTAGCAGTAGGATTTGGCGTAGACCCACCATTGGCGTCAAAGGTTACACTCAAAGTTTTTGCATGAAAATTTGCTAAAACACTTCCCTCTCCTGCTACGGTAAAAACACCGGTCTCATCACCACTTACTACGGTAAGATTGGGTGTTAAATACCAATCAGTAAATTCGTACCCAGGATTTGGGGTTGCAAGGACAGGCAGTTGCTGCCCCCCAATAACCCGTTGTTCTCCTGATGGGCTTACTGATCCGTTAGCTTCAGCACTTACTGTGACAGTATAAAACACAGCATCATACAATGATTGTATAGTAGCAGCATCCAAGGCATTGTTATATACCTTTGCTTCATCCATTCTTCCCTTAAAGCTATCCGGGTCTTCCCAGGGTTTATGGGATCCTAAATACACTGGAAAACTATTAACATTAATAGCACCTGAAAAGGCAGCAGAATTTACTAAGGAACCATTAACATAGATCTTCACTGTTGTACCATCATATGTTCCTACCACAAATGCCCATTGGTTAAGGGGTAATGCATTGGGTGCAACAACAGCGCCGATTGTTTCACTTGAATTTCGTAAAAGAAGTTGCGGTTTACCTTCAGGACTCAATTCTAAAATATAACTGGGATCATAGGCTCCCTGATCATACCACTTAGAAATAAGAGCCTGATGATCATTGGTTATCTCAGCAAGTTTGACCCAGGCCGCTAAGGTTATTTCCGAAACCATTTTAAAATCATCATGATCAGCAATAGTAACAGATCCTCCTGAGGTAAACTCATCTGCCCAATCACCACTAACCCCATCATTAACAACCGCTACTCCACTTGGAGAAAGTGTTCCATGATGACCATTCCCAGATGCGTCCAATAGTTGTGTAGGATCGTCGTTGCAGGGCCAATGAGCAATAAGCTTTGGTGAGAGTGTGTACTCTGCAGTTATGGTTGCGTCTCCATTAACAATTAGATCCTGCTGGGCCACATTGGTACCGGATGTAAATTGTATATTTTCTGTGGGTGATGCCACCCAATGGGAAAATGTATACCCACCAAATCCTGATGCTGGAGTAGCAATTGAACGGGTACCACCGGATTCACATTGAAAGCTTCCAGAAGGTGTTGTTGTGACACCCACATTAGAAGGATTTACTTGCATGGTGACCGTATGGATCACAGAGGCATCGTTTATAGTGTGAATATATTGTTTCCGAAGTTCATCAATCACAGTATACAGAGCTGGTTCTATTGATACCAAGGAAATTCCCATATCTTCAGTTGATTCAGGTACTCCATCATCAGCAACAGTGTATTGAATTGTTTTGTTGGTTTCACCAGGGCTAAAGACCAATTGCCCATTAGGAAATGAAAAGCCAGCCGGCTCTGTTATGGTAAAATCTGAACCATAGGTTGCAGATCCAGCAACAGTAAAGTTAACGGTCACATCCTGCTCGAAAAAGGGTCGCTCAACAACAACATTGACTGTATACGGATTTCCCTCACCTTCGACATCATTTACAAAGGGGGTTTGAATTGAAAAAAGGTTGCTCGCAACATAGTTTGGATTTTCATGGGCTCCCATATCAACCCCTCCACCCATAGGTCGAGACAATCCTTGGATATCAACAGAAGGTGCATTTTCGGAAGTACCACCATCAATACAGGGAGAACTATTTGCCAAGGCTAATAAATCTTCTGAATTCGGTTCTTCTGGATAGGATGCAAAAATAGGATTTTCACTTTTATTGCCTTCACCAGGGTAAAGTTGTTCCTGGATATTTGAATAGCTTATAACAACTGGATTACCAGTTGGGCAACTAATATCTCTATTATTTGGAGAGGTGTTGAGCCATGCAATGGTGTTGACAATTTCAGTAGTGACAAAATCAAAAATAGCACCGCCAATATCTGATGCTTCGTTTTTAACAAAGGTACAATTTATAGTTTTTACTTCTGGTTCAGCCTGATCCATAGCAAAATAAGCAATAGCTCCACCCATTTTTGCTCTGTTCTTAAAAAACACATTATTAGATACCAAATTTCTACCATCTGGTACAGAATAACCAAGCGCACCACCTTGCCCTTTTAAGCCTGAGGGTCGATTACGCACCTCATTTCCAGAAAAAATATTTTGCGCAACATAACTTCCAAGGCATTCAAATAAGGCAATTGCACCTCCTATAAGATCAGTCATGTCATCACTTGCTACATAATTGTTTAAAAAAGTATTACTAGAAGCTGTAAGATTGCCACCATGGCAATAAATTGCCCCTCCTCTGAATGTTGTATGAGGTGAATCTGATTCCAATACATTATTGTTTTCGAAACTACAATTAAAAACATTTAATTGTCGCTCAGCATTGGGCTGTTCTACTTGACAGGAAATAGCACCCCCGTGTCGTCCAGAGCGATTGTTTAAAAACTTACAATTTTTACAGGTTACAGTTCTATCCGCTTCTGTTGAGTGAAATATGCCACCACCATCATCTAAGGCATAGTTGTTTTCAATAATACAATTTTGAATATTCACATTACATTCAGGGGCATAAATAGCACCACCATTTTGTGTGGCTGCATTACCTCTTAAACCAGAATATCCTCCAGAAATAGTAAATCCATCTAACAGTGTGCTTGAATATTCTGATCCAGGAAGACTGCTATAGGTTACAACAGTGTAACAGTTATCAGAAAAATTCTCAGTTACCTCAAAATCAGTCCCGTCATTGTTATTATAATCACCACTCAAGACTGTTTTATTATTTTCATAATCCCGTTGTGACATATGCACTTCATTGCCCACAAAGCCACCATAGAGTTCTACATTGTAACGCATACGAAAGGTTCTACCACGATCAGTACCGTAAGAAGGTCGATAGGGTGCCCCTGGATTATTGGCAGCAACCCATATGTGGCATTTGCTATCTTGACTTTGCGCTATATCCTCTGCTTCATCCAAACCTTTTTCCAATGCATCAGATCCTCTAAAGGCATCATTCCAGGAAGTGCCATTATCAGCCCCAGAGGTCAAGGTATTATTAACATATACCACCGGCTTTTCTGTACCATCAAGTATGGTAATGGTGTAGGTATTGTCTTGGGTTCTTTTTCCCCCAACAACGCCTCGTATACCCAAAACAATTGTTTCTTCAAACTCAGAGTCCACAGCATCGGGATGTATGGCCACAGCAATGTTATGTTCTAAGGGATCTCCAGGATTCCATTGTATTGTGGGAGTGTTTAGGACAAAATCCTTATCTGCACCTTCCTCAGCAGTAGTACCTTCTGCAACAACAACAGAAACAATGACCGGTCCTTCACCAGTGGCAAGAATCTCTGGCCCCAATTGGATGGGAACCAAGGCAGTATTAATCTCAGTTGGTGGCTCTTCAACAAACATTGACTGCTCTGTAAAAGAAACCGTAAATTTATCATTGTCCACAATTACAATATCTGTAGGATTGGTCTCTCGAATGTGGGTACCCTCCAAGGGAAGTAAATTGAGCCGAATGGTTTTATTTGGTTCTGCTATATCATCATCAAAAAGTTTTAGATAAACAAACTCTTCAACAATATCACCATTGTCTGCTTCACTCCAGGCAAGCTCCTCAGTGGTCAGTTTAAAATCAACATTCTTCTCTGCGGTGGTTCCTGTCTCTAGCACTTCGCATTTTACCTTTACTGAATAGGAACCAAGTTGTGGCACTTCATCGATTACAACAGGTATTTGCACATAGTGATGTCCATTGTCATTGGAGTTGAGATCGCCCTCGCCAACATAATAAATATTGTTTTGAAACTGCACTCCATAAGTGTCATCATCAGTAATGGTAACTGTTTCGCTGGTTTTTCCTACTACAGGGATGTTACCATTTTGCTGCAATACAAGCTCTAACTCCTCTGGTCCCTCAGTAAGCGGATCAGCAATGGGAGTAATAGGCTCTATACTTTTTCTCTGTTCACCAGTATCAAATTCAAGGGTACCATCAATAAAGGTGAAATCAACACTCCTTTCTGCAACTCCCGATCCCAGAGCTCTCTCCTTAAATGTTACATCCACAAAGAGATTATCCACAGGTGATGGCTTAGAGAGCACCACATCCAAAATCAGTGGTGACCCAGACTCCTCAAGGGTAACAACATTATCATCAGCAAAAGAGGCATAGAGATCAGTGACAAAAATCTCATAGGTGTTAGATTCAGCTTCATCTTCAGTTTCAACTTTAACTTGAATGGTGGTGTTAATAGCCACAGGATCAGACTCAGAGCCAAATTCATAGGGAACATCATTTATTGATACTTTTAAACCAGGATAGCGTGGTACTGGAATTAGTGTTACATTGTCAGTGCCCACTGGTACTGTGCAAAAATAGCCGGTAAATTTCTCTGGCCAAAAACCACCATCAATCTCACCAAAAGCTGCCAGTGGCTCTCCTCCAGTACCATAGGGAATTAATTCCACATTTTCTAAAATGGCCTGTTCGCTTGTTTTATTGAATAAATCAATATTGTATGTATTAAATTGACACTCATTAAGATCACCCTTTTGCACATAAATATGTGCCTTAGTTGAATGACCGCTTTCTATGTTGTATTCCGGTGTTCGATCTACTAACCCGCTGGCAAATTCTAAGGCTGTATTATTGGCTTTCACCGTATAGTTTACTGTAGCAGCAGCATCAGGAAGGGTTAGTTTAATAATCACCTTTTCCTTGTTATCGGGAACTAAAAAGGAGTGGTTGTATATAAGTGGGTCTAGAGTTCCTAAAACATTCTGCAAAGCGTCTTCTACTACAATCTCTTTTAAAATTGGCAAGGTATTCAATTCACCCTCGCAAAAGGTACACATCACCAATTCATCTATATAGGTCTTCTTACCATTAGTCCAAACATGGAGCGAAAATTCATCTAAAAGCTCCGGTGAAGTACCTGTTTGAAAATGGGTAAAATCAAAATAGTATTCAAAGTACACCCAGGTATTGGGTAGTCCGACCTTTCTCACATGAGGCATTTCGATGGGATTTAGTGTAGGATCATTACCATGAAAAACTTTAGTATTATATTTTGCAAAAAATTCAATTTCAGCTCCCTTTTCTGTTTTAAAATAGAAGCTCACTCGGCTAACTCTACCAGGCATAAAACAGTTGGCAATGTTCACATCCATAAATAGATCACGAGAAAGGGGAAAAGTATGATCTATAAGACAACTCTTTTGTGATCCAAAGTAGGCATCTTCTTCGCTTAGAGTACTAATGCTAAATTTCAGCTCTTGATCTGATTCAAATCCATTAGTATAAAAGGTCTCATTACAGCCACACAAACTATGATATTCAGTAATACTCTTTACCTCTTTTTCAAAAGAATAAATGTATAGAATCATGAGGCATATTAGGGTAAAAAGCTTACCCATTTTAAGTTGCTCCGGCTTAATACAGGTCATGTATAATTGCTCCTCTATATATATTTTTCATAGCAAATTAGTCGTTCTTTATGATTCCCTTTTCAATGAGTTTGCCAAATCCATCATACCGAAAATATTTGGCTTGATTATTCTCATCTACAAAGGTAATGGGAACTTTTAAGTTATAATCATAGTAGAAGGTCTTTAAATGAGCCTTTTGTGGAAAAAAGCGAATATCATCAACATAAAACTCTACATCTGAATCACTTCCCACACTAATTATTGCGACCTCTCCAGGTTGTAATGCCTCAAGATCTTCTTGTTTTATGGGAAGCTCAATAAAACTCCATTTTTCATTGGGTAAATCAGAAAAAACCTTTTCTGTCATAATGTATACTACTTGACTATTCTGATCATCGCCACGGCTGATTCTTAGGGATATTGCATCACTCTCACTGGTAGGATAGACCCATGCAGAAAAGGAGTAATCCAAGGTTTTATCCAAATTAGTAAAAAAGCGCTGTGGTCCCCAGGAGTTCTTTACATACACCGATCTCTTGCCAAAGTGGGTTTGCTCTTTTGATAATGTAAGCGTCCCATTGCTTCTGGTAACTTTAATCCAGTTGTTAGATTTATCAAAATGGGTGTTTTCGTACCCCGCATCAGGATCATCCTCAATATGCCCATAGAGAAAGTCATCATAATCACAGGTAAAGACCGCACAATTATCATGCTCTGCATTTGTTGCAACTCCAGTAACACAAAAGGCATAAGGGTGATAAATAACCGAGGCCTTTTCACCCAGAGCATTGGTTTCCATGCAGGGTCTGGTGTATTGATCAACTAAATTGATTGTCGAGTTCCTCCGCCATTGCGAGCTTATGTCACCAGCATAAAGCTCGGGCCATACAAAGTTTGCAATTGCACCAAATCCTTTCCAGGTATAATCAGTCTCCTTATACATCCGAGTCTGGAAGTCAGGTACACCATCCTCGGATGAAAGATCAATTTCCTCAATTTTATGTTGTTCAACCAGGGCTTTTTCAATGTTATCTTCATTAGAAAGCACATCTGCTATAGTATTCACTGGATCATCACCATCTAAAGAACGAGAGGATACCACTGTTGCTCCATTGAGATCATAAATATTTTTCTTGTCAAGGATCTCCCGCTTTTCACTATCCACAATAAAATTATAGGGTATGCTAAGCGTCAATTTTGATTCAGGAGTAATGTTGTCCTTTGTTATTATTTCCTCCTTGGCAATAGGCATACCTGTAAAGGCATTAAACATACCATAATGGATCTCTGTTTCAACATTGTCTTGGATGGTCTTTTCACCTACCAAAAAGGGAGTTGCTGTAATCACTTCAGTAAAACTCTTTTGGACAACAGAGAATGGCGCTGGGTTTTCCCAAATATGTTTTTTATTTGACTCCAGTAGAAGGCCAGAAAGCTCACGCACAACACCCAATGGTTTTTCACTCTGGGAGACTTCATCTAATGAGTGATGAATATTGGTGAGATCCTCATAAAAGCGGTATATATTCTCTTTGCTTGAAACTAACTCAAAACTAAGATCATCGCCATTTTTAATTGTACGATATTTTTCAATTTTTCTAAGTTGGCCAACAATACCTGACCGATCTGTAATCCTAGATTGATATTTTGGTTCGAGGATTTTAGAAAAATTACTACACTCATAATCCCACCTTAGTTTGCTGTTATCCCGATTTGGTACTCCATAAAAATTATGAAATCTCTCATAGGGTAGCGGTTGACTATTGGGTCCATATACTACATACTCTGTTTTAATAATGTCTTCATCCTGCCCATTGACAGTAACTTTGTCCTTATAGGTAAAAAAATGGTACTTTGTTTTACCAAAATCTTGATTGGATTCATCAATATCCGTTGATGACTGATACACTTCTACCCATGGGTACATGACAGAAGTATTCCCTGAATTATACCGCAGGGTAATGTCATTTGAAAAACAATTACCAGCGAGATATGTATTTTTAAAATAACCCTGATATTCTGGAACTGTAAAAAGATATGGTGTGGCGCCATCTGGGAATACTTCAACAACTCCACCTGTGCTGGGATATTTATACTGGGTTATAGATTGACTATTTAATGATCTATTTGAAATTTTTGTAACTCGTTCATTACCACATCTTAAATGTCTTTTCGATAATATCCACATATCCCCTGTAAATTCTCCCGTAGGATCAACCATATAATCTGGAAGTTTCTCATCATGAAAGATCCACCATTGATCATCCTTATATTTTTGAACCCTAGTAACTCTAAAGAATAATGCAGTATGGAATTGGGAATCATATTCTAATATAAATATATCACCTGGTTCACAAGGCTTAGTTTCACTTTCAACCTCAAAATATTTACCTTGATGACTACCACTACCAGTGTTTATATAAATTCCAAAACGTATTATCGACTTAAAGATTTCATCAACAATTTCCTGGCCTAGCATATCCTCATCCAACATTTGCCATTTAAATATATCTTCAGTAGAACCCTTATATGAATCCTTCCTCCCTGTCCTATTCATAAAATCTTTAAACAAAGCAAGCGTCGCTTTCTCTGAGAAAGTATGATCTCTTTCAAATTCAATTTCAACAGATCCGCATGAGGGTAATTGGATCTTTTTAAGCATATTATAAATACCAAAGGTATTATTGTTTGGTGGCTCAAAGTTCATCTTACTCAACGCTAAATTACCTTGTGAGTAATCTAATCCTTTATAGGCGTAACCCCAGGCATCTAAATCCTTTCTATAGGTTTTTAAATGAGTTCTAATTTCTGAATATTTTAATTTATTTCCATAGGTAAACATGTAGGGTGGCATTGAAACTACATTGTCTTCTTTTCCACCCTCAAAATTAACCCGGTTTAGGGTTAAACGGCCACCAACGCCCTCTTTTCCTGTAGTAAGGTCAATAGAATTAGGAGTTCCTTTAAATAAATCGTAGTTGTAATCAAATTTTACCCGTTTATACGATTGGGGATACTCTAAGGTGTTTGCCCATAGAAAATCCCTTTTTGCTCCAGCCTTACCAGGGTCATAATAGGGTGAGATATAGGGATATTCTGCCTTAGAATAGAAGGCTATTTCATCAAGTTTTTTTGTATAAAAAGTATGGGGGTATAGATTGAAAGAGGCAATTGCATTCATAATGCCTTCAATTTCTTGATACTTTATAAAGCATAGGTGCCAATTACTTTGAGGGCCCCATTTTAATTTTTTCCCAAGATTAAGACTGGTATGAGCTGTCAGTCCAGTACGCTCATCAACATACTCATATTTTACAACATAGCAGATATAATCATCACCTTGCTCTTCCATACGAACACACTTTGCATAGGGTATGGTAGAAAATGATTCTTCACCAGTTTCACCTGTAACACTGACAGGCAAGATTTCGTTAAACAGTTTTACATCATCGTGCATATTTAATGCCTCTCCACGTCCTGGTGTTGCTGTGCCAATATTCTCCCAACCAGAAGGGTCCCACACCACCTTTATGTGGCCTTCTGAAAATCCAACCGGTTTTGCTGTGGCATCAGAGACTGGATAGGGCTGATCATCAGCATAGATTCTTGCTTTACACTTAATATCAAAAAGTTTAAAACCAATAAATAAATCCTCATCATTGATTTTCTCCTTGGGAATTCTTACTTTCATTCCCTTTTTATACTCTAAGGGATCGGTTGGGTTAGGTTGTATATGGGAGCTAGGAATTAAATCTGCCCATTTATAGGGATGGCTTCCAGGTAGGTTTCTCATTGGAGGTACCTTAGATCCTTCAAAGCGTACCCCCTCAGCAATAACATCATTTATTCTTTCTGTTTCACTATTTTGAATCTTATAGGGTGCTTCATCACCCTGATCAATAAAGAAAAAATCTGTCTTTCCAATATTGTCAAGCCGGGGAGATGTCCGAAAATAGGCTATTTCTGCAGGAGTCTCAATCGAATAGAGATAGGTAATCTCCTTTTTTCCAAACGTAGCAGTGCCCACTTCACTATACGTGTGCTCACCTTTTTTATATTGGTAAGGATTGCGGCTATCTCCTTGATAGGGGTCTCGCCAGGCAAAGGTTGCCTTTTCTGATTCGTAAAAATTTTCTGAGTTTAAATCATCCTCTTGTGGTATCCCATTGATATCTTTTGAGACACTTCTACCATACTTATATCTAAAGGTCACCCAATAGCCCCAATCACCCTGATGCGGTAAAATTTTCTCCTCAAAATTATCACTAAATAGATCACCTTTGGAGCGCTTTACATAATCGGGACCTGTTATTGCAGTGAGAAGCCACGAGGTGACATAGTCACTACACTCTTCACGAAAACTATAATCTCCAGGAGGGGTTATCAATTCTGAATCATCGGCGTTTGGAATTTTTATACCGGGATCTTTAGTAAAGGCAACCTGGGTTATGTGATAAATAGGCATGGTATAGTAATATGTTTTTCCCTTTTGGTCAGTTATAGCAAAACCGCTTAGGCCCATAGGACGGGTTCTATCAAGCCCAAACAGCGGTTCGATTAAAGTTCCTTGCACTTTGGAGTGGTGTATTAAATTTTCTTTAGTCAGAATATTTTTTAAATCTGAAGGTCTATTGAGCAATGCATCTATCTTAAATCCACCCTCCTCTTCAGTATGGCCATCATAGTTATCAATAACATTGAACCCCTTTTCACCCATCATTTTAAAAACTATAGAATTATTAAAATCTTTTTTAAAACTTGTTGTTCGCTGATTCCAAAACGACTCAGAACTAACCCTGCCTTCGGATTCAATAGAGTATCCAATAATACCATCAACATCATCATCTGTACTGGTATAATTGACAATTGGCTCAGAGGAGATAGCTTTAAAGGTTCCATTAATTCCTTGGCCACTAATGCCATACAAATCCGAAGGTGAAAAGCTGACCTTAGGCAAAAGATGGTTGTCTTCATATATTTCCGGATCTTTTTTAGATCCGCCAAATCTGAAATTATATGGGAAGTAATTCCCTTCAAGTCGAAGGTTATTCCATACCGTACTTATCTGAGAATATTTTGATAGATCCTCTGTTTGATCTTCTATTCCTGGTAAAATGTACTTCCAATGATCTTGTGGCATACATTCCAATAAAATTGGATTGTTAGTTTCTATTATACGATCCAAGTTTGGAGAACTATGGAAATAACCATGCATTCTTGCTAATGACAACTGGTCAAATGTCCATCCATAGGATTGATATGATAAATCAATACGTATCCCATTAGGTAATGGAATAGTGAGTCCAAAACTGCTACTTCGCTCACTAAGTCCCTCTTTTGTTGTTTTTGTTGTTGCAGAATTAGCAGAAGCTCCTGCTACAGAGTAACCAATATTGCCAGAATTGGATATAGATACACTCCCCAAGGGACTGGTCAGCCCAACACTTGCATAGGCCTGAGTTCCATTTGGTCCCAAGGAAATCCCAGCGCTTGAAGTTATTCCATAGCCTCCAGCGGTGACACTTAACGCTCCCCCGATACTCACATTAGGATTTCCAAATGAATTTGCATAATTCAATCCCAAATTAACCCCTACAACCCCAAGCTTAAAATTTAAACCAGTTCCAAAAGAGGTAACTCCTTGAAATCCTTTATTGCTAAATCCTACTGTGGCAGAGACTGGTCCCCAACCACCGCCAATATTAAATTGCCAATGCTCTTCACCTTCCTTGTGAATTCTGCTCCTAATTCTCTTTCCATAGGCATCATCGGCTATTCCCTGAACTGTTCTATTTATGGAGCCCACATTTAAGGACCAACCCAATCCAACCCAGGTGGCCTCTTGCTCTGGCATAATGGTTCCATGGTAGCTAAGCACAATAGGATAGCCCACACCGGCTGGTCCCTTAACATCCCCAATGGGGATTGTATAGGTAAAGTCACCGGTTGCGATATTTACCATGTCTGTCACATCAACAGGCTCAAAGGACATATATTCCGGCTGCATGGGGCCATTAGTTAAGGCAAAAACCGGGCTTACAAGATTACTTAAGATCAACAAGAATAATCCAATAATCGTACTTCTTTTTACTATCATCGATATTAGCCTTTCAATTGCGGCGCTTTATGTATTACCTGTTTTATTGCACAATCAATAGTACCAAGTTCTACAGCAATATTGCGAATAATCAAATGGTATTTATGTAAATTGTTTTTTATTTCGTTTTTATTAAAACCAATGACAAAGGTTTCTTCATTGCTCATGCCAAAGGAGCGTTCAAAGCGATAGTCAAAACACTTGACTGTATCTTGCTTGTACAAAAGAAAAATGTCCTCTTTATGGCCAAAGGTGTGCTTAAAAACATTGGTTGAAAATCCTGCTTTACCATCTCTTTCTAAGAGAAGACTTTTATTGCCAATGCTATCAGCACTTATGGCAAGGGTAAAGAGTAAAGAATTTTCAAAGGGCTTCATGGCACTATCAACGGTCATAGAATCATCGGCAATCATGTGTTGTGCAGCATAGAGCTCATTTGGTCGATAGCTTATTGTCGCAGAGACTCCATGTCGTTTAAAAGTTCTGCTAAATTTCTCTGAATGCTTACGCATGTAGTCCATATACTCTTCTGGTTTGATGCGCGTGGTACAGGAGCAACAAAAACCCATAAGGCAAATTATAAATAATTGCACTAAGCTGTTTTTATCTAGATTCATAAACTATTTGTAACGTTCATTAAGACCCTTAATGATCTGCTCGGTTATGTCATAATTGGACTGATCACCATAGAGAATACTCCCGCCAGTGGCTGTGCCAAAAATCATGTTGTAGTTATGTTTTTTGCCATATTCCATAAGGTATAAATTGGCCTTATCCATTATGGATTTCATTTTCTCTTGCTGAAGTTCCTGCATCTTTTTTACATTGGCACTACGAAAATTGTTAACGGTCTGGTTATGTATGGTCAGTTTGGTTTGCAGCTCCTTTTTCTTTTTTAAGGGTGCTTTGTCATACTCTTTATTCATGACCTCAATATGAGCAGCCACAGAGTCCTGCAATATCTTTAACTTCTCTTTCCACTCCTCTTCAACCTCTTTTAGCTCTTTGTCAACTTTGGCAGCTTCATTAAAGCCAATCATGAGTTTTGCAGTATCAACATAGGCAATTTTTGGTGTTGGAGATACAACAAGAACGATGACAAGGGAAACAATCAAGGCACAGATAGAAGAGACCAGTATAGCTGGTATCAGTGCATTATTTTTATTTTTTTCTGGTTGGGTATTCTGTTGTGGCATGGGTAAAAACTATCCTTTCTTATAAACCTTTTTTAACACTCTGTTTCCATTGGCATCATACTTCATGGTGACGTACCAGAGCTTTTTAAAGTTTGTATTTGAATCAATGTTTTTCACATCCTGATCAGAGGTCAATTGAAAAACTGCATTTTTGGTATCATAGAAGGTAAATTGCACTGGCAGATCACGCCAATCATAGGTAACAACCATTTTTTTATAGCGGTCCCAAATCATATTTCCGTTTTTATCATAGATAAAGTTGTGTTCACTTGCACCTAAGGGGATACTGGCTCGTGGTGAGTTTTCAATATTTTTCAATTGATTCTTACCGTCATAATATTCATAGGCGCCCCAATCACAAAATTTCTTTGTTTCGGGGTTTTGTGGATCGGGAATCAATCCCTCTTTTTTTGAAACAATTCTTCCATTAACATCATAGGAATAGGCAGCATCAAAATTATCATCATCATCATCAATTAATGTAGAGGAACCATCGCCTTTATTATGCACAGAAGTCAATCGATTAACATTGTCATATCTATAATTACAATCAATTAATTCGTTTGCGCTATTTCCAGCTGCAAATTCCTGCTCAATGGTACTCCGTGCAATGTTTCCATTGTACTGATTACCCTCCTCATACTCAAGCGTCTGGTAAAAGAGCTTGTTTTGCTCTGAGCCTGCGGCTATTTTTTTTGTCCACCCCCGTAAGGTGTATTTATATTGGACAACCTTATCATTCTCGCCATTACCATAGAGCTTTTTGATTAACTGTCCTATTTCATTATATTGGTGCGTAATAGCAACTTTTCCATTGCGAATAACCTGATAGAGCTGCTGTTGCGGTGTATAGGTAAACTGGGTAACAATAGGTGTTCCACTACCATTATCAACTGTTTCTGTAAGCACTTTACCCTGGATATCATAGGTAATCTGAGTTACATGCATTGGAAGTGAGGGTATCAGTTTATACTTTTTATCAACGCGTCCCTCAATATCGTAACTGAATAGCTCAATAATTTTATCAGTATAGGTTGGTTCTTTATTGGGAGATTGGGAAAACTGTTCTAGACACTCTTCACCATAGGCAATGATAGCAACCAGGCGGCCCTTGGTATTTTTCAGTTCTGCTGCAGCAATAAAGCTTTCCGCCTCATGTAAATCTTTGGCTACTGTGGTGTTTTGTATATATATGGCAGCATCGTCGGGAACATCAAAAACTTTTCTAATTTTTGGCGTCACATATTCATGCATACCTGCTGCTCTATGAACTGAAACAAGAATATCCCTGCCAAAGGCATCAAAGGAGCTTACCAATTTTTTCTCGGCACTTCTAAAATTTTCATTAACCGTCTCGATAACTCGTCCTAATTCGTCATAGGTAAAGGTAACCTTTCCTGCATCGGGTGAGTTCTTTTCCTCTAATTGCCCTAATTTATTATAGGAATAGATTGTTTGTAATCCTAAGGGATCAATCTCCTCACGAAGATTCCCAAGTATATCATAGGTGTTCTGAGTACGAATTTCATCATAATCTTCCGATAAATTAGGGTCTGCCCATGTTGCAACTACATTTCCCCTGCCATCCTTTAATTCTTGTGAAAAACCTTTATTAGGGCCCATTGAAACAGTAAGATAGTGTGATAGCTCTGGAGCTTCTCCTAATGGAATCTTATCCTTGAGAAACTGTGGAATTGTTTGTTCTATTATAATAGTATCCGCAATGTTGGTCGCGATGTCATTTAGGATTGAAGATTTTATAAATCCAGTACGGACTGTTTTATCCCTTTCAAAATAGGCATCAAGCTCAGTATACCCTGATCCAGGACTTGGCACACCTAAAAACCACACTCTAGAGGGATGTCCCTCTGAAGGGTCAACAGAAAAAGGTTTTCCCGCAGCACCACTCACCTTTACCCGCATCAGGGGAGATGGATAATAGCGACTCTCCGAATAGGCGTGGGTAATTGTCATTCCAAGTTCTTGAGAATAAAATTCGTTCGATTGTACGTCCAACTTATCAGCATCGTACTGCAGTACACACTCATTAGACACATAGGGTAAAACCTCTTTCCAAGGTCTCCCAACTTCATCGTGGATGGATCCAGCAATAAGTGCTGCATTGAGTCCATTCAAACGAATATGGTGCTGTATCTTTTTACCAAGACCATCACCATAACTCTTGGTGACAATATCATTTTCTGGTAAATCCGATTTTATGGTTGTCTTAATAAAATTGGGCTCACTAGCCAAGGCCATACAAACAAGGACACCGAGTATCACAATTGCATTTTTTAATATATTCACAGGATCATTCTCCATAGTTTGGAAAATTATTGCGCGTTATTTTTTTATAATTAATTTATTGCTGCTTTTTTTTAAGCTTTTCTATCTCTTTTTCCTGGCGAATAAGGTGGAGGGTCATTTCCTCAATCTTTTTTAGAAGAAGAAAGTTTAACTGTATCATGTCAACACCTTTTTCTTTAAATTCCGCAGCATTGGGAACTTCAGGCAAATGGCCATGCTGCGTAATATAGGCTTCAATTTCTTTTAAAGACTTTAAATCATAGCCCTTTTTAAATACATAGTCGGGAGCCTCTACTTGACTACCCTTCTGCGTAAAAAGCCAATCGTGGATTAAAAGGGAATTACACTTTATCTGACCATCAACCTTCATGTTCTGTTCAGCACCGCAAACATTTGGATATTCATATTCAGAACAAATTCCACCATTCCAAACTGCATAGAGGGTCACATTTGCAGAACCAATAGTAAAGGTCGCTCCTTCACTATAGGTAGTGCCTAAGCCATCGGCGCTCGTGTTCCATCCTGCAAAGCAAAAACCCGATTGTTCTAAGTTACCAGTGTTTTCCAGCACAGTGACGGTTGCACCAGCAACATACGCATTATCATCTATTGGAGTTGTCCCTCCAGTTGCGCCATTAGCATTGTAGGTCACACTATAGGTTGGATTTGATGTCCACTGAGCATAGAGTGTTACATTAGCACTACCCATGGTAAATGTTTGACTACCAGCATAGGCATCACCGGTTCCATTGGCTGCTGTATTCCATCCAGCAAAGGTATACCCGCTATTGGCTAGATTTCCGGTGTTCCCTAAAACAGTTACGGTAGCGCCAGCAAGATAGGAATTGCCGTCGGTTGGAACTGTGCCTCCTGTGGCTCCATTACCATTGTAAGAAACCGTGTACGTTGCAGCATCTACAAACTCAACCAAGGTTTGACTGCTTCTTTGGTTTTCATAAGCAAGCTTAATCCAGTCAGCAGAGCGGGCCACACTGGCAAACTGTATCTCATCAACCTGACCATCAAAATTATCACCATCAGCAGGATAGCCAAATCGAGCAGCATCACGCTCAGAGGTGAGTGCATCAATTGAGGTGCTTGTGGAGTTAGATAAAACACCATTTGCATAGATTGCTTTAACATTGCCAGACACACTGTAAACAAAGGTTAAATAGGTCCAACTGCCGACAGTCAGCGAAGGCATGGAGAGATTATTATCTCTGCTCCCTGAGGTTCCTGTTGAAGCATCCCGTGTATGCCAGTAATCTTGTCGAATAGAAAACTGCCAATAATTAGAGTTGTAATATTCATCCCAAATAGTATTTGAGGAAGTACTTTCATCCACTTTCACCCACATAGAAAGGGTAAGCTCTGATCGCCCAGCGGACATATTTGCTGCAGGAAAGTCTAAATAGTCATTGCTCCCATCAAGCTGCTGACCATCCGCAATAAGGCATGCTGCATCAGCACTACCACTATTGGTGATGGTGTTGTTGTTTGCCGTAGCATCATTCATATTATCATGGAGATGCCAGGCACCAACGAATCCATTGGAGCTGCCAAAAACAGCCTGACTATTAGATTCATCAGATGCAGAGGCATTACCCCAATATATCTTAATATATTGGGTTGCATTGTTACCTTGGATCGAGCTGACCAGAACCCATATCTCTGCGGTACTGGCACCGTTGTTCCAATCCTCTATCTCATAGGAAAGGGCTGTTGCTTCATCGGAGGTTGCAAATCGAATATCCGAGCCATCAGATTTTGCTTCTGCAGGAAAGTCTGCCCCATATAACCGAACAAGAACGGGAAAATTGGTTTGGGTACTGACAACATCTGCTCCAGATGGGCTGGTATTAAGGACAACATCCTTAGAATGGGTCCAACTTGAATAGATTTGGCCAAAAGACATTTGGACCATCCCAGTTACCACAAATAAAATGACCAAAATTTGCACACCTAATTTCCTAAAACGACAGGCATCCATTTTTTACTCCTATCAATGATGAAGATTGATATTCTCTATCATTACAATTGAAAAAGTGTATGTAATTATTATCAGAACAAACAATTTGATTTGCTTTTAGAAAAGACCCAATAGTACCCAAATGAGTTTCTCCTCCTATAATTTCAATCTAATTCGTCAGCTATAATGCAATATACATATTTTTGCAAGTTAAAAAAGCGACAACGGTGTCGCTAATTCCTATTTTTCCTATTAACCCAACTATTATCAACGAGTTACGCATTACGACTTTTTTCATTTTTCAGTTATTTTACTTCTATTACATTTTGTATAACAGCTCAATAACACCCATGGAACATCAATTCATGAACACTTATTAAATACATTTTGCCTAATTTGACAGGCAAATATTTTTTGTTTGTCTTTTGTTAGTTGTTTATAGAGATAGATTTTAATATTAACGAGGTTAAGTTTTTGGATGGGGCTGACGCCCCTCGCTTCAAAGATGAGCTCGATGACCACGATCGAGGGCGATCGTGCCACACTTATTAAGGTAAGTTTGTTTTTCGTAAGGGGTATCCGCGCGTTTTTTTGTCTGAACCACTGATAGTCTCAGATAATTGGATGACACAGATTATAAAAGAATTTAACCAAAACAATTAATTGACTTCCTTATAAGACTCCCTTCAGGTTGGAGGGTGCCAATATAAATTGAATTTTTTACGTTCCCCTTCTATCATATATGTTTGAGAGTTGAGATCGCCGCGCTACGCTCGCGATGACAAATTTACATCCCCTCTCCCAAAAGTGGGGGTTGGGGGTGAGGGTTGAAAAGAGCGGGTTCTTTTTTAATTTATAAAAGATGTTTTATATTGACATGGTTACCACGATCGAGGGCGATCGTGCCACACGTATTGAGGTAAGTTTGTTTTTCGTAAGGGGCATTCGCGTCCAAAGTTTCTTATGGTTGCCAACCCACCTTTTGACTTACTATCTTCAGAAACGTAAGGTAGTGAACCAACTCTTTAGTTCACTACCTTAAACAACGCAAAGTATCCGGCCAACTCTCTAATTCACCATATTAAGAGATGTATTGTACTGAACCAACTCTTCGATTCACAACCTTAAGAAACATACTGCAATGAGCCAACTCTTTGATTCACAACCTTAAGAAACATTCTGTACTGAACTAAATCTCTGGTTCACAACCTTAAGAAACACAATGTACTGAACCAACTCTCCTACTCACTACCTTGAGAAACAAAATGTGCAGAGCCAACTCCCCTGCTCACTACCTGAAGAAACACAATGTCCTGAACCAACTCCCCTGCTCACTACCTTAAGAAACAAAATGTGCTGAGTCAATTCCCCTGTTCACTACCTTAAGAAACACAATGTATTGAGCCAACTCTCCTCTTCAATACCTTAAGAAACAAAATGTATCGAACCAACTCTTCGGCTCACAACCTTATGAAACATAATTGGCGATTACTGCTCATTTAGGGCAATTCCCCTGGCGAATATCCAGGCTAAAACGGGTCTTCTCAGCGGGTGATATTAAGAAACCTTCATCAATTCTTATAGTATTGTCACTAAAATGTCATCAAAATGTCGCCAAATTGTCGCTTTTCTGTCGCTCGATTGTCGCTTTTGAATGTCATATTGCTAGTAGAAGAATAAAAAAGAAAAACTATTAACAAAAGAAAGGAGGTTATGATGAAGGTTTTAAAACTACCGTAGAAGCACTGTAACAACAGAAGAAGTAAAAAATGTGCATGGATGGATCGTATGCTTGGTCCAAACCATGAATCAACCAACAATCATTAATCGAAAGGATTTTAATATGTTTACGCAAACTGGTAAATTGTTAGTAACTGATATAACGAATTCTGTTCTTTATGAATTTTCAATTGGTCTGCTTGGTCTTCTTGAAGAACCGGAAGGCCAGGTTGGTCCCTTGAATGACTATGTTGTTGCCGTCACAGAGGCAACAGAGAAATTTAAAGCAGCCTTTAATAAGAACAGCAAGCACCCCTTGACTGTTAGGATTAAAGAAAAGCATGACCAAAGAACTTCGCTCTATATTGCACTCAAGCGTCAGATTGGTGTGGCATTAAAAATGCCTTCTGATCCTGATGGGGTTGCTGCAGCCCATAGCCTTAAAAAGGAGATGCAGGAGTGTGGCCTGTGGACCAACCAAAACCTCTCCTATAGTGCGACTTCCAAGCTTGTTGATCAGCTTCTGCAAAAAAGTACACAAGAGCCAATTGCTCAATGGGTGGCGCAAATTTCGTTGCAGTCCCTAATTGATCAATTAGGTACTGTGCAAAATGAGTATGAGACACTCAAGCAGACCAGGATCGAGGATATAAGTAGTGATATGACTCCAGTGGAAAGCAAAGCGCGAAAGAACCTTATTGAGGCTCTTTTGTCAACCCTGGATGCCATTGATTTTGGTGCTCGTCGCAATAGTGCTGGTATGCCTGATATTGTGGGAGATGTCATTGAGATGATCATAGAAGCTAATGCTCGCACCCGGGCATCAGTGAGTAGAGATCAAAACAGTGACAATGAGCCCCCAGTAGAAGAGGAGACTCCTGTGTATGAGTAAAGAGCAATTCTCAGACATAGGAGAATAGCGGGAACTGTCAGGAAAGATGGTTCCCGTTTTTTTGTCTGAACCACTTATTATCTCTGATTATAGGATTACACTGATTGCATGGACATTTGACTAAAACAATAATTACACTCCTTATAAGCCTCCCTCCGGGAGGTTGGAGGGCGCCAAACAATATTGACAATTTACATCCTTTCTACCATGAAAGCTACACCACAATTCATTAACTTGACTCATGTCATTGCGAGCAAAGCGATGCACCGCGCAGCAGACGCTGGTACGACTGCATTTTCAGCTGACCAGCGAATCCCTTGGTTAGGAGAAGAGGTTGGGGGTGAAGGTTGACAAGAGAGGATTCTTTTATAAATTATTACAGAAGTTTAGATTGATTTGATTACCACGATCGAGGGTGATCGTGCCACACGTAATAAGGCACGTTTACTTTTCGCAAGGGGCATCCGAGACAATATGTAAAAGACATTAACAATATAAGCCTTCTTCCGGGAGGTTGGAGGGCGCCAAATCATATTGACATTTTGCATTCCCCATCTACCATGAATAAGAACACTGTTCAGGGGAACAGTGGCACACGTAAATCACAAAAATTGGCTCAAAAAGAGAGATTGCCACGTCGCTACGCTCCTCGCAATGACAAAAGCAACCTTACCTCCCTACCATGATTGGGAGAGAAAGCGATCCTGTAGTGCAGGATCTTTTAACTTGGGGATGAAGGTTGACAACACAAGTCTGTTTTATATAAGATGTTTTGGATTGATTTGACTACCACGATCGAGGGCGATCGTGCCACACGTAATAAGGCACGTTTACTTTTCGCAAGGGGCATCCGAGACAATATGTAAAAGACATTAACAATATAAGCCTCCCTCCGGGAGGTTGGAGGGCGCCAATTTAGATTGACATTTTTGCATTACCCTTCTACCATAAAAGCTATACCACAACTCAATAAATTGGCTCAAAAAACGAGATTGCCACGTCGCGACCCTCCTCGCAATGACAACTTCTCCCCTCTCCCATGAATGGGAGTAGGGGTCGGGGGGGAGGGTTGAACTAATAATATTTCGAATACTTATAATAGGACCGCATTTTGTCAATTATTGCATAATTGAGGACCAGGCCTAAAAGCTTTTTCTTGAGTATGGGATACTCATTGATCTTCTTTTTCATATCGATAACATTGGTTACCCCTGCTTTTACAATAATAATATATTTGTAAAAGAATTCGCTTACCACAACCGCATCGGTTAAGGCTCCTAAAGGTGGGGTGTCCATAATAATCAGATCGAACTTCGTTGACAAAGCGGCTTTAAGCTCTTTAAATCGTACCGAATTAAGCAGGTCAGAGGAATTGTCAACGTGCTCACCAGCAGCAATGATTGATAAGTTAGGGACCTCTGTTTCCAGAATAAAGGAATCGATATACTCTTCAGTAAGAGGTGTCTCCTCTCGCAGTGCATCGGAAAGACCGGGAGATGCAGAAAGATCAAAAAAACTATGCAAAGCACCACGACGTAAATCACCATCAATAAGAAGAACATTGGTATTTTGTAAAGCATGGGAGATTGCAATATTGGTGGCCATGGTTGATTTGCCGGCACTGGCATCTAAGCTAGAGACCACAATACTTTTATCAGCACTGTTGTATAAACCCATTGCTATTTTGGTTCGTAACGAGCGAAAAAGTTCCTTTACGTACTCATTCTTAAATTCGCTGGTAATAAGCTTATCTTTATTCTCTTCCTGGGTATTTGAGTCACTTTTTTTGGCTTTCGATGATTCGGTTGCTTCAATTGCATCCTGTGCAGGAACAGGCGCTCCAGTGGCACTATCCTTAAAAATAACAATATCAGTTTTTACATCATGCAACTGAGAGTGATTTTCACAGATCTCTCTTTTTTTCTTACCCTTACTTTTCTTCTTCTCAATCTTTGCCGGTTCCTGTTGTGTCTGCTCTTCACTATCAACTATTGAAGAGCTGGTGCCAACAGCTTCCAATTGGTCTTTAATTACCTGGGCGTTCTCCTTCTCTCCCCGTATCTTAAGGCAGACATTTTTTTCACGGAGTGTCTCTAAAACAACAGCCACTTCAATATGGGAATAGTGGGAAATCACCTCTGCTGCCTGCGAAGCGAGCTGCTGATCCTGGCACCGGTTGATTACTAATTTATAGGTCACGGTTATTCACCTTTCATCAATCTTTTCTTTGGGCACTAATTTTTCTTGGGGTGATTTTGGGAATACTTTCCAATACCAGCATACCGGTCATATTATGTAATTCAAACTCCGTGCGTGCGGTTTTACGAATCATATCCGAAACAACCGGGGGGGCAAAGGCAATACCCAAGCCAATAAGCAAACACATACCTAACAGTTCGAGTAGATTGGTGGGTGGAGGGATTGGTGGAACTGCATAATCCATAACATAGGTATCAGCAACCTCGACAGTCTCGGCCACTTTGGCCTTATTATATCGATCTAATACAGTCGAATAAATTTCTGCATTAACTTTGTGCTGCCGTTGCAATTCTGCTAGCTGCAACTCCTTGCTGGGCAGACGTTGCAGTTTTTGAGATAGCGATTTCATTCCCGAATTCTTTTCCCACAGTTTATCCTGGGTAGTATGAACAAACTGGTTTAGTGCCAAGTGAGCCTTCTCTAAGACACTGTTAATTTCCTCTTGTTTCTTTTGTAAAGAGGGATGATCGTCCATATGGTTTTGCTTTAGGGCACGCTGATCAGAAATCAGACGATTCAACTCTAACTGGAGCACCGGTGATGTGGTATTATTTTGTGTATTAAGAAAAATGAGAATCTCCTCCCCAACTTGGATTTTATCGCTGGGAGCAGTCTTTTGGTACCGGGCATAGAGTCGTTCAGCATCCTTAAGAGAATTTTTTATGGCAAAGGTATTGGTTTCCATCTCGATCATAGAATTCACTGTTTGCTGAGTATTTTGGGTTAAGCCAACAGTGGGATTTTGCGTACGATAGCTCCGTAGTCGACTTTCGGCAATACTCAGTCCATACTTTGCCTTCTTGTACTGTTTTTCCAAAGCCTTGAGCACATTAAGGGCTTTTCGTCGCTTAAAGTTGAGCTTCTTTTGAACAAAGGCATCGGCAATTGTATTTAAGATTTCAGTTATTAAATTATAGTCACGACCACTAAGCGACACTTCTATGTAATTCATCTTTCTTCTAAAATCGGGACGCTTAATAGAAAGCTGAGCATGCAGATTATCAATCGCCTTGTAGACAGACACAATATAAAAGGTAATGGGAAAGGGATCTTGGAGGTAATTTGAGGAAAACTCCAAAAAAATACCCGGTAGCTTAATGAGATCTAAGTTGGTAATTTTGCCGGTTGATATTACTTTGTTTTTGTAACCCAATCTTCGATTTGTATAGGAGATGGTATAAATCTTGTTATTATCCGTATCAAGGGAAAGCACATATTTACCAGGCTTTGCTGTACTGTCTGACAATACCGTTTTAAACACCGCACTGCGAGCATATTCCTTTAATACCATTTGCAAAGACAATTTACTGACAATATCAGATAAAAAGGAACGGGTTGTTATCAACTCGGCCTTACTATTGTCGAATTCTACAAAATCCATCATGACCGCCGAGGCACTGGCCGTATTTTCTATACCAATAAGGGTGGTTGTACTCAGCTCGGGCTCCGGTGGTGCAAACTTTACCATGTAAACCAAGGCCACAGCAGCAGCGACCGGTCCAGCAATGAGTATCCACCATTTCCAGCGCCAGATTACTAAAAAATAGTGCTTAATATAGTAGAGAAAATCTATCTCACGAATCGGGGTCGGTTTTGGTTGCTCCATAATAGTTATTGTCGATCCTGAAAAGTTTCATAGGCTATATAGGCAGTTGCTGCAGAGGCAACGGCCGAAAGAGTCACGGTCAGCACAGGAAGAACATCGGTGCGAAAGACCTCCCAAAATTGTTGCTTCGGTCTTCTGGTGACTAAAAGTTGATCACCGGACTTAAAACCAATCTCCTCAAGAGACCTACCAGATTCTATGTAGGGGATCAACTCCTTTGAAATCGTAATATTGCTTCTGCGCCAGCGAATCTTTTCTAATCCATCTTCTCGGCCAGTACCACCGGCAAGCTTAATACAATTCCATAAATTTTCCTTTGGGTCAATCCAATACAGTCCCGGCTGGAAAAAGCCACCCATAAGGCTCACACGAATAAGTGGTCGAACCTGTATATTTGGGCGGGGAAGAAAATCAACATAGGCCTCTTTAAGAAGTTTCTCCAAAGTTTTTGCTGATTTTCCAGCAACCTTTTTATACCCTAAAACAGGAAAATAGGCAAATCCTTGATCATTAATAGGGTAAACCCCATTGGGAAAACTGGTAGTATCAGGATACACAGCAAGCTCAATTGCATCACCGGATTTAAATAGAGACTCAACCTTTTTTGCTAACACCGACCCTGAAGCTGTCTGGTTTTGAAGAGTATCAGAAGTTTCTTGAGATTTATCAGGCGAGTCTGCGGAAGTATTTTCCTGTGACAAGGCTACGTTTAAAAGCAACAGCACGCTTATGCTCCCTATCCTCAATAACTTACTCACCCTTTGATTATAGATTCTAAACCTAAATATCATTATATTATTCCTTATGAAATGATCCAATTCGAAAATTGCATGGACATACAATATATGTGATAGTCATTTATACTATAAATAAAATCCAAAGTATGTCATAAAATAAATTATACCATTCCAAACCTGTATGTTTTCACATTATAATACCTTTTAAAAATTTGATAGTGCTAGCTATGTGGTTCTGTTACAACAGTGACTGGGTGTTTGCCATAAAAGTTTGTTCTTTTGCTTTCAGTGTGTTTTTGATGGAAAGATTGGTTTTGCTGTTTTTCTGATTTACCATACATGCTAAACTTCCAACGATTATCCGCAGGTGCATCTTTTTTTGTAGCAAAATGTTCTAGGGTAACCACATCCTCTCGGTTTTTGCTTTCTAAGATCACAGCAGCCCAATGAAATGGATAGGGTCTACCCTTGGTCACCCGTGCTCCACCTCTAATGATAGTATAACTTTGTCCAAGTTTCGGTTTAGCAAATCGATTGATCCCCAACTCTTTATCTATCTTCTCTTTCTCAGAAGTATCTTTTAAGCTGTTATAATAGGTCCATGTTTCATCAGAATACTGTTTAAGCTTGCTGTTTATTTTAATCTCCTTTGCTTTTCTATTCATTTTATAGTCAGGATCATTCTCTGTAATTGAATCATACTCCTTTTTTGCCAAGTCTAATTCTTTCCTTAGTGCCTTGGCATTGGCCAGAGATCTATCAATAAGAGATATTTTTCTTTTGGCCTTTAGAGCTTCTGCATGGCCAGTTATCTGTTCAAGTCTTTTCCTTTCTTTAGAAAGCCACGGTATCATGATTTCTGCTTTCATGATAAAAGGATGTCCTTGCACCTTAAACTTGTTCGTGACAGCTTGCCTCCGGTTTGTGCCAACAACCGCGACATTAGTTTCATCACAGCTTGCAGGAAGTGTCATCTCCATAGTCTTTTTATTAGGAGTTTTATTCTTAACATTTCTAGGCTTAATCTTTACCAATTTTTTATTGTTCTTCCCAACTTTTATTGTCTCGCTCGATTCAACCAATCGAAGTGCGGAGTCCAATTTTTTCAATATCCTATTAGATTTTTTTATCATACCCCTTTTTGCATAGAGATCATGCTTTATTGCATCATTCTTTAAGGCAAGGGTCTCATCATTGGACAGGGTAAATGTACCCTTTTCTGTGCTATAAGATTCATCTTGATATCGTTGAATAAAAGGTGTGGTCTGGGCAATACTACTGAGCCGATGGCTATCTATTCCAAATTCGCTTTGCTCTGGAGCCAGAATACTGGAAGCCGGGGCACTACTTTTTTGAAAATCACATTGAACATACTGTAGGGGATAAGAGTCTTTGCTACCTGTATTGAATTTCGAAAAAGGTGTCTCAATGTGCTCATTATGAGACAGTTGGCCATGTGGTTTAAAAGAGTGTGCCGCTGCTCTTTTCCCCTGTGTTGAATCTATCTTTGGCTCTGGCTTGGCATACATAACTTGTTTTAAGGTTCTATCTTAAGCTAAATTCTATAGTAATATATAATAATTTAACCTGTGGTATATTTGTTGCTCTTTTTACAATTCATGTATATTGATTTCTAATGCATTTTTAATGTAACTATCAAACCCTAAGGGGAGGTGGAAAATGAAAATCCTAAAAGCGATTCTTCTCTCAATCGTCGCCCTGATTGCGCTCTTTTTTATTGTTGGACTCTTTTTACCATCAAAATATCAGGTTGAACGATCAATTGTGATAAATGCACCAATTGAAATTGTGTTTGACCATGTAAATGATCTTAAAAAAGCTGAAACATGGAACGCCTGGATGGCTAATGATCCCACCATGAAAATCACCTATGGTGAAATAACCGCTGGTTTAGGAGCAGTATCAAAATGGACCAGTGAAAACTCCGGCAATGGTAGTCAGGAGATCATTGAGAGTAATCCACCAACATCAACAAAAACTCACCTTGATTTTGGTAAGATGGGCACAGCTACAGGTTACTTTACCTTTGAGCAAACAGAAGCAGGTGTAAAAGCTACAAATGGCTTTTATGGTGACAATGGCATGAAAATTGTTGCCCGTTATTTTGGTTTGATGATGGATGGTATGGTCGGTCCTTTCTTTGAAGAGGGATTGGCATCATTAAAAAGTGTGGCTGAGAAAGAGGCACAACTGGAAGCGGAACGAAAAGCTGCAGAGGAGACTGCAGATTCAACCGATACTGAATAACAAATTTCTTCGTAAACCATTGATTTCCTATTAAAAATTTATGCCGGGGGGAGGAATCCCCCCGCCGTGAGCTTCCTTCGTGTCTTTTAACAGCTTGCAACCACACTACCAGTTCCACCTAATCGGTTGACCTGATAGTGTGGGCAAGCAGATAACAAATACTCTCAGGTGATCTCACAGACTCCCCCTCTTTTCTGTAAATTCATTTGAAAACATACTTGACTCCGTGGATAGATATACTGCATTGCATGGAAAATGGCAGACGTATTAATTTGTCAATGTGAGCGAAGCACGGTAATCATAAAGTAAGTTGAATATGGAGATTGGCTGGGGATTTATACCACTTCTCAATAATTATGTCCGATGTTGTGTTGCGGCATCACTGATTCTATAAGAGTTTTGTCAAAAATCATGGGACAAAACTTTTGAGAAACAGTCTAATCATGCAGCCATATCAGTCTCTACATGGTGGTGTTTCACTTTGTTCAGAACCATTCTCTTAGGACATTATTTTTATCATTTAATATCCTACAAAAAAAAAGCTCTCTTCTAAATTTGGAAGAGAGCCTCTTACGGTTACACACAAAAAACACCATATAATCGACACATTATATGATGTCGAACCACTCTATTTAACTATTATTACTCTGTTGCTTTTTCGAACTACTGTTTTTGCACCAGCTCCTTTTACATCCTTTACATCCATATTTATAAAATAGAGTCCTGAGGCAAAACTGTTCTGTACCATACTATTCCACTGCAAAGCATGATTGCCCATTTTTACTTCTTTATCGAGTAGTGTTGCTACAACTCTTCCTCGTACATCCTGAACTGCGATTGTTACCAGCATTGTGGAAGGAAGGGAATAGTTGATGCGTACAAGACCAGAGCCAATCGAAGAAACCAAAGAGGAAAGTGTGATTGATTCTGCTCTGTTTTTAATGCTAGTTGATCCATAGACAAAGGAGTGGAATCCCTTATCTTGACCTGCACCAATGGGAAAGGTGCCCTTGTTTGCTGAACCAACATGCCAAGTATCAACTGCCTCAAGATAATAATCAATTTTGCCATTACTATTTTGTGCCGGGATAGAAGCGCTATAGAGATCATTTCCCTGATCCTTCATAGTGAGCTTTTCCCAGGTCCCTCCCTTGACGCGATAGTAGAGATTAGCCTCTGCAACGTTATTGGCATCGGTAATAGTTGATTTAACCTCAAAGGGTCCTGTTTTATAGGTCTCTCCCCAGAGCGTTGTGTTTGCAAAGTAGGGTGGTGCATTATCATAGGGAACCTCAATGCATATATCATCTATCCAAAAGGTTGCTTCTCTGACATTGCCAATGCCACCGGCAACAAATTTTAACGTAACATTCTTTTTTGTATAATCGGAGAGTGGCACTTGATGAGAAGCCCATTTGGTGTTGCTATTTTTAGTACCATTATAGGAAAAAATCTTTTTCCAATCATTACCACCATCGGTTGACAAAGAGATCTCTACTTTTTTCCACTCCTCGGGCCACCTAACCTTGTCACTTCCCCAGAGTACAAGATTTGGATTATGGTGTGCAGAGAGATCAATACCGTTTTTAAGTTCTAAACTATTGGACTTGGTGAACTCACCACTTGACACGGAGTGAGTATTGGAATGGCTCACATCAACTCCTCGAGACCAATTGCCGGTTGTTTTCCAACAGAGTGAAAAACTGTCCACACTTCCGGAATATTCAAAGTCTTCTTCATAGATAACATGCGGTTTGGGGGCTTCACCAATAACAAAGGATATCTCAACCGTATCATCATAATCCAAAGTATCATGCGCACCGTCAGCGTGAAGTATAAGCCCTAATCGTCCCTGGTGTCCCTGTGGCGTTAAGGAGTGTGTAAATACCTTATAGGGTTTGGAATTGTTTGAGGCTTCATCCTTTGGTTTCAGGTTGCCAAAGGAGTAGTTTGTCTGTTCAACCCACACATAATTATCCAGAGCAACAAGTTTTCCTGTGGTATTTAAGGCGTCAGAGCCACCTAAATTTGACAGGGTTATAGTTAAGTCAACAGATTTACCGGGTGCCAAATCGGCCATCTCCTTTTTTGACACATAGATCCATGGTTGATCCATTGTCGGGGTCGCTTGCACTGATTTTAGCGCATTGACTCGTCCCCAGCCAAAGGTGTTATTGGGATAACTTCCAGCACCGGTGGGTTTGTCTGCATTGTCAAGAAGCAAGTTATACACCATCTCTGGTGTCAAATTACGGTTTTTCTGAAAGAGCAGAGCAACAACACCACACAAATGGGGAGTTGCCATGGAGGTTCCATTAAGGGATGAATATCCTCCATTAGGGACTGATGAATGAATAGCCACACCGGGTGCACTAATATTTGGTTTAATAAAATCCCAATCACCACGATACCAGATGGTACGATCGTTAAAGGGTGCTTTGTTTGGCGCAGGTCCTAAGGAAGAGAAACTTCCTATACGGTCCTCACTATCTGTAGCACCCACACCAATAACATTGGGATAATCACCGGGAGACTGTACTGACCCCGGTCCCTGTGAGCCGTTATTACCATTGGCAAAAATGGGTACAATATTTAATGAGCGCATGGTCTTTATCACTTCAAAGTAGAAGTCTGACCCCCCATTACCGGCCCAAGAATTAGAGACAGCCTTGATATCAACAGTGCTTTTTAGGTCGGCCATAAACTGAAGCGACGCAATGAGAACATTGGAGGAGCCTGACCCACCTGAGTTAAGGGCCTTGGCTGCGGCATATTTTGCACCCGGCGCTACACCAATATCCTCTTCAAAATTGCCAAGACCATCTCCGCCTAAAATTGAGCCCGCACAATGAGTACCATGCTTATTGTCATCGTAGGGTTCCTCTGATGGCGGCATACCATCTCCGACAAACCAATGACCAGACCACTTGTCCTTTAGTGCAGGATGTTTGGAATCAACACCAGTATCAATGATACCAATAATAATACCCTGACCAGTATAGCCGGCATCCCAACATTTATCTGCCTCAATTTTTTTAACCCCCCAGGCAACCCCCTTTGCTAATGCCTTATAGGAGTTCTCTGTAGGGGTAACAATTGACACGACCTCATCATGATATACTTTTGCCACATCCGGTCTTTGAGATAGCTCATTAATAATTGCCGGTGTTGCCTTTACAAAAAGCCCATTGAGCACCCAATATTGTTTGCAGATTTCTGCCTTACTGCCCTTTTCTGAAAGCCAGGACACCACAGCCTTTTGACTCTCCTGAGCTAGGTATTTATATGATTCAATCTTGTTTTTAGCACTGGTAAACTTCATCTCCTTAAAAGGATACGTTGATTTTAAGAGAACTATACAGGGCACTTTCTGTTGAGAGTGGGCTTCGCTTATTTCCTGGACCAACTCCTGTGACATCCTCGCCTGTAAAGATAGTGTCATGTGTAGTACACATAGCAATGTAAATATCGTACGCATCATTGTTCCTTTCTCTGCTTTTCTCAGGTTCCCGAAGGAACCACCTGTAATCGTATCTGTCAAATTTGTAACGTACGCCCCCATGGAACTCTTTAACCCAGACTATGCAGTAGGAGTAGATGCAGAAGTGCAAGATTATGATTTAGTAAGACTT
>JANQEN010000190.1 GCA_028278335.1 Chitinivibrionales bacterium | reverse complement strand
TTGAGACCCGTGTAGAACCCATCTGTAGCCATGTCAGACACTAAAATACCCCTGTCAGAGTCATTTTTTGTCGTGTAGGACAGTAAATTGTTCATGTCAGAGCCATTTTGACTCATGTAGTTTTGTCGAAAGCCATGTCAGACTTATAAATGTCATGTAGGGAGTTAAAATGACGGGTAAAATTAGGAAAGCACCTTTGTGTCATGTTAGGACATTAGAATTTACTTAAAAAATTTAAGCTCAAAAACGCAGTTTTTACATTTGTCTAGCGGGCTACTATTGCTCTAAATACGTAGTATAACATTGGTTAGATTGCATTTAATTGTCTGATATTAAAATGATTCAAAGGGGCAGAATAGGATGAATTTATATATAGTGAAATAGGTTTGATTTTAATCTTTTGCGATAGGGATTTGGAAGGTGCGGAGCAATATTTTTGCAAAGCAAAAATATCGAAGCGAACGCGGAGCCTGGAAGCACCCGACCAAGGGAGGAAATTGTGCCCCGACCTGAGCATAGCGAAGGATCGCCCAAATTCGCTTTGATTTTTTAAATACAGATCAATTCTGTCAAATTGAATCTCCAAACCCCTGTTTAACGCCATTAAACACTTATTTCAAAAACCTGCTGAGCCCTTAGCACCCTTTGATATTTTATTAATAATAGTAGCTGTGTGACCTTGATCACAGACAAGATTGCAGTACATTAATTACTTTAGATGTAAATGAAACACTGTCTTCTGAATTGTTGCATTTAATTGCTAAAATTTTAAAACATGGAAGGATGTATATTCTAGGCCAAGAGAATGACCATAAAGCTAATAGAAGAGTAAAAGTGGTTTTTGCGGACTGGATTTTATCTAACTCTAATTTATATCTATGAAAGATTTTGTAGAAAGTCCTTTATACAAAACTAAAGGTTTATAAATCATGTTGAGAAAAAGCTTTTGTTTATTAATTACTTTGTTTATTGTTGGGTTTTTAAATATTAGTAATGCGCAAGATTGGTATAGTTACCCCACATATGATGAATACTTGGATTATATGGCTAATTTTGAGTCTACATATCCCTCTTTATGTAAAATTTATGAGATGGGAACTTCTGGACAAGGTCGAAAGTTATTATGTGCTAAAATATCTGATAATGTTTTAACAGATGAAGCAGAGCCTGAATTTAATTACACAGCTACAATACATGGTGATGAGCTTGTAGGATATATGTCAATGCTTCACCTCATTGATTCATTGCTTTCTACATACTCAACAGCTCCAAGAATCAAGAAAATTGTTGATAGTATTGAAATCTTTATTGCCCCACTGTGTAATCCAGACGCCACTTATAGAGGTGGTAATCATACAACTAGAGATGCACAACGGTCTAATGTAACAGACGGTTTTGATTTAAATCGAAATTACCCTTGCATGTGCACAGATACAAGTCATCATTTGTATGGTCGATATGACAGATTTGCAGCTGAAACCGAAGCTATTTATAATTTTGATGTACAGCAAAATTATGTGATGAGTGCAACAGTTAAAGGTGGGACAGAGGCTGTAATTTGGCCTTTTTGGACTGTTAGCCGAAAACACCCAGATGAAGATTGGTTTAAATACGTTGCAAATGAATATGTTGATACCGTACATAAATATTGTAATGCTGGTGCACCAAACTATATGACCAGCGCTGGAGGAGATGGTATTGGTCATGCATATTCAGAATTTTGGGAAGCACATGGAACAATTGAAGATTTCAGAAATTATCATTTACATTGCAAATCAATGACATTAGAGTTGTCCCTTAGGAAAAATTTAAATGAAAGTGACTTAAAACGACATTGGGAATACAATTATCCGTCTTTATTGCAATATATGGAACAATGCCTCTATGGCATCAATGGTATCATAACAGATACAGTATCCGGTGAATCAATTGCAGCAAAAGTCTTCATACATGACCACGATAAAGACAGCTCGCATGTTTATTCATCTCTTTCTCATGGTGACTATTATCGACCTATTTATCAAGGAACCTATAATGTCACCTTCTCTGCTGAGGGGTATCATTCTAAAACAATTACCAATGTGAGTGTTACCAATAATAGTGCTACTAAGTTGGATGTGCAATTGGTATCGGAAAGCACACCCACCCTTACAGTAGAGGTGCGTGGTGTTAATAGTACCTTGCAACAAGGTGCCAGTGTAAATATTGATAACACCTATACAGGAAACACTGATGCCAATGGACAAATATCCTTTTTAGTGAGTGGAGGAACCTATCCCTATACTATTACACAAACCGATTATCAGGAGTCAACTGGCTCGGTTGTGGTTTCCGATAAAGATACTACCTTGGTCGTACAGCTTCAGGGGTTTACTGATAATGTTGCTGCCTTTGTGGCAAATTATAGTAATGACAGCGTACAGCTCTCCTGGGATGCTACAGGTATGCCGGCTGACGCAGACTCTATTCGCGTGGTCTATAACACCAATGCCTATGCAACACTACCAACAAATGGAGTTTTTGTTAAAAACTATGCTGTTACCTCGGTAAATGAGACCATTGAGATTTCTGGACTGGTTGAGAAAACCGTTTACTATTTTTCCGCTTTTGTTAAGTATAACAATGATATCTGGAGCACTGCAACCAGTGCTTCCCAAGATACGCTTATTACTCCTGATAACACTGCCCCGGCTAACGTGACCTCCTTTGATGCAGCTCTATTGAAAAAGGACAGTGTGCTCCTTACCTGGGTTCCCTCTGCTTCAACCGATGCTGATTCTGTGGTGGTTCGTTATACAAGAAATGGTGGATTTCCTACCACTCAAACAACGGGTACCTTGCTTGAGGCTTATTCTGCCTCGGTGAGCAAGGATACTGCAATCGGTCTTGAAGGTGATAGCATCTACTATTTTGCGGCCTTTGTCAAGGACAGTGCCGGCTATTGGAGTAGTGCCTCAGACAATGCAAAGGACTCGATAACCATTCCAGATTATACAGCACCAACACCGGTGACCAATCTCTTGGCAACTGCAATCACCCCAACAGAGATGGTACTTACCTGGAATCAATCAACCTCTCCAGATGCTGGTGAGCAAATAATTATATATAGTACTGATACGATTACTGCACTTTCTGACACTTTAGGTAATAACTGGTCTATTGAGGATGCTTCGGCTGATTCTTTGCATATGCAAAATCTCACCTCTAATACAAAGTATTATTTTGCGCTGTTCGTGTCTGATGAGTTAGCCAATTGGAGTGAAGGGGCCTTTACATCGAGCACAACACTTAATGCTCCTCCTATCTGTACCATAACACCAATCACATCCGAACAATCGGATACCGTGACTATCTCCTTTACCCTTTCCGACCCTGAGGGAGATGATCTACAGATTGCCTGCAGTTACTCTTTGGATGGGACTATCTGGAACACCGCTGTGGTTGGTGGTGTACCCAATCCTATTACCCATGCACAATACTCAGCGAGTCAATTAAATGCTATCTGGTCAAGCAAAGGCACTGTAGCGCATAACGATATTGATTCACTCTTATTCAGAGTCATTCCTACTGATGAAAACTCGGGAGTTGCAGACACAACGATCTTTCATCTGGACAATTATCATGGGCAGGCTGTTGCTTTAACTACCCCAACTGGTGTTCAGAGTGGTAACGTGGCAATACCCTTTGTTGTGACCGATACCACGGAGGATTCAACGATCTTTGTTTGTCACTATTCAATTGATGGCGTTACTAATTGGAGCGCTACACAGAATATTGATGTCAGCCGAGTCGGTCCCGCAGGGTACTCCGGAACAATGATCTGGAGCACAGTGGCAGACCTTGGCGAGCAGAACGTTAACACGGTCCGATTTAGAATAACCCCTTTTGACAAGTGGCAAAATGGCGCTGCTGGATCAACCAATACATTCCACGTTAACAATGAAAACATCCCCCTTGTGGTTACTATTATTAAGGAACCTACGGGTCCTTCAGATACCGTTTCTATGGGACTTCGAATTGTCGCACCCAACTATAACTCAGTGCTCATTGATAGCGCACTCTTTTCAATTGATGGGGGAGGCTTTGCCAGAGCAACTCTTTTATCCAGCACCACAATTCCAACCACCAATTATGATAGCGCAACTGTTTTATGGGATTCAAAAAAAGATTTTACCGCCAATGCTGCCGCCGTTACGATAAAGTTGGTTTTAAAGGCTGATAGCTACTCACAATCAGTGACTTCTCAACCCTTTTCATTGCACAATAATGCAACCCCCACAGTCTCAATACCAGTAATCCCCGGTGTCCAAAGTGGAGATGTTTCTGTTCCCTTTATTCTTTCAGACGCAAATCAAGACGTCCTTCGGGTTATAGCCCGCTATTCAGAGGATGGTGTTGTATGGAATGCTGCAACTGTATCTGGTGATACTGTGGGAGTTGGTCCTGCCAATTATGCAAATGCTTCTTTAGTCTGGCACTCGGCAATAGACTTTCCCAATGCTGCGAGTAAGCTAGTGTGGTTTAGTCTTACCCCCTTTGATTTGGACACTGGAGTAGCTGATTCAATCGGAGTAACTCTCTATAATCAGAATAATCCCCCAGAATGTATTATAGACCATCTTAACAAAGAGCAATCCGGTGATGTGGCAATTACCTTTGAACTTTCGGACAATGATCGAGATGCGCTTACTCTGGATTTCGCTTTCTCAATCAACGGCACTGATTGGACTGCTGCAACCATTCAAGGACTTCCGAGCAAAATCCCTGATAGTCTCTATAGGAATGGTAAGAAGCTTACTGCCACCTGGCAGAGTGCGCTTATACTTCCTAACCAAGATATTGAAACTGTTTATTTTAAAATCCATCCCTCCGATGCTGCTTCTGGTATGGCCGACACAATAGAATTCCCCCTTGACAACTACCATTCACAGACGATCTCCTTAACTACCAATACTGGTATTCAGAGTGGTAATGTCGCTATTCCCTATACTGTTGCCGATACCTCCGGTGATTCTATTTCGTTTTTATGTAGCTATTCAACTGATGGGGGAGCCAATTGGCAGGTAACTCAGAACATTGATAAGCCAAGTGTTGGGCCCGATGCCTATACTGGAGAGATTGTTTGGAATACTACTGCGGATATTAGTGGTGCTAATATCCCAACCGTCCGTTTTCAAGTAATACCCTTTGATGGTTGGCAAAATGGTGTTGCTGGTTTTACCAATAATATGCATGTTGACAACTCCGCTATACCTCTTATTGTAACTCTACTTAAACAACCCGAGATACAGGAAGATACGGTTACGTGTGCAGTGAAGATAGTCGCGCCACAATCCTCTGAAGTACATATTGATAGTGCCTTTTTCTCGATTAATGATGGCGCTAAGGTGCTCATTGACACCTTGGTAAGTGAAGCAGTAATTCCTGCTTCGCTGTATAACAATGCCACCATTCTTTGGGCATCAAAGAATGATTTTACAGCCAATGCTTCTAATGTAAAGCTCCATTTTGTCTTTAAAGCAGATACCAATAGACAGGGACTCACTACTGATACATTTTCGCTACTGAATAATGAAAAGCCCTCAGTAGAAATTGTACCACTCGTGGGAGTACAGCAGGGTGCAGTTCCTATATCTTTTGCTGTTACTGATGTCGATAAGGATACTATAGTTGTAAACGCCTTTTACTCTGAAGATGCCACCAATTGGTTAAAAGCAACAGTTTCTGGGGACACTCTTGTTGACAATCCTTTACAATACGATAGCCTTACCCTTACTTGGAACACGCATACTGATTATCCCAATACGGCCTTAAAATCTGTCTGGTTTAAAGTAATACCCATAGATCAAGATACGGGGCAAGCTGATATGATTGAGATACAAATCAACAATCAAATGGCAATAAGTGGCGATTTTAACAATGATAAAAAGATAGACTTTCTGGATTTCTCCTATGTGTCAAAATACTGGTATGCTAGTGCTCAGGGGATTAACCATCCTGACAGTATTAATGAATTGGCCCCTTCGGTAGGTACGGTTCCCTACTTGACCATTACCGGTGACTCACTGTTTGATTATAAAGATCTTGGTGTCTTTGTACACCTCTTTTATTGGTCCTTAGGAGCAGAGAGTCATTCAAGATCACAGCCACAAATTTACTATACCACAGAGACAAATCAGAAAGTATCCTTTTTGTTAGATAATAATAACGCTGAATCAGTGACCCTTGCAAGTACGGTAAAGGATGTTGAGGATATTGTATCCTGCAAGTTAACCATTATATACAATCAAGAAAAAATTGCCTTTAAGTCCTTTGATGCAGAGAGGGGGCTCCTTGCTCAGGATCGAGCCGACATATTCTCTCAAGTTCAGGAGGTGAATGAGGGAGTTTCAATTGGTTTTACACGACTTAGTACAAAGCGATTTTGCCTAAGTGGTAGTGGTGATTTGGCAACAGTTGTCTTAAAGAGAAAACATTCATCTGCTATGGATGTTACTATTCAATACACTCTTATAAATAGCAATCATGAGGAAGTTGAATCTGGAAGTGTACAAGTTGCCATTCCAGAGATTTCAACAGAAGAGGAAGTTACTAAAGCATCACTTACTGTAGTGCCAAATCCTTCTAAGGTAAGCAATAGGATCATTCCCTTTTCACTAAAACATCGTCCAAATGCAAAACAATGGGTAAAGCAGGATGGTTCAGGTTTTATAATTCGTATTAACGTACCAACATCACTGATATCTAAAAACCTTCAGGTGAAACTCGTTATTTACGACGCCCTGGGAAATTGTGTGGCAAAAATTAGTAAGTCTGAGTTACCTAATTTATCCCATGGTTATGTGGATATTTTCTGGAGCGGTCATTCACATAATGGAAGAAGAATTGGAGCCGGTGTTTACAAATTAGTAGTAGTACTCTATGTAGATAATCGAGTAGAATTACTCCATGCAAAAATTGGTGTTCGAAGATAGGGTGTTAATAATTATTGCAATGAGAATTTTGCTTGCTCTATTTAATAGAGGACTTTTATATTAGTTATGATAAAAAATCTTATTGGGAGGGGATTTTTTAAGGAGCTAACCTATGAATCATCTAAAACCATTCCGAACTGGGCTGTTTTTTGTCGTTTTCCTGTCTGTTCTGTCATGGAGTGATACCTTTTTTACACAAAAAAACAGTGTGGAGCTTAACTGCGCCTCTATACTCTATCTACACCAGGGTATTGACGACCATTTTGAAATTGAGGTTAAACCGGGGATAAATTGCTACATATTTGATCATGGCTATATTGGTATGAGCATGTCACTTGGCAAAGGATCCTATGATTTTCTAATTATGGAAAAGCGAGAATTACCCTCTTGGAAATATTCTAATTACACAGAAAATTCCTATGAAAACTTTTTTTATACTGCAGGATTTCATGCGGGATTTGCCTACGGTAAGAGAAACAAGATTATCCCTTTTTTTGAGACAGGCTTTTATATAAATATTAACACTATTGATGATTTCACTGTTAGTAAGCCTAGTTCACCTTTTATTTGTGACGATATAATGAATCCAGATCATCCAACAAAATACGTCACTCATCATGAAGGATACCGGGAATGTACCTTTTCTTCCCCTATAGAAGCAGGTGTAAAGGTGCCTCTGGGAAACAAATATGCACTTGCTGCAAGTATGCTCCACACATTTCGTTTTGGTGATCTACCAGTATTTTATCAAATGCCAGAGCTTCGATCCAATGTTAAGTTTTCCGTTGAATTTTCTGCCATGTTCAAGTAATTCATAGTATAAATCATAGTATATCCTTACAATGTAGGTCTGATTTATCTTACAATCTAGTTTAATTCATATAAATAGATTAAAGTCCTTTATATAACTCTGAATAAGATTTGATTGAATTATTCCTGTTGTTCAGCTTAATACTGTTTAATTTCCTGACTGATTGAATTATTTTAGAATTTAAATATGTATTGTACTGAATACCGATCGGATAAAGAAATATCATTGAAAATAGTAATAAAGGTCATCTATGGATTTTGAACAAAATCAAAATAAGTTGATTGATAAAATAATTGAAAAGCTACGGGATCCTATCTTATTAACCAGTATTGCCTTTGCTCTTTTATTGCTTTCTACTGGGGTATTTAATGAAAAGCGATTTCAACCTCTTGTCATTGCCCTGATTGTTATATATGCAATTAGCATAGTTGCTTTTACAATTCTCAAGTTTCAATCACAAAAGTCAAATATTGAGATAAATCATCTACCTGAACAACCATCCAATCAAACAGACACCAATACCGAGACCGCAGTCTCAGAAAATCTCTTTTGGAAAGATATATCAAATGAATTCCTTGTGATTTTTGGTGTTGAAGCACCTGATGCACAGCATCCACAGATATCTTTTAGAGATTTACGTGCGGCACATAAATTATCACTCTATTTAGCGCGAACCTACAAAGATAAAACCCCCTTACCACTTCCCTTAAATGCTGATGGGTGGAATGAATTAGTAGGAAAAGATACCAGTATCATATTAGTTGGTGGATTTGTTAAAAACAAAGAGTATACACGTGCTATAGATAAGGCAAATAGACAGCAGCATTGTTATTGGCGCCTAAAAATGGGTCGTATTTGCGCTCTTTCAACCCGACAATGCCATCATGTAGAATTCAGCTCTCTTCCTCCGGGAATGGACACTGTTCCACGGGATGATCCAAACAAATTAGATTCAATACCTTCCAAGTATGTATCCACCGATTATGTACTTATAACAAGCGAAATGGTACCCTACTATAACCATTCTCGTCGCATTATTACTGTTGCCGGTATTAAAGGACATGGCACTGCAGGAGGAGCAGAATTTCTTACTCATATAGAATCACTTGACCATTTACATAAACATTTAGGAAACAGAGTTAAAACAGAGGATACAATTGAAATATTGGTTCGTATTGATGTTGCTAATCAGCGGATTGATGAAATGAAACTTTTGGGTATTGCAGTTAATGGATCCCTACTGTTTTCTGATACCGATGCTAATAATGCAAAACCATGTGAATTAGAGGCAGAAAGAAAATGTAAGGGTTGTACCTTTGGTGAGGGAGAGCAGACAAACCTTGATACAATTAATAAAAATAAACTTAAAAGATCAGCTCTTATTCTCGATTTGGATGATACTTTGGCAAACACCTCTGAAACACTAAAGGCATGCTTAGAGGCGGATGTGGTTAATCATGTCTGTAATACAGTTGAACATGCTCCATCAGCAGGAACGCTCTCTACCTTTTTATCTCAATTGCATCGAAAGTATCCAAACAACATATTTGAAATGCTGAGTAATCAATTCTCAATGGAAGTGGCAAAACAAGTTGAGGATGTCCAGAGAGAGATGGTAAAAAAGCTTGATGTGCGTATCCTGGATTTGAAACCAGGAGCTTCAGAATTTTTAAAGGAAGCTACTGAAAAACATGATATGTATTTACTCACTGAAGGAGATGATGATTTTCAGAAAAGTAAAATAGAACATCTGTCAATAGCACACTACTTTAATGATATCGTGATTGTAAATCAAAAAAACAAAGACACAAAAGAAAAAGCAATTGGGCGAATTATCAATACAGGAAAATATTCACCAACAGATGTTACAGTCATTGGTAATCGTTTAGATAAAGAGATCGCAGATGGTAAAACCTTAGGATGTAAAACCATCTGGGTTAAGTCTGGTGAAGGATGTGAAATGCAACCAGAAGATGGTAAGGAGCCAGACTATACAATCTGCCACTTAGATGATTTGAATAAGATGCTCAATGATATAAATTGATCATTTTGTGATAACCAAAAATCGATTGAACCAGTAGAAAAGACTGGGAATTTATTCCCGATTCCTATGAGTCCTGTAAGAGTTTGATATTAAATAAGTAATGTCACTGAAGCTTCATGTGAGCCCATTAATTTGAGAAATTATCCTCACTTCTATTGGCTCTAATGCCCTGAAAACTGGTTATTTAAACAGTTTGGCTCTGGCATTGTGTTTGCATTAATTGGTAATATCTTAAAATCATTCACTATAAGGAGCAAACAATGAAAATATTGCAAAAATCAATAGCTGTCATCTCATTTTTAGGGTTATACGGATGTGCCATTTGGGCACAACCATCAGTTCAGATTGCACACAATGCAGAGATAAGAATAAATATCCATACGCAAGGAAGAAGAGCTCCAAGAATTACCTCATTAATTAACTGTAAATTGTTACTTGCTACCCATGAAGCATCACCAATGATTGAGCCCGTGAAGCCCTGTGACAGGATTTCTATAAACCCTTCTTGCACCAAGCCTGCTGATCTTGTTGTTTGGGATAGGGGAGGGAATGTAAAACCCGGTGGTAATAAGGGAAGAACCCGTGGTTTTATAAAAGGCAGACGTTATATATGGGTAACCAAAAATTGGCGCTGCACTGATGGGCACTATGCAGACCTTCGATTTTTAACCAATGGATCCAATGTGCATTATCCAGGACTTGATCTCAGTGAATATACTACGATAACGGTGATTATGAAATGTAAACCAGGCATGACTGTGGAGGCATTCTTCGGGGCCAGTGGTGATTCAGAACAGGAATTTTTACAGGATATTCACGGTGATCATAGGAGTCATGTTTACACCTGGGATATATCCGGTCTTGATCGAACCAACATCCAGAATGCGCTCTGGTTGCATGTCCCCACCTGGAAGAATGAGCGTTTAAGCAATCATAACACTCTTTGGATGCATGTAGATTTAGTGATGTTGTCTAGATGAAAATTAATGGGAGTGCGTACAAACTGGCCCACAGCCACTAACAGGAGTGCGGGCAAGGGTTAAAGCCTGATTGAGCTTTTCATCGGTAAACTCTCCAGATACTGCTGTTGATTGGCAGCCTCGTCCCAGGACTACTAAACCAGGAAAAGTGGTTATGCCAAAATCAGAAGAGATTTGTGTATATCCCTCGGCTCCTTTTTGTAAGGTAAATACAACCACATCTGTGCTCTCTTTGATTTTGTTCTTTACAAAGGTATTTATTGATTCGGCAACGCTTTCTGCTTTTTCTGAATCTTCACCGGGTAGAAGTATAAAGGCTACATTTTTATCTTTAGCCAAGGTGTTAAATTCATGCATAGAGGGGAGTGATATTCCGCACAATGCAGAATCGACTGCTTGAGTATTATTAACAGCCCGTTGAGTCGCTTGGCTATTCTCACTGGGACAGCAAGCTGCTTTTTGATTACTCTTTTGTGGGGTTGATTTTTGGCAAAATAAGAATGCACTCACCATCAAGATCAAAAAGAGTTGAATAGGAAAAATTGAAGGTCTTGTTGCCATTTGCTGGTAAAATTCCATTGGTGATCCTCATTTCTTTTTATAATCTTAAAAGATTTTATCCATTAGGTTAGTGCTGCTAAAAGTTTTTTTGAATCTGAGATGAGCCAATCGGGCTCTTTTGCTTTGAGTACATTTTTATTGTTATATCCCCATGTGACTGCTGCCACTCGAATACCAACAAGGCGGGCAGCTTCGATATCCCGTACTTCATCACCTATATATACGGTTGTTTCCCGATTTAATTTTCGTTTTCGCAAGACCCGACGCAAAATGTGGTCTTTGCCAAAGAGATGTTTTCCTGTGTACACAAAATCAAAGATCGAAGAGAGACCATGATTGCGAAGAAAACGGACCACATTTGAACGGGAGTTGGAGGTGAGTAAACCACAATGAATACCCTGCTCCTTGATCTGTATGAGCACCTGCTTGATGCCCTGTTGGATATTCACAGAATCAATACTTTTAGCAAGTTCAGCCCGTGCTTTAAGTACTAAAAGTGGCAATTTTAACGCTGAAAAACCATACTTTTTTAGCACTTCCCGAGGATGGGCATTGCGGATATGACTCAGTTCGTCACTATTCAGTGGTGCATAACCAAATTGGGGTGCTAACTTCTCATTGATGATAGAGAAGAAGATATCGATTGTATCAGCGATAGTGCCGTCGAAGTCGAATATTATTGTTTTAACATTATTCATGATATGATTCAGGAAATTTATTCTACTAAAGAAGTCGTCGGGGGGATCTCCCCCCACTACGAGCTTCCTTCGCTTATTTTCTACTGCTTACATCCACAACATCAGTTTTACCTAAACGGTAAACCTGTTCTTGTGGGTAAGCAGATAAAAAACCGCTCAGGTGATCTCGTAGATTCCCCCTAATTTTCTTGTATTCTAATATTATACTAATATAATTCGTTATAAAATACTTATTGTGATCCCTGTTTATGGGTGGATCGCTTTAAATTTCAATATTAGAAGATGGAATTATTAGTAATACGAGGACTTTAGAGATAACTATATTCGAAGATAAGCTGACATTGGGATTAATCCACTTTGTTTTAAATAGCCAAATAGTTCATTTTTTTAACATTCTGTGAATCTTATAATATCTCTATGATGCTAATGTTTTTTTACTTAGTCTTCATATATGAGTACTTTGACTCCTCTTTTTTAAACAGAGTATAAAAAAAGGGGGAATTAGCAAGATCACGTGAGCGCTTTTGTTAGCAGTTTGCCTGTAAAACCAGGTTCACCATTTAGGTGAAACTGATTTTACAGATGTAAACTGTTGAAAAGGCGCGAGGGAAGCTTGCTATGGGGGGAGTTTCCCCCCCCCAAAAAAAAAAATAAAATTATAGCAATTTACTTATCTTTGATTAATAGGAACATATTTAAGATCAAATCCGCCGGTGTAATTTGAGGTTGGACGAATGAGGCGGTTGTCATTAAACTGTTCCATTACATGAGCAGTCCAGCCTGCAGTTCTTGCTAAGGCAAAGATGCAGGTAAAGAGTTCCTTGGGAATTCCCAATGCACTTTGTACTGTTGCTGAGTAAAAGTCGACATTAGGACGTATGCCCTTTTGTTCGAGGACTTCCTGCTCAATTTTTTGTGAAATTTCAAAGAGGTGGCTGGTGCCAGCCTTTTTAGATAACTTTTGTGAATAACCACGGAGGTGCTTACTCCGAGGATCTTCTGTTTGATATACTCGATGCCCAAAGCCCATGATCTTCTGACCAGTTTGCAGCATACCCTTTATATACGCTTTAACCTTGCGTGGTTCGTTGATCTCCTCAAGCATTTCCATGACTGCTCTATTGGCACCACCATGAAGTGGACCTTTTAGACTGGCCAGTGCCGCAGCAATAGCAGAGTGCATACCAGCAAGGGTACTTACGGTTACTCGCGCAGCAAAGGTCGAGGCTGCCAATCCATGATCCGCATGGAGAACCAGAGTTGTGTTAACAACATCCTGATCTAATTTCCGTGGAATCTTTCCGTTAAAAAGATAGAGGAAATTCTCTGCAAATCCCATTCTACCATCAGCAGAGCGGATCGGCTCATCCTTGGGTCTGTTCATATGAGCCACCACAGTAGCAACCTGGGCAAGTATGCGTCGCGCTTTACGAATATTTGCAGCTTCGGTATTTTTGCCACCATCAGGATCAAACATTCCAAGAGCAGAAACGACCGTACGTAAGAGAACCATGGGGTTGGCATTGGGTGGCGCTAATTTTATAATATCCCAAACTTGATTTGGTAAGCGCATCTCTGCCACAAGCTCTGAACGAAAATCCTCTAACTGAGAAGCGGTTGGCAAGGTGCCAAACCAGAGCAAGTATACCATCTCTTCAAAACAGACTTTACTTGCTAATTCGTCAAGCTCATACCCTCGATGGTACAGTTTACCGTTCTGTCCATCAACAAAGGTAATGGCTGTATCAGCAGCGACAATTCCTTTTAGCCCCCGTACTGGTTGATTTCTTTTCTTTGACAATATGGTTTTCCTTTCTTTTTATTTATTAAGATAATTATTCATTGATTCTGCAGCTTTTCTTCCATGGGCAATTGCATGTACAATTAGTGATGCGCCGGTGTTGGCATCGCCTGCTGCAAAAATGCCCTGCTGAGAAGTTTGATACTGATCATCTACCTTTATATTACTTTGTGTATCAAGCTCGAGATTTAGATCCTGAACAAGCTTTCCCTGTTCTGCATGGACAAATCCCATGGCTAAAATGACCAGGTCGAGCTTTAATGAAAAATCCGTACCCCGTTTCTCTTTCATGACATACTTTCCAGAAGCCTCTTTTTTCCATTCCACTTCAATAAAAGAGCCCTCTTCCACACGAGTGCTTCTGCCATGAAAGCCCTGGGTTGCAATGCCCCAACGTCGCTCACATCCCTCTTCATGAGAGGAAGAGGTGCGTAAAATCATAGGCATGGCAGGCCACTCAGGGTTCCAATCTTCGGTCCACTCCTTTGGTTTAGGTAGAATCTCGAATTGGTACACCTTTTTTGCACCCTGCCTAGTGGCTGTACCCACACAGTCAGAACCGGTATCACCACCACCAATAACCAACACAACCTTATCTTTGGCCGAGATGATTTGATCATAGGTAAGTTCTCCTGCCACATATCTATTAGACTGCTTTAGGTATTCCATGGCAAAGAAGACTCCGTCTCGGCCACGTCCAGGTGCACTGAGATTGCGCGGAACTGATGCACCAACAGTAAGGAGTATTGCATCAAAGCTCTTTTGTAAATAACGAGCAGAAAGATCCTCACCGATGTGCACATCTGTTTGAAATTCCACACCCTCCTTTTGCATCTGCTCTAATCGACGATCGATTATTGATTTCTCCAATTTAAAATCGGGAATACCATACCGAAGAATACCACCAATATTAGAGTCCCGTTCAAAGACAACTACTGCATGACCTTGACGACATAGTTGCTGCGCCGCAGCAAGACCAGCTGGTCCTGAGCCAATAACTGCAACTTTTTTTCCACTTTTCTTCTCTGCAATCTGTGGTGTGATCCACCCTTGGGCGAATCCTTTTTCAATAATGGCAAGCTCGATATCTTTGATACTGACCGCAGCTGAATTGATCGCCAAGGTACAAGCTGATTCACAGGGTGCGGGACAGATTCTTCCCGTTATTTCGGGAAAATTGTTGGTTCTGTGGAGACGATCAAGCGCCTCTTGCCAACGTCCATTATAAATGAGGTCATTGAATTCAGGGATCAAATTGGTAACTGGGCATCCCAGGGCATGACAAAAGGGAGTGCCACATTCCATGCATCGTGCTCCCTGGGTTTGTAGCTGTTCTTCTGCCAGGGGAACTAAAAATTCCTTATAATTAGTGATACGCTCATCCACTGAGCGATAGGAGGCCTTCTGCTTATTATGCTCTAAAAATCCATGTAGATTTCCCATTACCATACCTCCTCAGTCAGGATAGTTACCTCTTTTTCCTTCTCATTTTCCATACGGATCCTCTCTAAGGCCTTTTTATATTCAATGGGCATGACCTTGACAAAATAGGGAAGCATTTCAGTCCAATTCTTCAATATGTACATGGCGTATTCACTTTTGGTATAGTGGCTATGCTTAGTGATCAGCGAGAGGAGCGTTTCACGATCCTCCTGAAGAATAACCGGCTCCACATCTACCATCTCCAAGTTACACTTGTTGTCAAAGAGCTGATCCTCATCGAGTATGTAGGCAACACCACCGCTCATTCCTGCGGCAAAATTTATACCGGTTCTACCAAGTATCACGACTGTTCCACCAGTCATATATTCGCATCCGTGATCCCCAACTCCTTCAACAACGGCTGTGGCACCGCTATTACGCACAGCAAAGCGTTCACCAGCCATACCATTGATGTATACCTCACCGGAGGTTGCCCCAAAGAGATTAACGTTTCCGGTAATGATATTGTTTTGGGCAAGGAAGGTTGCTCGGTTGGGTGGATAGAGAATGACTCGTCCACCGGAGAGCCCCTTACAGAGATAGTCATTTGCATCGCCCTCAAGCTCAAAGGTGACTCCCTTTGCCAAAAAGCCGGCAAAGCTTTGTCCTGCAGAACCTTTAAACTTACAGGTGATGGTATTATCTTGCAGACCAGTACTGCCACACTTACGGGAGATTGTAGCACTTAATGCTGCTCCCACTGTACGGTTGCAATTGCGAATAGCTTGTTCAATAGTTACCGGTGTTCCAGTTTCGATTGCCTCCTTGGAATCCTCAATAAGAATGGGATCAATGGCATTGACAAAATCCTCATCGGAATTTTTGACAAAATGGAGCGGTGATCCATTATCTATTTCGACTTTGTGTAACAATTTTGAAAAGTCTAATCCCTGGAGTTTCCACCACTGGAGTGATTCTTCCTGTTCTAAACAGTCAACCCGTCCAATCATATCGTCAAACTTTTTGAAACCGAGTATAGCCATTAGCTCACGTACCTCTTGAGCAATAAAACGCATGAAATTAATCAGATGTTCTGGCTTTCCTTTAAACCGATGACGAAGCGCTGGATCCTGTGTAGCAACTCCAACTGGACAAGTGTTTAAATGACACTTTCGCATCATAACGCAGCCAAGACTTACTAACGCTGTTGTGCCAAAGCCAAACTCATCAGCTCCCAGAAGAGCTGCAACAACCACATCACGCCCGGTTTTCATCTGTCCATCCGCTTGAATACGGATACGATCACGAAGATTATTTAGTACCAAGGTTTGTTGTGTTTCAGAAAGCCCTATCTCCCAGGGAATTCCTGCATGTTGGATTGACGAAATGGGTGACGCACCAGTACCGCCATCGAATCCTGATATAAGGACCATGTCTGCTTTACCTTTGGCAACACCGGCAGCAACAGTTCCGACACCTGCCTTGGATACAAGCTTAACTGATACTTTGGCCTTGGGATTGGCATTTTTAAGATCATAAATTAGTTGAGCCAAATCCTCAATCGAGTAAATATCGTGATGCGGTGGCGGAGAGATCAACATAACACCGGGTGTTGAATGGCGCACTTTGGCTATAATCTCGTTGACTTTGTGGCCTGGAAGCTGTCCACCTTCACCAGGTTTTGCACCCTGAGCCATCTTTATCTGAATTTCTTCGCAGTTTACTAAATAGTTACTGGTGACTCCAAATCGAGCAGAGGCAACCTGTTTGACCCGACTATTTTTTGAGGCACCTTCAGTGGGCACTTTAAAGCGTGCCTCGTCTTCGCCACCTTCACCGGAGTTACTTGCTGCACCAATCGCATTCATGGCCATTGCCATGGTCTCATGAGCCTCTTTGCTAATCGATCCAAAGGACATGGCCGAGGAAACGAATCGTTTGACAATGCTCTCTACTGGTTCGACCTCATCAATAGAAATTGATTCCTCTTCCTTAAACTTAAAGAGGCCGCGGAGTGTACAGAGGTTTTTTGCGCGGTCGTTAATCAGGTTAGAGTATTCCTTAAAGGATTGATAGTCCTCAGTACGAACAGCTTTTTGTAATGCCACAATCGCCTCAGGGCTGAAGAGGTGCTTCTCTTCATTATGTCTGAATTGATAGGTGCCACCTGAGGAGAGTACCTGCTCCTGTAGGTGCGCATCGGTAAAGGCCTGGTGATGTCGTTTAATGGTCTCCTCTGCGATCTCTTTCATACCAATACCTTCAATACGAGACGAGGTTTGAGGGAAATAGGTGTTTACAAAGGAGGAATGTAAGCCAACTGCCTCGAAAATCTGAGCACCTCGATAACTTCGCAAGGTGGAGATACCCATCTTGGACATAATCTTAAGAAGACCCTTTTTAATAGCGGTAATAAAATTCTCTGTAGCTTGTTCAATGGTCATATCTGCGGGAAGGTCTCCCTTTGCTTCTAATTCTGCCAAAGTTTCATAGGCTAGATAGGGATTCACGCCACTGGCGCCAAATCCAATAAGGGTGGCAAAGTGCATGACCTCCCGGGCTTCACCGGTCTCCACAATAAGTCCAGCCAGATGACGCTGCTTGGTTTTGATCAGATGGTGATGTACTGCTGATATAGCTAGCAACGAGGGTATTGAGCTCATCTCGTGGTTGACACCTCGGTCACTCAATATCAAAATAGCTGCACCCTCTTTGATTTTCTGCTCAGTCTCTTTACATAGGCGCTCTACTGCCTGTATCATTCCGTCAATACCTTCATTTACCGGAAAGAGGAGTGATACCTGTTCACAATCAAAGTTAGGGATAGGAGCATTCCGCAGTGTTGCTATATCATCATCGGTAAGGATCGGTTGTGGCAGCATAAGCTGATGACAATGGAGGGGAGTCTCCTCTAAGAGGTTACATTCCCGACCAATAAAGCTCATGAGTGACATAACAATGTTTTCACGGTATGGATCGATTGGTGGATTGGTCACTTGGGCAAAGAGTTGCTTGAAATAATTAAAGAGAAGTTGTGGTTTCTCAGATAATACTGCCAAGGGAGTGTCGTTTCCCATGGAGCCAATCGGTTCCTGCGCGTTTTGTGCGTGAGGAAGAATGATTTTATAGAGATCTTCTAGGGTGTAACCGAAAATCTTTTGGCGAATCTTGAGTGACTCCTCATCCACTGAAACCGGGGAGGGGACTTGAAAGAGACCCTTAAGTTCGATCCGGTTCTTCTCAAGCCAGCGTCTATAGGGTTTTCCTCGCGAAACCCGGGATTTAACTTCATGATCGTGGACAATACGTTTTTCTTCAGTGTCAACTAATAATAGCTTTCCTGGGCCAAGTCGCCCTTTTTGGAGGACATCCTGAGCAGGTATATCCAAAACGCCTACCTCTGAAGCAAAGACAACCTTGCCGGTTTTTGTAATGATATAACGGGCTGGACGAAGGCCGTTTCTGTCCAAGGTGCAACCCACTTTACTACCGTCTGTAAAAACAACTGCGGCCGGACCATCCCAGGGTTCCATTATGGTGGAATGAAACTCGTAAAAGGCCCGTTTATCTTGGCTGATCATATACTTCTGCCCAAAGGCTTCGGGGATCATCATCATCATTGAGTGCTCAATGGTACGTCCATTGAGTGCCAAAAGTTCTAACACATTATCGAGCTTTCCCGAATCACTTAATTCTGGTTGAATTATGGGAATCACCTTTTTGATATCTTCCCCTAAATAGGCAGATTGCATGGAGGCTTCCCGGGCTTGCATCCTATTTTCATTACCCGTAAGGGTATTGATTTCACCATTATGAGCAGTATAGCGAAAGGGCTGTGCCAATGGCCAAGAGGGGAAGGTGTTAGTACTATATCGTTGGTGGATCACAATAATTGCACTTTGAAAATCTGGATCAACAAGGTCTGTAAAAAAGATCTCAAATTGATCACCAAGGAGCAATCCTTTGTATACGATTGTTTTGCACGAAAAGGAGGGTATATAAAAATCCTCTATTGTCAATCCTGTGCTGTAGATCGTATTCTCTATCTCTTTTCGAATTACGTAGAGTTTTCTCTCCAGCTCAACACCGTCTAGACCATCAAAAGTTACAAAGACCTGCTCCACGTGGGGCATAGAGTCTAACGCCAGTTTTCCTAAACAGGAAGGATCAACCGGGACTGTTCTATAGGCAATGAGTGTTCCCTTTTGGTCTGATATAATCTTATTTATCGAAGCAATGATTGATTCCCGTTTTTTCTGATCCTGTGGCATAAAGAGCATGCCAATTCCGTAGGTGTCTTGTTTGGGTAGGGTTACCTTACTCTTTTTCAATACTTTACAAAAAAAGTCATGGGGAGTTTGGACCAAAATGCCTGCACCATCTCCTGTTTTCATATCACCGCCAACCGCACCACGATGGAGCAGATTTTTTAGAATGGTAATACCTTCGGTGATAAGGGCGTGGCTCTTTTTCCCGTCCACATTTACTACGAACCCCACACCGCAACTATCATGCTCAAAGCGTGGATCGTATAGGCCTTGTTTTTCCACAGTTGTCTCCTTTTTGGGCCGTTTTTTATTATTAGTCGTACTATTCAGATATTTAAAGCGTTAAAGGTAAAAAAAAGGCCCGCTCTTTTGAGCGGGCCTTTTTTTCAATTTCCATGTTTAGTAGAAATCTATAATAACCCGCTCCAATTCCTCATACCGTTGACGGTACGGGTGCGTTTGGTATTTCTGGTTGGCTTTATCAGCAGGTATAAAGAATTCATATCATTACTACACTTATTTTATGTATTGTGGTTTAGATTATATTGAGACTTTAAAAAATCAATGTAATCACCCCAGCACAATTAAGCAGGGAATATATCATATGTGTACCAATTATAACAAGTTTTTTTTGTTTTTGCAAAGATATTCTATAAAGAGAATATATACATTTAAATATGCAATCCTACGATCAGAATAAAGGTTCTGGATAATTCGAAAATACTAACTCATAATCCTAAATAAAAATCAGATATTTAATCGATTATGTGCTATATTAGTAATATGTTAGATCACTCAAAATTAATTTGAGTACTTAGATGTTAACGATACAAAAGGGCTGGGGGAAGAAGAGCCAAACATTCAACAATGGTGGGATATCATATTATTTTGAGATATATAATTCATTAATTATTTCATTTAACTACAACCTGTAGGGGGGTGTGGTATGAATAAAAATCCTTTTCTTAAAGTCTGTCTCGCTTCATGTACATTTATAGTATTTATTGTCATGACCATCAATGCCGGTGGTCAATTAATTCAATTTAACAAAGATCCAAACCGCGGAATAACTGCATCGGTTGATACAAAAAACACTTCAGTGTTTTCAACAACCTATAAAGTGGATATTCCTGCCATTCGCACGTATCAGGAGACCCAGAATGGTAAGGTTTACACAAAACTTGCGGTTCATGGATTTTCTAACATGCATGAAGTTGGAAAACCAAACCTTCCTTCCTTTAATTATTTCATGGTTACACCACGAGATTCCAAAGTGAATATTAAAATAGTCGCAGAGGAGAGTCAGGTACTTGATAATGTTTTGGTATCACCCGCATTGGCTGAACGATTGGATAATGAGGAATTGGAAGAGTTTTTTCCCTGGGATGTGGAACCAGCCTTTGAAACCGATATAACCGTGTATGAGGCAAATACCTTTTTCCCCAAAGCACCAGCGCGAATCATTGAGAATGCAATTTTTCATGGTATACCTTTAAGTTTGATTCAGATATGCCCGGTACTCCATAATCCAGTAACCAGACAGGTAAAGGTATTCACCAGCCTCACTATTGAAGTTGAGTGTGTTGGAGGTGTAGCTCAAGGTGCCACAGGAAGCCATTTTCAAACAATCATAGAAGCGCTTGCGGTTAATGGTAGATCCTTTTTTGAAGCTGTTAAAACAAGAACTCCCACCGATATTTTTGATGAAGACGATGATTACCTCATAATGACTACCGGTGATTATAAAGATGCAGCAGAGGATCTTGCTGCTTTAAAAAGAATGCAAGGCTATGATGTTAAGCTTGTCTCTAAATCCTCCTGGTCAACCAGCTCCATCTCAAGTGAAGTGGAAGATTTTTATAAGAACAATAACAAAGCCGAATACTTTTTAATTATTGGTGATCATCAGGATTTGCCAGGCTATAATAATGAAGGCACTTATACAGATCTCAATTATGCAATGATAGAAGGATCTGACTACTATCCAGAGATGGCACGGGGTCGTTTGCCTGTGGAAACAGCATCTCAGGCACGAATTGTTGTTGACAAAATTATTAAATATCAACGCAACCCACCTGACAATAAGGCCTTCTTTAATAAAATGTTAGGGGCTGCCTATTTTCAGGATAAAAATGGCGATGGTGAAGAGGATCGGCGCTATTCGCTTACTATGGAAGAGTTGATCAATTATATGAAGGGAAAGAATTATGATACAGAACGAATTTACACGTGCAGTCGTTCAGTAAGACCCCGTATTCGCAATGATGGCTCCTATGCCTTTGGACAGCCTGTTGAGGATTATCTAAAAAAACCAAATTTTCCCTGGGATGGTGGCTCTTCAGATATTATCAAAGCCTTTAACAAGGGCACCTTTGTTGTGATGCATAGAGATCATGGCAGCGCTTCAGGATGGGCACAGCCTAGTTTTAAATCTTCCCACTGCTCCTCCTTGAACAATGGTGACCTCTTGCCCTTGGTGTTTAGTTTAAACTGTACTACAGGTAAATTTTCCGGCAACTGTTTTTCCGAAGCGCTCATTCGCCGGAAAGGTGGTGGCTGTGTTGCGGTTTATGGCGCTGCAAATGCTAGCCCAACTGGACCAAACTGTGCCCTTTGTCATGGACTGACCGATGCCTTTTGGCCCGGTACAGCCATTCACAGACCTAGTAAACCAAAGCCTAGGCCCCCAGTGCACGATCCAATTTATCCTATTGGCGATGCAATGAATCATGGTTTGATGTCTGTAGAAAAATATTGGAGTAAGAGTATAAGGGAGTGGCGCCTGTACCAGTGTTTTGGTGATCCTGCTATGGAGCTTACCACCTCAAATCCTGTTGCTATTACTGCTGACCATGGCACAACAGTGGGTACCCAAGATAAGGAGTTTGTACTCAAGGGACTTAATGTTACCCAGGGTATTGCAACACTATATAATGCAGCTAAAAAGACACTCATCGGTCGTGTGGCAATTAAAAAAGATGAAATGGTTAAAATTCCAGTAGCATCAAGTGTTGCTGAGGGTGAAAAGTTAACACTCTATATTTGGGGACATAATTTTAGACCTCACGAAAAAGAGATTACCGTGGTGAATGGCTCAACTGCTATTAATGGTAATAACAGTGGTATTATTCCTACCACCTTTTCAGTGTATCCCAATAATATTGTGAATGTCAATGCTGTGCGCTTTGTCAATGTAACCTTCACAGCAAAGGATGCCAAGGCCTTTACCTGTGCAGTATATGATGTGCTTGGCAATCAAGTGGCGCTACTTAACAATGTAACCCAGAAAGCACAACACACTTATACTGTGGGCCCGTGGAATTTGACGAACCAAGAAGGTTCTCGTATTGCCAGTGGGACTTACTTTATAAAGGGTGTAGTTTCTTTTAACAATGGTCAGGTTCAGACCTTTATCAATAAACTAGGTGTTATTGATTAAAGGTTGATTTCTCCTTTTTCAAAAACGACCGGTCATGTTTGATCGGTCGTTTTTTGTTTTGGGCACTTCGGGGTGATTATAAGTATTACAGGGACAAAGTCCTTAGGAATAATTGTTAGATTCTTCGTTTTTGGTTTATCTAACCTGGTTTGAGGATTGTCTAATTGAACAGATATTTGTGGTGTATGATGCACAGTAAAGGTGTGGCATCCTTTTTGACCCCCAATATTGCCAGTGAGTAAGGGAAGATAAAAGAAGTACTCCTCTTTGTTAAGAGAGAAATAGTGCTGATCATAGGTTATGGTCATGTCAATCTGAGGATTTGTCTCAAATTGTAACAGTGCATATTCTCTTTTCATTTTTAGATAAGCCTCTCTTTTGCGTTTACGCTTTTGATATAGAGTATCATTGAGAAATGTCATGCCTTTAATTTTCTGGACACATGCTTTCATCATGTCACTCTGACGTACCATAAACCATCGAACAACCATACCCTGTGGGCAAGAAATTGAAGGCATGGTATTGCTTTTTAGGGGTTGTACGGAAACCGAGATTGCGCCTATAGTTACCTGTGGTGTCAGTGATGCTGGGAGTCGCTTTAAGGAGGCTAAAGAATCTGGAATGAAAATTGGGATGTGAAAATTTCCTTTGCGAAGAGGGAGATGTTCGGCAAACCAGAGCCGTCTTTTAAGTGTAATTGAACTTTTTACAGTACCGTGGGTGGCAGAGCAGGAAGTAACAGTTGAACTTTTTGTTATAAAGAAAAAGTACCCATGGCTTTGAGGATTGCCTAGGATTGTACTGTATATCAAGATCAAAAAAAGGTAAAAAAATTTTCCCCATGTAATTGCATTCATCGGAATACCTCCCTAATGAGTTGTGTTATCGCAACTGTCGAAGAATATATACAAAGGAGAATACTACTCTATTAGATGGAACTTTAGAGTGATTCATCCAATTCTGTTCATACAATGCCCGGACATAGGATTATTTCTTCTAAGGATTGGACTCCTTGGACAAGAAAAAGTTCCAAGATATTTAATTAATGTTGTATTATTTTAAAATCTTCCGTTGTGGGGAGAGGGATCTCTTTTGCTGTGGTAAAGGAGTATCTCTTTTCTCCTGCCTGAACAATGAGGGTATACTTTTTCCTCTGTATAGATACAAATTCTTTAGGTGTGCGGCTTTTTATAATGGAAAGAAGCGTGATTGCCTTTTCAAAACCATCACCTCGAGTATAGTTCCAAACTTCATCGGGCTGAGCTAGTCGGGTGCCGTTATAAATCGATTGGTTATCCCAGGTTAAAAGTTCTTGATAGATTTCATCGATTTCTCGCTTTTTTGCAGCATGGATACACACAGGATTTCTTTCAAAGGCAGCCTTGAGAAAGGGCTTCCAGGGAGAACGAGCTAGATCTCGATAGGCTGAAAAGGCCAAATCCGCAATGGGGTGGTTTTTTCGAATTGATTCTAGGTATTCGATTATCTCTATGCGCTCGGTAAAGGGGCTTAAATCAATGGGTGATTGGGAAATCCATCGTTTAGTAGTGGATGGAAGAGTTGGTTCGGTTCTACAAAAAAGGAGTAATTCTGAGACAAATTGATTTACTTCATAGCAGGTATGTCGCATTAATATACGCAACTTGTCAATCGAGTCGGTGTTATCAATTGATAGTTCATTGGATTTGAAAAAATGCTCCAGTTCATTAAGAATGACCCTGTTTTGGATAGGTGAGGTGTAGTACTCATCTTCGTCTATTTCATGAAGTAGATTGGTTTGTGTACTGTCACCGATCTTTGACTTGCTACTATGTTCGTATTGAAAGACCCGCTCGATTTCAATATAACGAGGTTTACCACAACAGGAATGCATGACCTGGAAACATTTTTGTGCATGAGAATTATGGCGAAGAAAGCTTGCCAAGATTTCATAGGTGATATCTACTTTAAGATAATTTTTTAATTTTTGTGAAAACTGTTCGTACTCCGATTGAGGCAGGGTTGCCTCTTCATAAAGAGTATGGATGTAGCCATGGTTATTAACCACCATGGTAACCCGCTCATTTTCTAAGGCCCGACGTGCTTTGGCTGATAATTCAGTACCATTAAACCACATGTTTTTAGTCACAATTCGGCGATTATTGGTTAGTACACCTCCCTTTACATCGATAAAGTTTTGCGAATGGAGCGGGGTTGCCAGAAGGTGGATTTTTTCTAAGGGAATACCACCAACCACAAAGAGCGCTGCTGCATAGAGCGTAGAAAGCGATACGCACTCTCCAGCTCCAGTGGGGTACCCCTCTTTATGTTTAAAGGCTTCCATTGCTTCCAGGGTTTCGGTTTTCCAGTAGGGAATGACATCGGAAGTGTATTTGTCAAGTCCAAAATGGCGTCGTATATCAATATCGAAATAGTATTTATCACCCTCATACCCAAAAAGAGCGTTACTTTTTGATAGGGTGGATTCATCGACAAAATCGGAAAAACGAGCCAATTCTGTGTCCTTCGTAGTTAGTCCCCATGTGTCAAGATCAAGGTTGAACACAAAATTATCCATAATAAACTGTTTGGTCCTGAGTAATCGTCTGTATTCTTTCATCTTTCCCATATTGGCAAACCACGGATGCTTTTTCCATTCCCAGAGAATAGGTGACATGATATTGGCAAGAACCAACGCATAGAGAAGCTCAGGAAATAGGAAGATCTCCATATCAGAGAGGGTTATTGCAGAGGAGTATTTTTCCAACGATTTCGGGTCTTTTGAATTATACATAGAATTGGATCAACCTTGTTTGGGTCGCTCATTTACACGATTCCTTAAATATGTGCCTAAAATATAAAAAATCCAATAGAGTAAGTGAGAATTGCTGATTCTTATGAGATCCGTCGTCTTATAAAATTTAACCTGAAACAATCGATTTCTTATATATATTGTAATGTATACCTCTTTTTTTCGGGGTCGACCTTGCGTTTCTTTATACATAACTATATTTTCATGCTGGCAAATCGGTTTCAAATTCACTTCCAAACATATTTCTTGAATTAAAAAACATCTATGAAAACTATTGGAATCTGTTTTGGCGCCACTACAATGCAGTGTGTTGAACTCAATACCAGTATGGAAGTGACGACTGTTGAGAACACTCTTCGCATTGAGCATAAGGGGAATCCATCAAAGGCATTTTTCGAGTATATTCAATCAATTAACAGATTCGAGGTCGATAATATTGCCATTACTGGCCGAAGTTTTAGGCATAGTATCAATCTCAGTTCTATTTCAGAGCCTGAGGCCATTGAAACCGCTTTGAGTAAAGTGTATCCCCGAGGACAACTACCGCAGATCATGGTTAGTTGTGGTGGAGAGACACAATTGGTCTACTCTGTTAACAGTAGTGGTGGTATAACTTCTGTGCATACGGGAAATAAATGTGCCTCTGGCACAGGAGAATTTTTTCAACAGCAAATTCGTCGTATGGGCCTTACCATGGAGGAGGCGATTAAACTTGCTGAAGAGGGTGAACCCTACAAAATAGCTGGTCGCTGTAGTGTCTTTTGCAAGAGTGATTGTACTCATGCTTTAAACAAGGGTGAGCCAGTTCAAAATATTGTTGCTGGGCTCTGTGCAATGATGGCTGATAAGATTGATGAGCTCATCAAGGACCTTCCCAGTGATATAATAGCGGTCATTGGTGGAGGAGCCAAAAATAGCGCAATGCTCAATAGGCTGCGTAGAACTCATGCTCATGTGTTGGTACCCAATTTAGCTACGCTTTTTGAAGCGTATGGTGCGGCACTCTGGGCGCTTAACAACCCCTGCAAGCCCTTACCTGAGGACCTTTCAACATTAAAAATTGAAGGGTCGGCAACACTCAACTATCACCCACCCCTTAAAGAGTATAGTGAGTTTGTTGAATTTAAGCATGCCCAAAGAGGCGCAGCAACTGACGGTGATATCTGCATACTTGGCCTTGATGTTGGGTCAACAACAACCAAGGCAGTATTATTACGGGAGAGCGATAAAAAAATCATAGCCCAGATTTATCTACGCACTAATGGAAATCCTATAGAAGCTTCTCGGCAATGCTATCAATCGCTGCTGACCCAGGTGGGCGATATTGCTATAAAGATTGTGGGAGTCGGTGTTACTGGATCTGGAAGACAGATTGCCGGACTTCATGCATTAACCAATAATGTGATTAATGAAATAATTGCCCATGCTACAGCTGCCTCTTATTACGATATGGATGTGGATACCATTTTTGAAATCGGCGGGCAGGACGCAAAGTATACCTACCTGACCGGAGGAGTACCCTCCGATTATGCCATGAACGAAGCGTGCAGTGCTGGAACCGGTTCATTTCTTGAGGAATCGGCTTTTGAAACTCTAGGAGTGCGAACCGAAGAGATCGGGCCCATTGCACTTTCTGCAAAAAAACCACCGGATTTCTCTGACCAATGCGCTGCCTTTATCTCTAGCGATATTAAACGAGCTGCACAACAGGGGGTAGAGGAAGAGGACATTCTTGCGGGGTTGGTTTACTCTATTTGTTTGAATTATGTCAATCGGGTAAAGGGAAATCGACCGGTTGGCAAGAAGATCTTCATGCAGGGAGGTGTCTGCTACAATAGGGCTGTGCCCTATGCCATGGCATCGATCATGCAAACTAAAATTATCGTACCCCCTGATCCAGGTCTTATGGGTGCCTTTGGCGTTGCTTTAGAGGTCTCTCGTCGCTTGATCCTAGGGCTTACCGAGGAAAAAGAATATGACCTTGCAAAACTCGCCAATCGTGAGGCTCGCAAGGAGAGCAGTTTTATCTGCGCCGGTGGTAAAGAGAAGTGTGATCGAAAGTGTGAAATCGCTCGTATTCGGGTTGATGATCGTCTGTATCCCTTTGGTGGGATGTGCGATTTTTATTATAACACACGGATAAAGAAGAAGGTTGATGATGTAAGCGATTTAGATTTTGTCAAGATTCGCCAAAAGCTTCTTTTTGATGTGTATGGACCGACGGAGTCCTTTGAAAATGGTGAGGCTTCACATCGTATCAGGACTGTTGGATTGAATAACAGTTTAATCATTCACACCCTCTATCCACTGTTCTCCAACTTTTTTCATCGTCTAGGTTTTAAGGTTGTCTTACCTGATACAACAATCTATGAGAGCAAACAGTTGACTGAGGCTGCCTTTTGTCGGCCTGTAGAGATTGCTCATGAACATTTTAACACTTTGCTAAAACAGTACTGTGACTATATTTTTATACCGCAGGTCATGCAGATTCCTGTTCCCAATGTACCTACCTATAGTCGACTATGTCCCTTTGTACAGGGTGAACCTTACTATTTAAAGACAACCTTTCGCAAAGAGATATATGAATCAAATTCAAAGATAGTTAGTCCGGTCCTAAAAATGGAAGAGGGCTATGAAAAGGCAATGAATGATTTTATTCAAATAGGAATTTCAATGGGCGCCTCAGAAAAGGAAGCTAGAAATGCCTATCAGTTTGCCTGTGAAAAGCAGCTCGCCTTCGAGAATGAGATGCATCGCTATGGGCGCAAAATCCTCTATACCTTAGAAAAGAATAAAGAACTGACTGCTATAATTCTCTTTGGGCGTCCTTACAATGCCTTTGCTAAAGAGGCAAATATGGGAATCCCTCACAAAGTCGCATCCCGTGGTTATATGATCATACCCCATGACATGATCCCAGCAGATCGCTATCAGGTTGATAAGAAGATGTTCTGGGCTATGGGGCAAAAGATTATGAAAGGCGCTCAATTGGTTAAGAAACATTCAGGCCTCTTTGGATTTTATATTACCAACTTTTCCTGTGGCCCTGATTCATTCTTGCTTAAATACTTTCGTGATTGCATGGGATCAAAGCCCTCTTTAACGTTGGAATTAGACCAGCATACAGCAGATGCAGGGATTGATACGCGGATTGAAGCTGCCTTGGATATTGTTGACAAGTACCGCCGAGTCAAGGGATCAATTAAAAAGGAGTTTGGCCCATACTCCCCAGCTCGATTAGAATTACCCTATGTCTACACCTCAAAGGAGGAGCGGGTTCATATACATGACTCGCGAGTAGAGGTGATCATTCCCTCCATGGGTCAACGGGGCTCACAGGCAATTGCTGCGATATTACGTAGTATAGGTATCAATGCAAAGGCGCTACCGGTTCTTGACAATGAGGGTTTTGTTATTGCAAAGAAAAATACCTCCGGTAAGGAGTGTCTGCCCTTTATTAACACAACGGGCTCTTTTTTAAAGCATCTGGAACAGCGGAGCGATCCCAACACGATCACGTTACTTTTTATGGCCACCGGTGGTGGTCCTTGCAGGCTTGGGCAGTATTACCGCTCCTTTGAGCAGATTCTTTTAAAGAGAAAAATACCCAACACCGTAATGCTACCCTTGACTGATGAAAATGGATATGCTGGATTAGGTCGGGGAAACCTATTACGGGCATGGCAAGGCATTGTCTTGTCCGACGTGCTTAATGATATTAGAAGCATGCTTCGGGTGTGTGCTCAAAACCAAGAAGAGGCATTGATCATATTTGAGGAGTTATGGGATAAATGTTTGCTCTACTTCGAGGGTAAATACTCCATACGGTTTACAGCACTACTTCGCTTTCTCAGTTTGCGACTTTCGGAAATTCCACTGAAAACAAATCCCGCAGAGGTACCGGTTGTCTCACTAATCGGTGAAATATTTGTGCGTCATGATGAATTTTCTCGCCAAAATATTGTTACCTATTTAGAGGATCGGGGATTCATGGTCCGTATTGCACCAGTTGCAGAGTATCTCTGCTATAGTCACTATGTGGTTAATAATGGGTTGGGTGAGCGAAAGTTTACCTTAAAGGAGCATTTAAAAATGCGTTTGACCGCAAAGGTGCAGGAGTGGTGGGAAAAAAGAATCAAGTCGATTATGGCTGGTTCAGCTCTCTATAAACCGGAGTTAATGGAAGTGCACAAAACTATCGAAGGAGTAAGACATCTTCTGGACCATAATTTCCGAGGTGAGTGTATTTTGACTGTTGGTTTAGGAATGCGTGAAATTCTTGAAGACTCCTGTGGTATCGTCTCCATTGGGCCCTTTGGTTGTATGTACTCCCGCATGGCAGAGGCCATACTTAAAAAGGAGATGAATATCCCCGGCAAAAAACGTATGCCTGGATGGAAAGAAAAAGCAATGGCATATAGTGGTATTGGTGATTTACCCTTTTTGTCTATCGAAACTGATGGAAATCCCTTTACTCAGATTACCGAAGCGAATCTGGAATCCTTTATTTTACAGGCCCGCCGAGTTCATAACATCCTAAAAGGAAATGCACCCTCACAAAAACAGGAAACTGTTCAAGAGATCGTTGAAAAGAGATAGAGCCTTTAATCCTCAACATCTCCAATGGATGTCACAAAATTAAATACCTTCTTTAATCCGGTGATATCAAAGAGTCTTTGGATGTAGGTGTTGGGATCTGGATTTGTATTAAGAAGTACTAGCTTTTTACCATTTTTCTGCAGTTCTGTATGATGCTGAATTAACGTACCGAGTCCAAAGCTATCAATGAAGTTTACTTCTGAGATATCAATAATTGCATTTTTGTCAACCTTAACACAAAATCCTTCAAGCTTTTTTTGGAATTTCTCTGAATCAATATTGATCAGTCTTCCGCTCACCTCAAGGATGTTGACCTCATCTTCTTTTCTGGTTTTAATCGTGACTGCCATGGTATCTCCTGTACTGGAATGACTATTTCATTTGAAGTACGATACAATTTTTTGTTACATTTTAGTCGTGGCTACAAAATATCCACTATCCGATATTTAATGATACATTTAATGGTTTTGAAAATCAACAACTAAAAAAAGGTAATTTTATTGTAGATTTATTGCTAGGATTGAAGTGTTATAGATTGTCATAGTGTGGAATGTGTCGAAATAAAATATCTATATAAACGTTAACGCACATTTGCTAAACTATAAGCATGTCCGAGAAAGAGAGCTCTATCCAATTGTTCGTGTTGTTACCCTCATCACTAAGAGTATAACCCACATGACGCAAAAAGAGGCTACTGAGGAGCAAATACGGGTTTCTCGAGATGAACTTGCGCTACTTGCAACCATGGGTGATAGTGAAGGGGATCTTCGACCGGTTCAACTTGAAATGATCCAAAATGTGCTCAATGGCCCCAAGCGGACCATTGAAAATACCATGGTCCCTCTTGTCAATATTGCAGCACTTCCTAAGGATGCACCAATCGATGCGCTTATAAAGAAAGTTGCAGATACGGGATTTTCAAGGATTGCAGTGTTTGAAGAGCGTGTTGATAATATGGTAGGTTTTGTTAATATGCTTGATGTGCTCTATGCCAGTGAATCTTCATCCACAATCACCCCATTTATCAGAAAAAATATTAGCTTTGAACCAGAATCTCGGCAACCTCTTTCTTTGCTCAAACAGCTTCAAAAACTTGAAAATCAGCTCTCCTTTGTTGTGGATGAGTATGGTGGTGTTGTTGGCTTAGTTACTATGGAAGATCTAATTGAGGAAATAGTTGGTGAGATCTTTGATGAGAATGAAAAAACACTAACCGATAATGTTCGATCCATCAGTCGAAGTGTTATTGAATGTGAGGGAAACACTGAAATCGGCGAGCTAAATCAACATTTTAATTTTGATATTCCCCGTGGAGATTATGAAACAATTGCAGGGTATGTACTTTTATTAATACAGCGAATTCCAAAGCAGGGTGAGCTAATGGAGACAGATACTCTAAAAATTGTTATTTTGGAAGCAGACTCCCGAAAGATAAAAAGAATAAAGATTCAAAAGAAGAGTAAGTTGCTATAGTCCAATACATGCATAGAATTAACCCAGATTATGCAATAGGAAGTAGCGCAGAAGCACAATCCTATGCCCATTAAGACTTTCAGGCTTTTTGGCCATATCACCTTGTAGATATGCCCT
>JANQEN010000182.1 GCA_028278335.1 Chitinivibrionales bacterium | reverse complement strand
CCGTAATCAATTTGAGGCATTATGGATTTTTTATTTTGTTTCCATTCGTCAGGAACTTTTACCATTCCAATTGCCTCAGCTACTCCTTCACATGCAATTGAACAAAGTTGGCAGCCTGTACAATGGTCATGGAATAACATATGACGTCCTTTAAGTCCTGCAATACCAACACCAGTTGTAGGATCAAACTGATATCCATCTCCTACAAATTTTAATTTCTCTTCAGGGTACCGAAGGGTAAATCGCTTAATTGCTAAGTGCTTGATTCCTGAATTAAGTGCCTTTATTATCCCAGTCGCAGTTCCCATTAGAATATCCCTCCTGGTCCCAAGATTCCAGAGTACAGCAATCCCAGTGCTATAAAGATGTTAACGAAAGCAAGTCCAATTAGTTTCTTCCAACCCAAATTCAACAACAAATCAATTCTAATTCGAGGAAATACACCCCTTGGCAACAGAATAAAAAAGATAACTCCAACTGTCTTTAGAACAAACCATAAAGTACCATTCAACATTTCTTGGTCAAAGATTGGAAGTCCTGGGAACTGTGCATTTACAGGACCAATATCAATTCCTTCTGTTACAATTTCTTCTGGGAAGGGTGGCCAAACCATTGGACCATTCCAGCCTCCAAGAAATATAACAACAAATAAAGCTGCAAATGCATACAATTTCAAGTAGGTTCCTAATTGGACCAGACCATACATCATTCCAGATAATTCAGTCAACCATCCAGCAACAATCTCACTTTCTGCTTCAGGCAAGTCAAATGGAATTCTTTCTAATTCTGCAAGCATTGTGATAAAGAAAACAATTGCACCAACTGGGAAAAATATAATCCATGGGAAACTTGATTGGCTTGCCGCAATCTCTGATAGATTCAAAGTTCCAGTAACAATAACAACACCAAGAAATGATAAGATTAGTGGAATCTCAAATGATACCATTTGGAAGAGTGCTCTTATTCCACCAATGAATGGAAACTTGCTGTTTGCAGCCCATGCTGATAAAATAGTAATTATTGGGAAAAATCCAATTATCGCAAAGACTGCCAAAAGACCAACATCTATATCAGCTACTACCCATCCGGGTGCAACTGGAATTAGGGCAACAAATGCTGCAGCAGTTGCCACAAATAAGACAGGGGCTGCCCAAAAAAGCGGTTTGTCTGCTTTTGCAGGAATTATAATTTCTTTTGAGAGAAGTTTAAACCCATCACCCATTAATTGTAAGATTCCTTCGACTTTACCACAGTAGAAAGGACCTACTCTGAGTTGGAGTTTAGCTAGCATCTTTCTTTCAACAAAGATAGTGCCAGCTGCAATCAATGCTGCAAAACCAAATCCGGGAAATGCAGCTATTCTAAAAAGATCAGTTGTCATAAATGCCTTGATAATAGGAAGTGTTCGAGACGGATCTGCTATCCATGTTAGGGCAAGAAATGGCGTAAGTATTTCACCATTAATTACGGGCATTTCAATATAGAACAATACAATAAATGCAATTGGAAGTCCGACTAGAGTAAGGAGTAAAAGAATCCAAAATGCAACATCTAAAATGGATTTAATAAATTCACTTAGTTTAAAATTTGGTGCAATTACTGACATTTACCTATCTGCCTCCACTGGCCAATAATTAAGACTCCAATAAATGGAGGGCATGTTTCCAAGTTTTTCACCAATTAAAAGATGTGGTAGGGCAATCAAGTTTCTAAATGATGGTACACTTAGTTTTACTCTGTATGGTTCGGGTTTTTTATCAGAGACAATGTAACAACCTAAAGCACCTCTGC
>JANQEN010000134.1 GCA_028278335.1 Chitinivibrionales bacterium | reverse complement strand
GTCGATTGGAATGAAGATGGAAAACTTGATCTGCTTGTTGGCAGTGGAATAGGCACTGATGGGATTAGACTCTATTTAAATTCTGGAACGACCACAAACTATCGTTTCACTACTTTTTCAAAATTGGAATTGAATGGAAATGCCATTGCCTATAATCGATGTTACATACAGGTTGAGGACCTTGATAGGGATGGTAAAAAAGACCTTATTACCTGTGAAGGCATGGCAAACAGTAAAATGTACTTTATGAAAAATGTAGGAACCAATGCAGCACCAGTATTTACAAGCCAAGACACACTTAAATTTTCTGATGGTACTATCATTGATCCTGAATCGGATCCTCGATTCTGTTTTACAGACTGGAACGAAGATGGTCTCTTTGATATGATCTGGAGTGAGCGCCCCAGTGTTAATCCTCATATCATGATTTATCTTGGCCAGGATCCAACACCAATTAAATCAAATAAAGTTCATAGGGAAATTGGTGCATTGCTGATATCAATAAAGGACAATAGACTCTCGATTAAGGTCAACATCAATGGAGTGGGTGAAAACTATTTGAATATTTTTTCCTCTAAGGGCTTACTCCTTTACAACAGACACATTCATCAAGTGACATCTGTTCATGTCGACATCAGTAACTTTGCTTCTGGTGTTTACTTTGTACAATTGTATGGATCGTCTTTAAGAAACTCAATAAACAAGATGATTATAAATAGATAATAACATACTCAGTAGAAGGAAGTGTTTCATGGGACTTAAAAAATCAAAAACCGCATTAGTTTTCTTAATTGTTCTTTTATGTTGTGTAACCAATTACGCTACCCCAGAATGGATTATTTACAACCGATCAAACACCCCTCTATTCAATGATGCTGTTTCTGCAATGGCTGTCGGTGATAATGGGTATGTATGGGTTGGTACCTTAGAATTTCTGGCTGAATTCGATGGTACCAATTGGACCCTCTTTAATGCAAACACCTCTATACTACCGGATAACTCTATCCGGTCATTGACTCTTGACAACAATGGTGGTGTTTGGATAGGAACCAATAAAGGTCTTGTTAAGAAAAATGGCACCAATGGCACTCTTTACACAACAGAGAATTCCGACTTACCCGATAATGAAATCGTGGCGCTTACAACAGATGCCTCAGGAACAATTTGGATTGGTACTCATACAGGAGGGGTGGTAACCTTTGACGGTTCAAACTGGACTACCTACAATACGACCAATTCAGGACTGCCCGACAACTATGTTTGGGAATTTGCCTTTGATGCCGAAGGATACACCTGGGTAGGAACATTCTATGGTGGTCTGGCAAAGTTTAAAGGGTCATCTTGGACTGTGTATAATCAATCAAATTCTGAGATTCCTGACAATCGCGTTTTAGGATTATTAGCAGAAAGCCCTCAAAGCATCTGGCTTGGTACAAAAGTGGGTGGTGTTGCTCATTTGAATGGAACAAATTGGGCTGTCTATGATACAACAAACTCGAAATTAGGAAATAATTATATTCTTGAAATTACCAAGGATAACCTGGGCAATAAGTGGATTGGAACTGTTCAGCCCGGTGGTATGATACAAATTGATCCCTCAAATAAGTGGACTGTCTTCAACACATCTAATTCTGCGCTTCCCAATGATGGAGTCAGGGTTATTGATTTTGACAAACACGAAAATATGTGGATCGGTACCTATGGGGGTGTGGCAGTATACAAGGAAGGTGGCATTGTTCCCATTCAGTCCCCTCTTTTGCCAACAACTTCAAATTTAGCATCACACAAATGTTTTCCCAACCCCTTCTCGTCAAAGACAACTATTCAGTATACTCTATCAAAAGCTGGCCATATATCGCTTACTATATTTGACATTGCGGGACAACAGGTAAAAACATTAACCAATAATCATCGTGCACCAGGAAGCTATTCTGTCCTATGGGATGGACTTGACAAACATAACAATCAAGTATCCAATGGAACCTATCTGTATAAAATTACGCAAGGTTCTATCACCTATACCCAAAAAATTCTCTTTAGACGTTAATAAACAAAAAGCACTTTTTATATATTTAAAGTATGGGAGGATGTAAAATGAGAAACAAACAGTGGCAGACCTTTTTACTAATAATGGCATTGATTTTTTCTGTAGGAGCACAAACTAAGGTTGTCGTCCTCGACACATACAGCTCCTCCCACGGAAGATGAAGCATGTGTGATAAACTGGCGGGTACGCTAAAGAGAATAAAATCAGAATATAAAGATAAAGTCGCAATTGTTATTAATTACTGTTATGACACATTTCAAACTCAGGAGACTAAAAGCCGGGAAGCCTATTATGACGTGGGTTACTGGCCAACCTGCTACGGTGATGGCATATTGAATGAACCCTACAAATATGACAAAATCAAAGCAAATGTCGAACGTCGCTTAGCTGAGCCATCACCACTGGCAATCACTATGGGCTCAACCTGTCCTCAAAACGAGGGCACTTTACAAGTTACTCTCACCAACACATCCCAGAGCTCAGTGAATGGTACTTTGCATGTGGTGGTTATCGAAAATAAAATTCCCCACTCCTGGAGTAATCAACCCTCCACTGAAGATTGCAATCGAGATATGCTCCCCGATGCCAAAGGAGAATCTATAACGCTTGCCGCTGGTGAGAACATAACTAAGCAACGGACCTTTACTATTAAATCCAATTGGAAAAAACAAAACTGCCGACTTATAGCCTTTTTACAAAAAAGTAACAAGGAAATTATTCAGGGTAAAGAGATTGGCATCAATGAGGGAACTCATTGTATCCAACCTCAATCAACACAAACAATGAATATCACTGTTAAGTCCTTAAAGGGATCACTATATATGCAATCGCCATGTTTGGGTGATCACAAGGTGTCACTGATCAATCTGCAAGGCCAGAGTATCAAGACGACTCGGATAAATAGTAGTCAAAAATGGAATTCCATTCCAGTTGAGGTAGCTCCGGGATTGTACATTATCAAAGTTATTACAAACAAGTATCACTATTCCCAGCCCATTATGTTAACAAGGTAATTGGAAATACCAGAGGTGGATGAGTCTGGGGGCCAATGGCAGCTAAAAAGACCAAGAATGCAGTATCATCAAAGGTGCTACCGATAGAGCGCCATTGCCTCTAAAAGAGAATCATTGTGCTTTGGCAGGGATGGCATAATTCGTATTGTGCCAGCAAGTCCAAAGGAAGTGCAATCTCTCACAATAAGGTGATGCTTGACTAAAAGCGTATTTCTCAGCTTAGTTGAATTCTCTGTCTTTACTAAGAAAAAGGGACATTGGTTAGCCCATACTTCAAATCCAAGCTCTTGCAGGTCTGTGCAGAGTCGCTTTTTTTCTTCATGAATGGCTTTCCAATTGGCTTCAAAGTGGGCCATATTTTGGAAAAAGAGGGGAACGATCTGTTGCCCAATCGA
>JANQEN010000121.1 GCA_028278335.1 Chitinivibrionales bacterium | reverse complement strand
TCATGATTTTTGAACAATGGATTAGTACTTAACTGAGTATTAATTTTTGCGGAGACCCATTTTCGCGGTTTGTTAAAATCTTCGAAATCCGCGAAAAATTATCAACCGTGAAAATTAGTGATCTCACAGTACACATTCGCCTGCTCTTTCCCTTTCAGAAATTACAAGAAGAGTCCAGTCCCTTATCCTAATGATTTCGCTCAAGCTGAGTATTGGTTAAGTAGTTAGACAAGAGACAATTCAGTAAGTATCTTTCAGATTGTGATAGTGTTATTTCTACAATATTAAGCTTTTTCATTTTCTTGAAAAAGTTCCTCTTATGTGATTGCGATACTTCTTATTCAGCACAAAAAGAATGAGAAAATCGTTATCCATATCAATCCCAGTGAGTATTTGCGCAATATAAAAAAGGAATATTTGCGCCTTACCCCACAATAGAGACCTCTGAAAAAAACCCAAAACTCGAGGAATTACTTGAGGAGCTTGCAGGATGAAAAACATAAGTGTCAAAATCAGAGTATTGGTGGCAGAGCTTATAACTTTTTTATATTCGGCAGATAAATCAGGACGTGTATTGGCCATTATCCTCGCCCTTTCTCGCACTCTTATTCTTAAGACAAACCCCAATGCGATATCCATCACTCCACATATACATACTGGTAACCCCAGAGCAATTACCACTTGGTGCCAAGTATCCATGTCAATAAGAATTGGCCTGAGAACTCGAATCCACCAGATAGATCGATCTGTGAATATTTGCCATTTCCCGCTGCATGGATTAAGTGTGATCGACCAAAGATCACCAGCCCAAAAAACGAAACTAACACGTGGCAATGATACGAATAAGCAAAACAACAATGCTAAATAAGTATTCCTTTTTGTAAGAAGGTATACCGATTTTAGAGGCCATCCAACAGCAATAAATCGATCAATTGCAATTATTGAGATCAGCAAGTTGCGATATGAAGTCATCACTCTCTGAAATGCCGTCATTGGAAAGAAATAGATAGGGAATACTGCCATTGCATGAACCTAGCTCAGAAATAAAATGTACTAGTACAGGTACATGTACATATACTAGATTGTTGATTTTGATCCCCACAGCAGTGCCGTATCCAGGGGGGGTTTTCGGGGTTCAAACCCCCCCTGAACCGATTTCACCACAATACATTAGATGAATTTTCGTAATACTTTGGACGGGTTTTCGAACTCAAACCCCCCCCCCCGAACCGATTCGGAAGAAGAGGACCCCCACATGATAGGTCCCAAAGATGAAAAAGTACTCCCCATACATAAAAATAGGCATGTAAACAGTACCTTTTACACGTCTATTTACATGTATTATACT
>JANQEN010000077.1 GCA_028278335.1 Chitinivibrionales bacterium | reverse complement strand
TTTTTTTGTGCAAATAGCCATATGACTACTATGATGGCTATTTGCACAAAAAGGTTGTTCACTTGTCCCAGATCAGCTTTTGTGCAAATAGTGGAAACGGGGAAAGGGCGCCATCGCAAAAGCATTCTTTCTTGCAGAGGTGGGCTACGTATGCAACAGCTGCCCGTACAGGAGCTGCGGGACGCCCAACTGTGTGCCCTATAGAGTGAGTGACATTATAAAAACAAAAATGTACTTCATAATTGCATAATTGCATAATTGCATCAGTGCGGCAAGGTTAGGGAGTGCCCCATCGGCAAGAGGTGCTCCACCTGGGTGGTCTTCTGCGGCGACAGGCGCCTCTACATGGGGCACAGCTGCCAGGGAGAGATGTAATTAGATTACTATTGCCATTATTATTATTATTATTATTATTATTATTATTATTATTATTATTATTATTATTATTATTATTAGTTTTGCCTCTTTACTGTTCTGTGATTTTTTTAAGGCCACCTGGTAGTTCCCCATGCCCCGGCAACACACCACTTGAGTGAGTTCTCAAGGATTTCTAAACAAGGACCTGAGATCTTTAGATCTTTACATGGCTCACTTAAACTTCCTTCAAAGGTACCTCTGCTGGAATTTGGGCCCCAACAATGCAGACAGCGCATGCAACAAGGGACCACAAGGTGATAGCTTATTTTTGACATTGTATTTTTATGAATATTTCTATACATATATTTTTATATATTTGGATGGATGGATTGTATGTGTACAGATGCTGGAATTTCTGCCAGCAAAAGCGTATTACTTATTAGGATGCAATATTTTGCACACTCACTGGCACACTTTTTGCGCAGTCTGGGCCGGGTACAGGCACGGCTCCGAGGAGCGCCCCCTCGACAACGGCAACCCGGCCTACGCCATCCACTCCGAGAACTGGCCGCACTCGTACTACCCCAATGACGGGCAATGGTCAGTATGCGGCAATGGATGCCTCAGCCCTCAGGTTTATTGCAACCAGAACAGGCCCTGCTAATCATTTTGTGCTCCCCTGTTCTTTGTGCACCACAGGCAAGAAAGTATTCCTTGGCACCATTTTAACACTTGTGGTGGACTTACCGTTCATATGTACATAGATCGCAACTATAAAGAAAAAAGGAAATACCTAAAACTTCTGAATACTCCTGAAAGAGGCAAGCAATCTAACTATAGTTTCAAAAATTCAGGCCAAAAACTAGCTACTTCCTCAGCAGGTCGTATATCTAGGTACTACATAGAACCTGCTAAATAGTGGGAGAACAAGGGCCGGGGATAGAACATCAGGAAGGAGTGGTCAAAGCAAAAAATGTTGCAATTTATGACTATGTAGAGACTCCAAAAGTAAAAAATTAAAAAATAAAAATTTCGAAATTTTTTGTCGAAATTTTGAGAAATTTCCAAAAAATCGCATTTTTGGAGATACGATAACAAACTTTCATAAATTGCACCTTTTTGCTTTGAGCCTCCTTCCTGATGTTGCACCCCTCCTTCTCCCCCTATTTAGCAGATTCCATCACCCTAGATTTCGCCCGCCACAACCCCTAATTTTGCAAATGCTAACTGTAAAGTGTTCTGGCATGCAACAACCAAATTTAACAAAATTTTCAAAATTAACCAAAAGTAAAAGCACAATAAAAGTCCCCATTAATTCTGTAGGACCCGCTGGCGGTTCGCCGTCCCCGAGGATACCAGAGTGGACATCAAGGAATCCCCTTCGCACAAAAGTCCAAATTCAATATCCCAGGATTAGCTTTGAATTGAATTCAGTCTCATTAAAGAATTTGCGAATTAATTTTATTTAATTACTTTTAAATTAATTTTATAACTACTTAATTAAATCTCTTGCCGTGCGCTCGGTCACCCCAACAGTGCGACGAGTTCCAGCTGCACGTATGAAGATGTTCATTAATATTTATCATCATATTGCTACTCACTGCTGTTCAAACTAATTCCTCATTTAGAGGCGCTGCAGGCACGACTGGGTCACGATCAAGCAGGACTCAATCCAATATGGTGAGGTTGTCATTGTTATTGTTGTTATTGTTATTATTGTTGTTGTTATTGTTATTTTGCGGATTTCAGGTGGCAAGTTCTGCTATGACAACCGTCTGACGTCCGAGTCCCTGAGTCCCCCAGGCTGGTCTTACACGCTCACGGTGGGCGCGAATAAATAATAAAGCCAAAATGTGTCCAAAAAGGAGCCAAAAAATGCACTAAAACATGGGACAAAGGCAAAATACGGGCTATCCCATGGTGGCCGGTTCATTGGAAAAAAGTTGGGCATTTGAAAACCTTGAACCCTAGCAAGCTGCATTCTGATTGGCTGAATTCTGAGCCAGTAGCCAATCTGCTGCTGCTGGGTGAATTCTGAGCCAGCAGCCAATCTGATGCAGCTCGCTAGGTAGGGTTCGGGGCTTTCAAACCCCGAACTTTTTCCAACGAACCGGCCTCTGCAGCTGGCGGGAAATCACGGGATTTCCCGGAAATTTGGCGAGAAAACGCCGGATTCCCGGGAGAACATCGCAAATTTCCCGGCATTTCTGCCAGCCATACTTGATTAGTAGAGGGCGGGATTTTAGGTGAAAATGCAACGGGCCTGCTCATTTTTACGTGATTCATGGGGCTTTTAACGCAAACATTCACTAATTTTGATAAGCTAGACGTGGGCCAAAGGCAAGAGTTGCTCCTAAAGTGGTCCTAAAAGCCCTCTTTTCGCCTAAGATGCCGCCCTCTAGTAATTG
>JANQEN010000069.1 GCA_028278335.1 Chitinivibrionales bacterium | reverse complement strand
ACAGATAAAGGCTACCGAATTTTACGGACGGATAAGGATGGCGCTATTCAGATGTGGACCGATGGGGAGAAATTGAAAATAGAGTCAAAGCGACCGCGGATGCTGAAATGAATTATTTGAACGCAGAATGAATTGCAAGCAGAGCGATCCCTCGCAAGTTCCCAGGCAAGATCCTATATAAAAAAGCCCGAATGCTACTGTAAATCTCCAATGATTTCCGAAAACTCAAGCCCTTTGTTGCAAGTTTTCTAATAAAATGATATTTATTGTTCAATACTAAGACACCAGCATGCTCGTGTCGATGAGTATTTCATGGAGTGGAATGTTTAACATAATCCTTAATCGGGTACGGTCATTTGACGGACCTCGTGTTATTTGATATCTAATTACACTATGAAAAGCACACTAGCTCATAAAAATACCACACAGGAAAAGTACGAAGTTGATTCAAGACTCCGTAAGGTTCGTAGAACCAAATATCGGCGTGCTTTTTTAAAGGGTTTTGGTTCAGTTGCTACAGTTTCAGGAGTACCGGATGCAGATTCCAAGCGACGAATTGCTCGACGGAGAGAGCGGTTGGATCCTTATGCTACTGCGGTTAAGGTTGAAAAAATTCGACTTAATGAGTTAAAAAAAAATAGGACCACAATCAAAAAAGTGACATGCAAAGATGGCCACATCATAAAAATGGCGGATGTTGATGCAAGTGACAAAGAGGATAACGGTAAAAATGGTAAGCTTTTAGTTACCCGTAAAGAGCCAATTACTGGTTTGGCGGCTGATCAATTCGCCGTTCGGAGTCATGTTTATGGGGTGGCCAGTAGACTAGTTGCAAAAAAAAAGGCTTCTGGTTAGTGCTATATATGATTATTCTCAGGATGTAGTGTAAACCTCATAATTGCATAAACAACATGGCAAGGTATAGATAGTGAATTGTTATTATGAGAAATATCATGTTGATAGTGGTGCTTTCTGGATTCAACCCCTGGAGAGCTCTAAGGATCGTATCAATTTTGCCATGTTGTTTACCCTGCGGGAAAGCCTGAGGGCTTCAGATTCTGCGTTGCTGAGGGTTCGAAGTAAAGAACTACG
>JANQEN010000056.1 GCA_028278335.1 Chitinivibrionales bacterium | reverse complement strand
TAATTGCCGTCTCGGCAACAATAAATTCTGCAATCTTACTCCAGCAGTAGTAACTTGGGCTAATACCGTTGATCCGGACTGGGCTTCCACCCAGGATTGCAGTGATCCGTTAACCATATCCACTCACCCTCAATCCCAGACAAGGGCTGTTGGTGAGAGTGTCACTTACAGTGTTATAGCAATGGATGGAACAACACCCTATGTATACCAATGGCAGGTAAACACCGGATCATCCTGGGAAGATATTAACGGTGCCACATCAAGTTCCTATACCATCAACCCGATCCAATCCGGTGATGCTGCTGATTACCGGTGTATTGTCACCGATAATAACGGCAGCGGTAACAGTGTTACCAGTGATCCGGCAACCCTGACCTTGACAACAACAGAACTGGTTAATGCCGACTTTAACAGCGATGCCCAGGGATTTTCCTACCAGGACGATGCATTTCGTGGAACAAACCAGCCGAGTTATGCCAATGGTACTCGCACTGCAACAAATGGCAATGATGGAACCGGTGGTCTGGAAGTGACCCTCGGTGCAACAAGCAGTGCTATAAATAATATCTCCGGTGGCTGGTCATATACTTTTAATCTTACCCAGCCCGGTGATGTGGAGCTCTCATTGAGATATAGCCTAACTTTATCAAAGATGTATGAAAGTGATGAGTATGGGCAAGCATTACTATCTGTTGACGGAATTCTTTATGGTAATGATGCAAACAACTCTCTTGCTCAAATTTCTGGAAATGGAAATGGTGGTAGTGATGACACAACAGGATGGCAGCAATTTACTACAACAATAAACTCACTAAATGCAGGAAACCATACTATTATTCTTGGAGGGTATAATAATAGAGCCACCTATAGTGATGAGATCACAACAATACGCTTTGATGATGTCCTTCTAACAACAAATAGTAGTGGTAATACAGCACCAGTTGTAACCAACCAACCCCAAAATGATACTATCACTGAGGGTGATGATGTCTCTTTTACTGTTGCGGCAACTGGTGATCCCACTCCCACCTATCAGTGGTATAAAAACGGTTCACTTATGAGTGGACGTACTAATGCAATACTGGATCTTGACAATGTACCTCTCTCTGACAATGGCGCGCAATATCATGTAGAAGCCTCCAACAGTGAGGGGAGCGTCTCATCAGATACGGTGACCTTAACAGTAAATGAGCAATTGGTAGCACCGGTAATAACAGAGCAGCCTCTACCACAATCAACCACCGAGAATGGCAGTGCCAGTTTTAGCGTTATGGCAACTGGCAATCCCACCCCCATCTATCAGTGGTATAAGAATGGCTCAATTATGGATGGCCATACCAATGCGACACTGGATCTTGACAATGTACCCCTCTCCGACAATGGCGCAGAATATCATGCAGAAGCCTCCAATAGTGAGGGGAGTGTTTCTTCAGATACGGTGACATTAACGGTAAATGAGCAATTGGTAGCACCGGTCATAACAGTCCATCCTCTACCACAATCAACCACTGAAAATGGTAATGCCAGTTTTAACGTTGTTGCTACCGGTAATCCAACGCCAACCTATCAATGGTATAAGAATGGCTCAATGATGAGTGGACAGACCAATGCAACACTGGATCTTGACAATGTACCCCTCTCCGACAATGGCGCAGAATATCATGCAGAAGCCTCCAACAGTGAGGGGAGTGTCTCTTCAGATACAGTGGTATTAACGGTAACTAACCTATTAACAGCACCAGCGATTACCGATCAACCTCTGCCACAAACAACCGTTGAAAATGGTTCTGCAAGTTTTATGGTTGGTGTGAGCGGTAATCCAACCCCAACCATTCAATGGTATAAAAATGGTACCATTCTCAGTGAGCAAACAAACACCATACTTAATTTGGATAATGTTCCCTTATTAGACAATGGTGCACAGTTTTTTGCCGTTGCAACAAACAGTGAAGGCAGTGCTCCATCTGACACAGTTACGCTAACGGTCACTCCTGCCACTGCGGTACATATATCTTCCCATCCCCTTTCTTTAACGGCAACTATTGGGCACAATGTGACTTTTAGTGTTGGGGTTTCCGGTGGAACGACACCCTATGTGTATCAATGGCAGATAAATACCGGACCTTCATGGGAAAATATCAGCAGCACCAATACAAGTGATTATATGATTTCCTCTGTTCAAAACAGTGATGCTGCAGAGTATCGTTGTGTGGTTACTGACGATAATGGGAGTGGAAATAGTGTGACCAGTAATGCCGCCACATTGACTGTTACAACAGCAATGACCTATGTATACCCACAGGATTGTGGTGTTAACGAGCATATGCATGTTGACGGCAAGATAAAATGTAGCGCCTTAGAAATTGGTACGTGGGCCCTTCAAACACCGGATTATGTCTTTGACAAATCCTATAACTTAAAAACACTTAAACAGCTCCAAGAATACCTTGATACTCATAGCCACTTACCTGAAATACCCAGCGCCAAGGAGATGAAGGAAAAGGGCGTAAATTTGTCTGAACTTAATATGCAGCTTCTTAAGAAAATTGAAGAGTTGCATCTCTATTATATACAACAGCACATGAAAATTGAAGCAAACCAGGAACTCCTGGATCAGGTAAAAAAATTAAATAAGAAAAAACATAACTCTACTACTTTAAAGGAGAGATAGATGAATCAGCGTGAAACTAACCAACGCTTCTCATTGAAAGTTGGACACTTTTTACTCTTATTAGTATGCTTGCTGCTTGTCAGCAGCTCCTATGGTGCAACATTTCAGGGTTCGGTGAGTGCAAACAATGACAATTGTACAGAAAATACAGTTGGCACAACCTGGAGCAGAGTAGGACCAGGAAACTTGTATGTGGGAAGGTTTAGTAGCAGTTATGCAGCTCTAAATTTCGGAGCTATCTTCCGCAATGTTACCATTCCTCAAGGAGCAACCATTACTGAAGCCTATATAAGCTTGTATCTTAGAGCAGAGGGTGACGGTCAGCCTGTGGTTTCCAGAATTTTTGGGTTTGATGAAGATAGTGTTTCTGATTTTGGAGAATCGCTTCCTGCAGCAAAAGCGCAAACCAGTGCATATACTGACTGGACTATTGACGGTCCAGAAGGCCAATGGGATCAATCTCCGAATATTTCATCGATTGTACAGGAAATTGTAAATCGGTCAGGGTGGAGTGATGGAAATGCAATGGGATTTGTTATTGCAGAGAACGGTACTAGTGGGGATTATGAAGTTAAGCCAGGAAACTATGCGGACAATGCTTCCCTAGCAACTCAAATAACTATTGTCTATAGCAGTGGTAATCAAGATCCAACTGCAGTGATCAATGCCAACCCCACCAGCGGTAATGCACCCTTAACTGTTAATTTTAACGGTACAGAATCAAGTGATCCTGACTCTGACCCATTAACCTATAGCTGGAACTTTGGCGATGGCCAAAACGGCTCAGGAGCAACCCCCTCTAATCAATATACCAGTGCAGGAAATTATACGGTTACCTTGACCGTTGATGATGGAAACGGTGGTACTGATGATGCGACAACCCAAATTAATGTAACTGCTCCACCACCAACCTATACGGTAACCTATTATGGAAACGGCGCTACTGGAGGGAGTCCGCCCAATGATCCCAATTCTTATGAACAGGGAGAAAACGTACAAGTCTTAGGTAACACCAATAATATGGAGCGAACAAATTTTACGTTTGAAGATAGATGGACAACAGCACCGGATGGGAGTGGGAACTCCTACAATGTCGATCAAACTTTTTCCATGGGCACAGCCAATGTCAGTCTCTATGCTGTGTGGAATCAGGTTGTGACGCCTACCATTACTGTCACTGCACCCAATGGTGGTGAAAACTGGACAACAGGCACTGCATACGATATAACCTGGAGTACAACCGGTTCAGTGGGCAATGTCCGCATAGAATATTCGCTCAATAATGGCTCATCCTGGACGAATGTCATTGCCAATACCGCCAATAACGGCACATACAATTGGACAACGCCTTCCACACCAGCAACCAACTGTTTAATCCGTATTGCCGATGTTTCCAATGGCAGTGTTACTGATCAGAGTAATCAACCCTTTACAATAACAACACAACAACAACCAACCTATACAATCACCTATAATGCCAATGGTGCTGAGAGTGGTTCAGTGCCTACTGATCCTACGAATTACGAACAGGGAACAACCGTAACTGTCTTAGGAAATTCAGGTGAGTTAGCTCAAGCTGGCTTTGTTTTTCAGGGATGGAATACTGCATCTAATGGAAACGGAAACACCTATCGTGCCACTGAAACCTTTCTTATGGGCAATGTTGATGTGGTTCTCTATGCGTTGTGGGTTGAAGAAGGCCCAACAGCCTATGTATACCCACAAGAGTGTGGTCCAAACGAAAATATGGAAGTTGACGGCAAGGTAAAGTGTGACGCTGTTGTTATTGGTGACTGGACCTTACGCACACCGGACTATGTGTTTGAAAAGGATTACAACCTGCGCTCTATTGAACAGTTGAAAAACTACCTTGAGACAAACAAACACCTTCCCGAAGTTCCCAGTGCCAAAAACATGAAAGAAAACGGCGTAAATTTATCCAAACTGAATATGATTTTACTAAAGAAAATAGAAGAGCTGCACCTCTATCTGTTACAGCAGAACAAACGAGTTGAAGAGCAGCAAAAAGAGATTGAACAGTTTAGAGCGATTTTGGGAAAGTAACGTTTTAATATATCAGTACCCATGTTTAAACAGGGAATTTAACTATGCAGTATACTTTGAAAACAAAACATATATGGCCGGTACTATGCCTGATACTTATTGGCAGTCATGCTTGGGCAGAGGAAGCAGCTCATTGGATAAAAAAGAAAGTCTACCATACACCTCAAAATACCGCTAAAAAAGTAGCAAGTGAGTCCATTACCTTTATGGATGGTTTAGGAAGGAAAATCCAAACACAGGCGATTATTAACTCTATAAGTGGAGCAAAGAAAAAGGCCTTAGTTTCAGGAATTTATCCAGATATATATAGTCGCGATTCTATATCAATTAAACCCTATGTTGCTGAAACAGATGGGATGTTTCAGAAATATTTGAAGAATCAGCTGATTGAGAATGCCAATATCTATTACAATGGTACCAATGGAAATCCCAATGCAGAATTATTTGCCTTTACTGAAAAACGCTATTGGCCAGATGGAACAGTACAAAAAGTGGGTGCTCCTGGCAAGACTTATTCCTTAGATCCTACTAATGGTCACTATATTAAAAGATGGATGTTTCTTGTAAGCCTTGAAAATGATTATCGGGTTGATGATAATGGTTTTGTAAAAAAAGAGTATCTCACTGATGATCATACAAAAAAAGACAATCTTGACTTTTTTGTTGGAAAACCAAGATTGAATTATTGGGGATCTTATAGCTTAGAAATTGTTAGAGATCAAAATGGAAATTATTCTCAAATACTAAGGGATAAGGATAACAGGATTGTAAGGAAATGTAATGATGTTGGAGAAGATCGAATAATTTCGGAAATATCTTATACTACTACTGATGAGGTAATACAAGAAACACCACCACACCCAACTACTGCCAATGCCTTAGGGACCGACTATGCTTCTACATTTGTCTATGATTCAAAGGGTCTTGTTTTAAAGAAAACATCTCCTGATAGAGAGGTCGAGGAGTTTCGTTATGATATTCGTAATAGAATGCGTTATGTTAAAACAGCTTTACATGCAGCAAAAGAGGTTGCCTCTGGTAATGCTAAAGAATTTTTTGTTGCAAATGAGTATGATCGATACGGTCGATTAGTAACTAAAAGTGAGATTGAAGTTCCCTATAGTGGTACAGGAACAAAATGGTTTGACTCTCCTTTAGCTGATTTGGCGACACTTCCTCAAACAGCAAAAGTAACCGTTATTAATAGAAATGTTTATGATAAGATCACTTTGGCTAATCTAAAAACGTTTACCTCCGGTCGTATAGTACAAGTTCTTGATCATATAGTAAAAAATCTCAGAAATACACGGGGGAAATTGGTTGGTACCATTGCAAGTAATAAAAATGGTACCAATGTGGTAAACCTATTCTCCTATAATGTTAAAGGTCAAGCTGAAGTGCACTATCGATTTATTCCAAAAATACCAATTCATAAGGATAGTTCTGCAACTGATTTTTTAGGTTCCGTAACACACCACATCAATTACCGTGGAGCAACATACGAAAATAATAAAAGTGTTAGTTGGCAGAATAAAAGTGTAAAACGAATCCTATATGATGATGACAAAAGAGTAAAAAGCATACTCATTAATAATGAAAAAGTTATTGAGTACGAGTACACGGATCGGGGTACACTCAAGAATAAAAAGCTATTCAATACTAGTAATGACAAAGTTATTGAATCCATTGCGTATACTCATACAATCAATGATTTACTTAAGAAAATCCAAACGAACACTAAAGCCACTCTTTTTAATGAGGAACTTTTTTACCATGATGATCCAGGTACTGGTTTTAGTCCAAAAAGAGCTCCTCTATACAATGGAAAAATTAGTGCTGTCAGTGTGTCTGGAGGAAAGAATGCTGATGACCCATCAACAGTTTATTCATATAAAAACACTTACCGTTATGATGAAATGGGACGACTAACAGAAACCTATCAAGGCACTGAGGCAACTACTCCCTTTGAGCAATATTCCTTTGACAATATGAGCAGGTTAACCGATAAGATAGAAGGCACTAGTGAGTTTAATAACTATACTTACAAAGCGGGGACCAACCACTTGGAACATATTCCCGGATCATCTAAAAAGCAGGTTAGTGGTAATCCGAATTATTTGTACGATCCTAATGGTAATATGGTGTTGGATCGATCAAAGAAAATGGTTGTAGTATACGACTGGCGTGATATGCCAGCTACCTTTAAGATTTATGATAAGATCCCCTTAAAAGATGACAATGATCAGGTTTTTACCTGGAACAACCTATCGAACTTGGATAATATGTCTACAGTAAAGCTTGTCTCTGAAGTTGAGATGGTCTATGATGCTGCAGGCCAACGGGTGCAGAAAATAACCTATAATACGGAGAATTAATACATGAAAAAGAGTGGCAATAACCTATTTGGAATCTGCTGCTATGTGGCGCGGTTTACCTTTGTACACATCTTTCTTTTCTATAGTATTATTCAGGGGGGGTTTATAATAGAAAATCCCAAGATTAATACCAATATAGAAATTGACGAACAGGGCCATTTGCAGAACGCCACTGTTCAGGCTAATTCCACTGTAGATCCTTCACAAGATGCCTTAGTAATAACATCGGATAATGAAGAAAAACTTATTGTAGAGGGAAACAACACCATTCATTCTGTTGGCTCCTTTAACGATAATACAGAGGATGATCTTTTTCCTGAATCTGGATTGATTTTTGACAATGCTCAAAATAGTAATGTCTTTGAAGTAAACGAATCAGGGGACTCCTATATTCGAGGGCGTCAAAGAACGCTCAAGGCAACCATATCCTATGCTGGAGCCAATATTTTTGAATATAATAAAACAACTAAATTAAATGAACTTTCCTATCAAAATATTGTTACTCCTGGGGGGATTGATGGAAAGATTGCTAAGGACAACAAAACATACTACTACGTAAAAGATCACCTAGGCTCAACTAGGGAAGTGATTTTAGAAGATGGTACACTTCAATCTGCAAGCAGCTACCACTCCTATGGAAACATAATTGAAGAATTCACAACGAGTGTAGCTGCCCGGGAGACCTTTACAGGAAAAGAGTATGATATGGCAGGTGGAGCAACAGCCGATGATGGTATGAAGTTGTTTTACTTTGGTGCTCGTTACTATGATGCAGATGTTGGTTTATGGACGTCGACCGATCCTCAGGAACAATATTGGAGTCCCTATTCTTATGTGTATGACCCAATATCTATGATTGACCCGAACGGAGAAACTGGGGGTGGTGAAGTATTACTTGCAATTGTTTACTTAATTGGAGTAACTGTATTAATAAATTTGGCTATTATTGCAACGACTGCTCTTGATTATTATCTTGATGGTGTAGAAGATCCTTGGGGTAAAGCATTCAGAGAACATGTCTTTTTTATTGGCATTGATAGTGATGATGTTAATAAAATTAAGGATTGGAACCATGACCATAAGAGTCCCGATATGGATAAATTCTATAAGAGCGCCAATAAAATGAAAGAAATGGAAGAGCAGTTAGCATCTTCGGAAGCATCAAATTTTTGGTTGAGTACCATGCAAATGCAGGAGATTCCAGCCTTTGAAATGCCTCAATTAAACTTAGGCTTGATTGAAGGTGAAGGTGGAACTGGAGAGGAAAGTGGAGGTAATGTTACTTCAGAAGGGCCAACTAGTATAACAGGAGGAATGGAAGAAATTTATACTATGCGAATGATTCTTCCAGGACCTCAATCCCAGATTTATGATCTTAGAGAATGGGCCAAACAGTATGATCCACCAAAAGAGAAGCAGATACCAGCGAGTCTAGTTTCAAATAATTATAAGATTATGTGGGAAGATCTTAAAAAACTTGACCGACTGAAATCAGAGTTTTTGTGGATGATATTAAGTGATTTATGGGAAGATATGGGTACTTTTTCAGATGCAACTACTGGGGTTAGTATAGTACCAAAATTCGTAAATGAAATTGTGAAAAATGCTGGTAGAGTTAAATCCGGGTATCAATTCATAGAATCTGGGCAAGCAAAAGAATTAATAGACAAAATTGGCGAATACAACACGAAGAAATCAAAGGCTCGGAATCCTTTTGGACCAGCATTTTACCAATAAAAAGTTATTTCTAATACTAATAAATTTTTGAGGAATATTGAATTTCTATTATGAGTAAGGATGATAAATACATGCAGAATAATAGTAAGTTAAAATTAACAATAATAATATCCATATTATTATTTACTCATTGGACACATGCTTTAGTTAGCACCTCCTCTTCAGGAGGTAATCCCTTCAATAAACTCCAAGATCCAGAAACTGGTGTTAACCTATTCACCGGTACGGTTGTACACCCCCAGCAGCTATTCAGTCTTGATGGAGGGGTAGATCTTAGCATTGATGCTAGCTTAATGTATTCTAGTAATGTATATAATCAGGTGAGGGCGAAAAATGATGTAGCACCCACAAGCTGGGTCGGATTGGGATGGAGTCTTGGATACGGCCAGATTTATTGTGATCATAATGGAACTTTAAATTATAATGATAATTCATATTATTGGAAATCACCCCAAGGGGTTTCTGTTAGGATAATTGAACAATGGGATGAGGCTACTAAAAAGCCTAAATTTTTCATTCAAAATAAGCCTTTTTGGAAAGTAGAGCGTTTTCCAGCTATAATGATTGAAGAGGAACCCAGGATTCAGGGGTGGATTTTAACTGATGAGAATGGAAAACGGTACATATATGGAGATCCTAATTCAATCAGGCCTGGAAATGATGCAATATGGCATACAATATGTTGGGAAAATTATGATGGTGAAATAGGTGGTGGAAAAAATGGGTATATTGGTTCTGGTTCAGAAGGAGCCAACAATAACCCACTTCAATTACCATACATGTGGGATCTTGCAGCGGAAGAAAATGTATATGGTGGAACCATTGAATACATGTATGAGAAAATACGAAAACCACTCTTTGTAGGTGATTGGATATCTCAAGTATATTACACACATGAATCATATATCAAATCTATTAAGGCAAAAAATGGTAATGAAATAGTATTTCATCATTCATCTAAAAACAAATTAGAGTATTTAGATCCAAAAAATTATAAAAGTGAACCTGATGCGTATATAGATCCCTATCAAACTCAATATCTTGATAGTATAAATGTGTATGTTAATGGCCATCATCAATCAAACTATCTGTTTTGCTATTACTCAATCAACCTTTTTGAAGGTAAACATTATGAAAAACGACTTTTACAAAGTGTTTCAAAACGTGCTGTTGTAAAAAATGATAAAAGAGAGCTAATTGCACGAACTATCTATAAATATCTTGATGATGTAAAAAAGGCTAAAGAAAGTTCTGAAGACTATCACCTAGGCGCCTTAAAGCAAATTATTACACCAGATTGTGGCATTGTATCCTATGAATATGAGAAAATGGACACTCCTTCATCAAAAAAAGCCACCTTTGATTTAACAAAGCTCCAAGGTGATGAGTTAATATCTATTAATCAGGGAGTAACTAGTGCTGGGAACGAATATTTCTTAATTCGTTACAGAAAAAAACATAATAATGCGGACCATGTTTTCACGGAATCTTATACCTGGGTAGGAACTTTTTGGAAAAACCAAAAAGTTGGGCAACCAACACCGTATAATCAATTCCATGGAAAAGATGCTCATACTGGTACTGACTATTATTTACTTCGAAAAGGAGTCTATATTGAGGCATATTTTTGGAATGAAAAGAACCTTGAATGGGAGGTAGGTTTTTCTGATAGGTTTGAAGATGATTCAGTTAGAACAAATGGTAGTGGGTTAGTGTATCGGATTAATTATGGATCAGTTGCTGCTCATAATTTTAGAATCTATACTCTTTCTTTGGATAAGAAGAGTGATTGGAAAAACGCTACTGATTGGATTACACCTCCTGGCTTTTATAATTCAGAAACATTGCATTGTGTTAAAAATCACGCAGTTATTTGGGATAGAGAACGATCACCTGAAATGGGAAATACAGGTGTTTCAGTAATTACTTATAGTGGGGGTGAAGTTTCGACCCAAACATTCGAAGCTCAATCCGGAGAATTTATATCGATGGCTTTAAGTAATAATTACATTGTTTTAGGTTACCAGCCAGGCCATCAAGAGTTTGTTAAAGTTCTCTCTTGGACAGGGAAAATTTGGAGAGAAGTTTGTCAAAAAAGGGTTAAACGTGGAAATAAAATGCAAATTTACGCAGGTAATGATTACTTCTGCGTCTATCATCCATTTCAAGATAATTTAAGTTACTTTGATTTTAATGGTGAAGAATGGCGATGTGTAACTGCTAATAAGAATTTCAGTTCAAAGGAGAGTTCTATTCTCCCTGGTAAAGACTTTTTTGTGGTAAGAAAAACTGAAAAGAAAAGAAAAGGCCGCTGTAGACCAAACAGAAGGAAAGAGCACTTTGAGATTTATAAAAGAGACGGAAATAGTTGGTCAGTACCAAACCTTAAATATGTACACTTAGGCGAACGTAGAGAAAAGATGTACGGGGTGGGTAATAATTTTATTGTTTTTGGTCGAATGACACATAATACGAAACGCCATTTAGCACCCTATTTAAAAGCAACTGCAGTTATGAGTAACGGCGAAAACTGGAACAAATGGGAGTGGATTTATGATCGTGAGTGTGAATATGGAAGGAATGTTCAACCAGAGGTTTATGTTAATAACAATGCAATTTTGTTTAAAGAAAAAATGCATGATGTTGGTGTTGGACAATGTGGTAAAAATAGAATTAGAAACCACCGAAAAACTGTTTTAGAAATAGCAAGAAAGGATGATGATAGCTTTGGAGGTGTGGTAAAAGTTTTTGTTATTAAAAAGAAAACGGTAACTGATGAAATCAGTAAAAGGGCTTTGGTCACAGAATATTCCTATAGCTCAATAAATGATTTGTATCTACCTTCAAAATTTAGATATAATTCAAATTCTAAATCTGCAATGTTTGGAATGGTTGATGTCTATAGCTATGGCGTTAACTCAAAGCCTGATCCAGAGAAGTTGAGTGAAAAAGAAAATGGCACTAGATCTAGACACTTTTTTGAAATGCAAAAGCCTGATATGTTCGGTTTAAAAACTGCGGTAGAAAAGGGAGGAGCATATGTTGTTCACAAAGAACCATTGTATCCGGATGGGCTTGCTTTTAACACTTTCCATAGGGAAGAAATGACATATATTGATAGGCTGCTTAATAATCCGGCCTATCCAGAGGGGGTCACCTGTATTCGACTTAGCGAAAAAACCACGACAACCCATGGATTGAAAAAAACAGTATCTATGAAGTACTCTTTAAGCAATGGAAAGATTAAAGAGATCCGATCTACCAATAGTGATGGTGTTTCAAAAATTATTAGAGATAATTTTGCCGTTCTTGAACCAAACTTCCCATTGCAACAGGAGTTTAAGGATAAGAACTTGCTCGCTCCTATATGTCAATCTACCATATTAGAACAAGAAGATGGTAAACCGGAAAAAGTTTTAAAGAGTACAGCATCAACTTGGTATTATGATTCAGAGTGCCGTGCATATAAGCCTAAAGCTTCCTACATTTGGGACGTTAAACCTGGTGTAAATGGAAAACTCCCTGCGCTTACCTCTTTTAATTATGCTGACCCAGATGGTCAGAGTGCATGGAAAAAGGTAAAGGAATACACCAAATACTCAGATCGAGGAGTCGCAATTGAGATCCGCGATAATACTGGCTATAAGGACGGAACAGATGTTGAACGAGCACTTTTTTATGGCCATAGTGGTAACCTACGAATAGCTGAGATTAGTCAAGCCAGTCATGATGAATGTGCCTTTTTAACTTGTGACCATGTTTCTGTAGATGATAGTTGGATCTTGGGAGATGCGGTATTAAATAAGTCCCCTAAGGAACATTTTAATGATAGCACCTTATACTTTTCTAAGGGCTCGATCTCGACAAATGGAATAACCCAATATATTGAGGGGGTGAAAACCGAAAAAGATTATCTCTTCTCCCTATGGGTATACCCGGTAAATGCAGTAGAAGAGAATGTGATTTTATTTGTATCAAAGGGGACTAGCAATCAAGACGCACTATACATGAAAGAGAAACTAACTGTTGGTGAATGGAATTTAGTTTCAAAAAAAATATCTAAAGAGTATCTGAGTGATATCCAAAGTCATAATGGAAAAATTTTAATCTCAGTTACACCAGGTGTTGACGCTGAGATATATGTAGAAGATTTACGCTTCCATCCAGAGCTTACTTTTCCTATTACCTATTATTTTGATACTAATAATGTTGTTACCTGTATTGTTGATGGATTCAATAACAACATAAATATTGAATATGATTGGCAGGGAAGAAAAGTAAAGGAATATAAACGCGATACAAAGGGCAAGGCAGATACAGTGTATGCTGAATATGATTTTCATATCAAATCGTGTGCATCAACATCTGGTGGTGGGTTAAAATTGAAAGACCTTGCTACCGATGAAATAGATTTGCGATTTGATCCTGATATTAACATATATAGGCAAACAGTAGGAAATGAAGTAGAGAAAGTTGTGCTTGATGCAATCGCTCAAAATGCTCAGGCATATCTAAAACTATATAAAGATGGCCAAAAAATATTTGAATCTGACTGCCCCTGTGGTTTATCTGAGGAAATAGGACTTGATGAAGCTGCAACAACTGAATTGGAAGTTGAAGTTTCAGAAGGAATTGAGGAGAATGAATTAAATAATTATGAGGTGCACCTTAGACGATTGTCAAACTGCTGGGCTTTTGCTGGCAATTCTGATATTACAGAAGGTGAAGTAGATCTTACAGAATTATCCACAATAGAAGATGAGCCTTGTCTAGCTTACAAAGATAGAACATCCAATGAGGTAATGGTAAAATGTCTTAATGGGGACGACTGGGAAATAGTCGGTGGATCACCAGCTTCTGAGGGTGCAGCCCAGGAAATGGCCTTTTGTTCAGACGATGCAACACTTTATGTCGCATATACTGACTTGAATGATGATGGGTTATTAAAGATCAGAAAGGCTGATGGAAAAGCTGGACCATGGTCTGCAATGGGCGGAGTAGCCTCTGTTTCATGGCCACAGCAAATAGATATCGAGAAAAGTGACTCACGGCTAATTGTCGCCTATACAGCAAATAATTCTCTTGAGCTTAATTTACCGGAAGAGAAGGAAAATCTAACCCTCTTTATAAAAGAATGGAATGAAAGCTCAGAAACTTGGGATGAAATTTTACCACGTCCGCAAATTATAAACATACCCCACAATGGATTTGAAGGAAGTGTTAATAACTTTGACCTTTCAATTGCTGAAGACGGTACGCTGTATATAGCGTATAAAAGAAATGCAATTATTATTGATCCAGATGAAAACCTCGAAGGAGACGGGGATCATGCAAAGCTATTTTTACTTAAGTATAATACAGCTACTTCACAATGGGAAGAGCTTGGTACAAAGCCAGATGGAACCGGACCGGTTTCTGATGGAACTACTAATAACTTGTCATTAGTGATTAACAATAATGTGCCTTATCTCGCTTATAATCAAAAATTAACACTTTTTGAAAAAACTTTTTTTAAGGATAAAACAACTGAAACCAAATTGCTCGCAAAAATGTACCAGGGTGGGGCATGGGCTGATGTTGATACAGAGGAACCGGTAATTTTTAAAAGCGATGGAAGTGAACTTTTTACTTTGTCCTTTGTAAATAATGAACCATTCATCTCCTTTTTAAACAATTTCAATAAGAATAAATTAACTGCTATTCATTATAACGGCAATGAATGGAAATCCTTTGGTAATCCGGCGTTTGCACAATCATATAATGGTGTGATGAATAGGCTTGGTGTGGCGGAAAAAAGTGGTAGCATCCCTTTAGTTTCTTATGGTAATGAGCGTAAAGATAAGAGTACCAGTGTTATGGATTTTACCAATCCCTGCGGCGATGCTAATCTTAAAAGTATTACTATTACCGCTTGTGGTGAACAACGGCCCTTGTTTCCAGAGTTCGATCAGTATATTGTTAATTATGAGGCACAAATTAAACCTTCTTGCCCTAAGGTAACAATAAGTGTTGAAACAAGAAATACGCTTAATCCACCTGAGGTATTTATAAATGGTTCCAATACTTCTGCAACAACTGCAGATGTCGCTGTAGAACCTGGTGAAAAGGTAATTCCAATTTATGTTGAGACAGATGATGGTGCATTTGCAATTTACAAAGTAAAGGTTCACCGATCACCAGATAATTTTGCTTCCCTTTGCTTTGTAGAGCTTTATGATAAGGACAAGAATAAGATCACCTATACACCAGAATTTGATCCCAATATCTTTTCTTATAGTACGACGGTATCCAGTGATATTGATCTAGTATATATTGTCCCGATTGTTGAGAAAAAAGTGTCAATTTCCATTAACGGTACTGAAAATCCTCCTGATGCAGTATCTAGTGAGGTGAAATTAAAATATGGTGTTAACAAAATTCCCATAACGATAATATCAGAAGACCAACAAACTGCGATTGAATATGTGATTACTGTTATTAGGGAAATTGACTTGGATGTCATGCTGACTTCATTGCAGGTGAAACCATCTGGTGCAGCTGTTTCTATTCCCCTTGTAAATACTTCATCTGACTATTCTGTTTCACTCCTTAGCAGTGAAACACAGATTACGATAACTGCAGTATTACAAAATAATGATGCCACAATGTACCTTAACCATAGGAATGGGTCCGGTTGGGAAGAGATGCAATCCGGCGTTACCAGTGAAGCAATTAATCTTGATTATGGAAAAAATATTGTTTTGATAAAACTATACGGCCCATCCAATACAAAGATTATAACTTATAAAATCACGGCAATACGGGAGCCTGGTACAGATTGTCAAATCAGCTCCATGACAATCTTTGATGATAATAATCCTCAGCAGGAAATTCAATTAAATCCTGCTTTTAGTCCAAATGTGCTTGACTATGAGGCAACATCACCAGTTGGTACTGATGTACATGAAATTAGTCTTGTTTTAAACTATGGCGATGCAAATACTCAGGCTACATTAATTGATAAATATACCGGAGCGTTGAAAGTTATTGAAAGTGGATCTATAACACAAAAGATTGGTTCTGGGAAAAATGTATTGGAGATATTGGTCCTAAATGAAGTCGCTGATAAAACTGCCACCTATCAAGTAACCATTGAAAAAGAACGGGAAATTATAATTCCAGAGGTCTTTTTCGCTACTGAAAGCAGTGAAGAGCTAGAATCAGTTGGAGGGTTGGCAAAACGTACTATTTATTTAGATGTTAAATTGTCAGTAGCTCCCTTAGATGACCAAACAACGGTTAGTTATACAATAAAAGGAGGTACTGCAACACCTGCTGGTCAGACAGATCCTGATTATGAATTATTGGGAGAAGGTGATCTTGTATTTGAACTTTGTGAATCGGGAAAACAGATTGCTATTGATATCTTTGATGATGAACTCATTGAAGGCGATGAGACAATCATTGTTGAATTATATATTCCAACTGGTGGAACAAATGTTGTGCTTGGGGATACGCCAGAGCACACTGTGACAATCATTGATGATGATTTTCCAAAATTGAGTTTTGATGGTTTCTCTACTTCTGTTATAGAAGGGGATGAAGGAGATCCCGTTAATTTAGTAACCGTTGGGCTCACTATGTCTGATGTTCCTCCAGAAGATAAAGAGGTTAAGATCAATGTAGCTCATGAATCATCGGGACTTGATGAGACTGATTACGCAATTCTTACACCAAGCCTAACCTTTACGGCCTCTCAATTGAACAATCACATTGATATTCAGATCATTCCGGATAATGTACCCGAAGATGATGAGTATTTCATACTCGATTATACCCTACCTAAGGGTGTTAACAAGGGAGAGTATAGCCAGTATAAAGTTACCATTTTAAATGATGATCTACCAATTGGTCCAATTGTCTATGTAGATCAAAGTGCAACTACAGGCGATGATGATGGCACCTCATGGAAAGATGCCTTCCTCAACCTTCAGGACGCGTTGGACTGTGCCCGTAATAACAGTATTGTTGAGGAAATACGGGTTGCTGCTGGCACCTACTACCCGGATCAGGCAAATCATATGATCGTGGAAGAAGGTAGACGGGAAGAAACTTTTTCTATGGTAGGTGGCGTTAAGCTGGTTGGTGGGTATTCCAATGGTGGGTCCGAACATGCTGATCCTTTCAGTAATGAAACCACTCTCAGTGGAAATATCGGCAATGAATCGATTAACACCGATAACTCTTACCATGTTATGGTTGTAGGAATTGAATCTGATATAAATGGTTTTACAATTAGCGATGGCAATGCTGATGGGCCCACTGCATATAACCAATCGGGAGGTGGCTGTTTAGTCTCTGATAACAGTACAAGAGTAATAATAGACAACTGTATCTTTGAAGATAATGAAGCATATGATGGGGGTGCATGTTATATTTCATACGCACATAGTGTAGAGTTAGAAACAAATGAAACCACCTTTAGAAATAACAGAGCTTCCCGGTTTGGTGGAGCAATACTCGCATTTGGTTTTTCAAATATTTCCTTTACATCATGCCAATTTGTCCAGAATTCTGTATTAAATGGTAATGGTGGTGCTCTCCATCTTGAAGTTGCCTTAAAAAGAGATGGCGTCAATTCTCTAGTGAATTGTCTTGGGTGTACCTTTGATCAAAATACTGCGTTGAACAATGAAGATAATAGAGGAGGTGCGGTTCACATTAACGGTGCTGTTTCCTCTAATATTGTCAATGGTTTGTTTATAAATAATAACTGTGATGGTGACGGAGGAGCCATCAATTATTATCCGTATGAAGAAGCATTGGGTCACCAAATTACAAATTCGATTTTTTATAATAACAAAGCCCGAAATGCTGGCGCAATAAATGTCGCTTTTAGTTCAAATGGTCCTGCTACGCACATTAACGTAGTCAATTGTACCTTTAACAAGAATAATGCTAATTATCAAGGTGCAGCAATAAAATTCAATGATGGCAAGAATGGTGAATCGTTTACTCTTTCCAATGCCATACTCTGGGGCAATCTAATTGAGGGAGGACCAAGTCAAAATGATATTGAAATTGAAAATGGTATCATGAATATTGTTGACTCCGATTTGGAACAAATTTCAATTCCCGGTGCCAATCTCACCAATGTCATTCACTTCAATCCGAATTTTACTGGAACCGCAAGTCATGATCAATTAACACTGCAGCAAAATTCTGTTTGTGTCAATAGAGGTAATGCTTCGCATTTACCGCAAGATGAGTTTGACTTAAATAATAATAACAATACAACAGAACTGATTCCCTTTGATTTTTCTCAAGAGAATGCAAGGATCCAGCACGGTGAAGTTGATATGGGTGCCTATGAAAGCCCCTATGAACAAACTATGTTTATCGTACATGTCGATGCAGAAGAAAATGGTAGTGTTGATCCTGAAGGTAATCAACCGGTTCAACAAAATGGTACGCTTACTGTAGTTGCAGATCCTGCACCAGGATACCAATTTACGGAGTGGGTGGTTACAGATAATGTACAGATTAACAATAGTGGTGCTCAAGGTGAGTTTACTATTTCTGGAAATGGAAATATTGTAGCCACATTTCACAATGCCGATGTGACAGTTACTTTTGATGCTCAGGGTGGTTCTCCAACTCCTTCTTCACAAACAGTCCCCTATAATGGACTTTTAACAGAACCCTCAACTCAACCTACACGGGCAGGTGCTACATTTGCCGGTTGGAACACAAACATCAATGGTTCTGGCGATCAGTGGAATTTTGCCACAGATAGAGCTACTGCAAATAGAACCCTGTATGCTAATTGGACTCTTGATATTTACACCGTAACCTTTGACTCAAAGGGTGGTACCACTGTTCAAGAGCAATCTGCCGGATACCAAGGTAAAATAGCCGAACCCGATCCTGCACCAACAAAACCAGGCTATATCTTTGACGGGTGGTATGAAGATGAGGCATACCAGAATGCTTGGGATTTTCCCACTGGTGAAGTAACTTCAAACATGACCCTTTATGCAAAGTGGAACCCAAGACAATACCTCATAACTTTTGACCAACAGTTAGGTTCTGGTGGTTCAGACAATGTAACCGCAACCTATGAACAAGCAATGCCCACAGCCATAGGCCCGTCGAGAGTGGGCTATACATTTGAGGGTTATTTTGATGCTCAGTTTGGTGGTGGTAAACAGTACTATGACAAAAATATGGGCGGTATCGAGGTTTGGGACAAGCGCAACCCTGCTACATTATATGCCTATTGGATTCCAAGGACTTATTTGATAACCTTTAATAAACATGGGGGTGAAAATGGTTCAGATTATGTAACAGCAACTTTTGATGAGGCAATGCCTGAAGCCAGTGCACCATCCAAAGAGCATTATATATTCCAGGGCTACTATGAGTTTGAAAATGGTGGTGGCGAACAGTATTATAATAGTACAATGTTAATTAGAAATGTTTGGAATAAGGCGAGTACTGCAACGCTTCATGCCCATTGGACTCCAGTACAATTTACCCTTACCGTAAATTCAGTCGAACATTGCACCACTAATCCAACAGGAAATGTAACGGTATATCATGGTGTTTCAACACCAATTGAGGCAACTGTTGACGACGGTTATCACTTTGTTGGTTGGACCGCTGTTGCTGGTTCCAATTATGTCTTTTTTGGAAATCCAGCCGATCCTAGCTCCAATGTTTATCTACGAGGAGGGGATGGTACTATCCGAGCAATGGTTGATCCTAACGCGTACACAATAACCTTTAATCCCCGCAGTGGAACAACGCCGAATCCACAATATAAGGATGTGAATTTTGGTGAAAATTATGGTCCATTACCAACAACGACTAGAAATGGTTTCGCCTTTGCCGGTTGGTACACAGAGATAAATGGGAATGGAGATTTGATTACCTCTGCAACAGAGCTGACAGAAGACTCTGATCATACGCTCTATGCGCACTGGACTCAAATGTATACCATTTCATTTCGAGATGTGAGTGGATCAGGTGATGAAAATGGTGGCACAAAAAGTTTTGCTGTAAAGATTTCACCAACGCCGAATGAAGTAATAACTGTAGACTTTACACTAGGTGGTGATGCGGAATTTGGAAGTGATTATAATAATTTGTATCCGTCAAATAGAACAGTGACCTTTTACGCAGATGATGACACTAGATATGTTAATTTCGATCATATAAACAATTATGAAAATGACGGGAACAGAGAAATAATTTTTACGTTGACTGATCCATCTCCTTCAGCTAAAGCGCAAATTGGAACAAACAATACATACACATACACTATTATTGATAACGAATATACTATAACTCTGGCATCCGGATACGGTGGAAGTACCTTTCCTGAGGAAAAAACTCATGTTTGGGAAGCTGGGGGCAATGGGTTTATTGAGGCTATACCTGATGATGGCTATTACTTTGACAGGTGGGAAGTAAATAATTCGTCAAATATTAATGGTTTTAATAGTGATGCAGCTTCTCAGCAGGTGAGTATTTCAGGTGATGTTTATGTAACTGCGTACTTTACACAAAAATACACAATTGATTTTTCTATGATTGAAGGTGAATCATGGGAAGGCAGTGGTACATACACCTTCTATATGGATATTGATCCCACACCCAATGAAACAATAACAGCAGATTTTTCCCTGGGAGGAACTGCGATTGAACATGAGCATTATAATAATTTGAATCCTTCAAATAAAATTGTAACTTTTAACAGTGGACAAAGTTATAAATCACTACAATTTAATTCTATTCAGAATGATAACGTGGGTGGTGATAGGACCATGGAATTTACCATAAATAATACTTGGCCTTCTAATATAACCCAGATAGGTACAGATAGGACCTATAGCCACACTATACATGATGATGATTGCAGAGTAACTATACAATCAGATGATAATGGAAGTACCGTTCCACCTGAACAGCAGTATATATGGGAAAATGGTTCAACCCATCATATTGAAGCAAATCCTTATTTTGGCTATAGGTTTGGTAGATGGGAAGTAGATAATTCCAGTAATGTTTCATTTTCTGAAGGCTACTTTGATGAAAGTCAAACAATTACTATAGAGGGTGATGTAACAATAACAGCTACATTTGTGCCTAATGTTTATACGGATCTCTATGTAGATGGCACTGCTAATGGTAATAATGATGGGTCATCTTGGGAAAATGCCTTTACTAAATTGCAGACAGCTTTATCACTAGCTCGGAAGTTCTCTGGGGCTGTAAGTACTATTCATATAGCAGAGGGTAACTACTATCCTGACGAGGGTGTCGATCAAGATGGTAATCCAATTTTTAACAATGACCGCAACCAAAGCTTTCTCTTTGATTTTAATGAAGGTTCAAGGTACATATATATATATGGAGGATATCCAAGTAGCCCCGATGCTGGTGCAGTAGCAAATCCAGATATTTACATAACTACATTAACCGGTGACATTGATAAAAATCAAACATTGTCTGGTAATTCATACAATGTTGTAAGAAGCACGGTAAATAACTATCTCTATTTAAATGGTATCACAATTTCTGATGGTAATGCAAATGGTAGTCTTGATACCACACAAAGAGGGGCTGCTGTTCATGGGTATACTGAAATTGGACATAGCTCTGCCGGTGTACGAATGGAGAAATGTAACGTGATAAACAATTACGCCCAAAGTGGTGCATGTGTTTACAACCCACTCAAACTTGAAAACTGCTATTTTGAGAATAATGAGAGTAATGAGGGAAAGGGTGGTGCTGTTTATGCAGATAAGGAATTTTATTGGGTTGAAAACTGTATCTTTATAAACAACAGAATTAATAGTGGCAATGGTGGTGCAATTTATATAAATGATTCATATAGATATAATCTCTCTTTCAAAAATTGCACTTTTGATAATAACTATGCTACTAATGGTGGTGCGCTCTTTTTTTATTGGAGGTTACCAGAGTTTTTACGTTGCTCATTTCTAAATAATACAGCTTCCGATGAAGGTGGTGCAATTTGGGCATGGGTTGACAGTTCAGACTATTCAAGGGCAGCTAGCTGTGTGTTTTACGGAAACGCAGCTAATGGTGGTAATGGTGGTGGTGCCATATATTTAAATAGATCTATGGCGGAAAACAAATCTAGTACATTTGAAAATTGTACTTTTGTTAGTAACGCAGCAGAGGGGCACGGCGGTGCATTCTGGGTAGATGAGAATATTAATGTCGATTCGCGCAATAGTATTTTTTGGAATAACATCAATGCATCTACAGGGGCACCAGATATCTACCTCAGTGGCGGTACTGCATATGTTTCTAATTGTGTTACTCAACAGATGGATTTGATTACTTCCTATAATGAGAGTTTTAATTTTTATCCTAAATTTATTACGATGGATAAAAATCATGGCTTATTTTTGAGACTTAATGAAAATTCTCCCTGTAGAAATACAGGTGACCAGAATATGAATTGGGGTGGCGATGGATTAGATCGTGCTGGGAATAATCGCGTTTTTTCGAGTAATGTAGATATGGGAGCCTATGAGAGCTCTTTTACAGGAGAAGAGACTGTAAGACTTGAGATTGTTCCAGTATCCGAAAGTCATTGGGGTGAAGTTATGGAGGTTGAAATCGACGGTGTAGTAAGAAGAACAGCATGGGTTATTCCTGGGAGAACAGTGGACATTAAATTTATACCAAAGACAAATCCAGTAGACTTTTATGAGTGGACACTTGAGGAGTTTAATGATAATCATATATTAATTCAAAACACCGATAACACAACAACAACAGCCACTATAATAGTGAATGATGGTTCTCCTTTTACCATTTATCCTAACTATTCCTATCCATAATAAATAATCTTGGCAGCTAGCCGAGAGAAAAAATTTAAGGTAAAGAAAATAATCGCCACTAAAAAATTAGTGACGATTATTTTCTTTTAAGATTATATACCATGAATTCAATACATCCTCATTGAGCCTTAAATGCTTCTCATTGTTACCAATCAACCTTTTGGCTCAGTACCGTGTGTTACTGCTGGTAGAGAACTAACTCTTTGACTCACAACCATGAGTAACTTAGTTGGCGATTACAGCTCATTTAGGCCAATTTCAACGTTTATTCGAACTGGAACAGATCTTATGTACCGTTTATGTGGACTAATTGGCATTAAATCATAGGCAATTGATTTTAAAAATGTCATCTTCTCAGATAGTGAAATAAGTATATTATTATCAAATAAAGTGTTTAATCATTTTCAAAAGGGTCGATATGCCTAGAAGAATAATTCATCTGTCCTATGGTATTTTTATTTGTGGGTTTTTATACGTTGCCTTTTCTGGGGAGTTTTTTGGGGATAAGGGTTCTATTTGGAGCAATGGGAATTTAAGCTATTCCTTTATTAGTTCTGAATATACTAAAACAAACTCTTTTGCCTGTATTCCCACGATTCGATTTTTCCCGCTCAAGTCCGTTTTTATTGGCCCCCGTGTTGACTGGCTTAGTCATATAAATACTTATAAAAGGAGAGAGAGTAATAAGTATCGAGATCATTTTTGGGGAATTGGTTTAGATTTTGGTGGGTTGTTTAATAATAATGAACCGGTGATTCCCTACTTTAGTTTGGGCTATCAATATGATATTCACTATTCCAAGAGCACCTATACTAAAACGATATGGGACCCGTATAACGGCCAAGTAGTTAGAGCTGATACAACTGAAACCTATACATCAAAGGGAATGGCAATACCCACAAGTTTTGGATTATTAATTCCTATAAAAGGGGCTTTAGCCTTTCAGATTGAAGCAGGGTTTCAAGTCAAATTTGGTATTGATCAGGAAAATATGAATATTTTTTCACTCTCCCTTGGTTTTGCCGGAATTGGAAGAAAAAATGCAATTTCAACACAAAGTAATATTGGAAGATTTTACTTTTAACCCAGACTATGCAGTAGGAGTAGATGCAGAAGTGCAAGGTTATGATTTAGTAAGACTTGAAGGTTTTGAAGGGCATATCTACACGGTGATATGGCTGAAAAGCCTGAAAGTCTTAATGGGCATAGGATTGTGCTTCTGCGCTACTTCCTATTGCTTAATCTGGGTTTAAGTAAAGATGTTCTATTTACACACACAATGATATGAGGATACTATGGTAACAAGAAGTATAAAGAGTTTTTTGGTTATTATAACTATTTGTCTCTCCCTTTCACTGGGGCAAGAGTTTTTTTCGGATAAACAAAGTGTATGGATTGGTGGCTCAATGAGTTATTCCAATTTGGGTATGGAGGATGTTGAAACTCGTTTGCATATATTTCAGTTTTCGCCGTATGTCAGAGTGTTTGTGGCAAAATACTTCATGCTAGGGCCACGATTGCAATGGACTGGTATTTTTGAGCAAGGGGATCATGTTACCCAAACCGGTTTTGGTATGGATCTGGGGTATGCAGTGAATAAAGATAAAAGCCCTGTTATTCCCTTTGGTCGTGTTGGTGGTCAATTTGATATTTATGGTTCATCCTTTGGGTCTTCTGGAGGAAGTGAGATGGGGTTCACCTTACCAATTGGTATAGGGCTGTTCATAAAAACAAAGGGACTATTTGCCATTCAAATTGAGCCAAATGTGCAATTCAAATGGACTGAAGGGCAACAATTAGCAATTTTCTCTTTCTCTCTGGGATTTGGTGGGATCAGTAATAAATTTGCCATTTCTGGTATGGCCGGTTCTGGAGGTGTTCATTATTAATCTGAATGAGTTGTTCTAAGATGTGAATTCCTGTTCATCACTTTATTGGATTAGTTGATAAGGGCAAATCTATCCCATTCTATCAATATTCTTTGTACCAATTTATGAGTTTAATTGGAATCATTAATAAAATAGTTGACTGATTTGGCAGATCGTTGCTTGTGTTTTTTGAAAACGATAAATTATACATTATCTTGTAAAAAAAGCGATTTTAGAGTATATTGTTATTAAATAAGTTTGTTAAAGCTAAAAAAATGAAAACGGAATTGGTTTAAATAAAGCATTCTAAAATTTGTACCATTTTATCTCTCAAAGGAGTAGATTGCCAATGATAAAGCAAATAATTAATCAAAGTGACAGTGGAATTGGATTAACTGCTAAACGAAAATATCTCGATATGGCTCTGTTAATACTCATGATCGCACTCATAGGATATAGCAAAACTGCATCCATTGGGACAGAAATAATGGCAGATACCTTTTGCACTCAAAATAATAATCATGCAGGGTTTAAAGAATTTACAGAGGGTAATGTGAAACGGGAATATATCCTCTATGTCCCAACGTCCTATGATAGCAACACACCAACTCCCTTGCTTATTAATTATCACGGCTGGGGAGATTGTGCTGCTGATTGGGCTGAAACTGTCGGTGATTATTATAAACTTAACGCATTGGCTGATAGTGAAAAGTTTATAGTTGCTTACACGCAAGGTATTATACGCGAAAAAGAGGCACCTGAATGGGATCCGGGAAATGATGGTAGTCAAAATATGAACACTAACGACAATTATTTTACAGCACAGCTTATTGCTGATATCAAAAAGGACTATAATGTTGATTTGAATCGGGTATACGCTACAGGATATTCTAATGGTGGTATGATGTGTTATGGGCTTGCCAGTCACCTCTGTGACCAAATCGCTGCAGTTGGTATTATGTCTGGGGCTATGTTTTCGAAACCCAATGATATAAATGAGTATACATCATTGATTATCTTTCATGGTATTGCCGATGAGGTGCTGCCCTATGAGGGTAATCAGTGGTATCTGTCCGCATCCGCTGTGGTAAATTTTTGGGTGACTCACAATAAGATTCCTTCCTCCAGCCTTGTCACCACTCAACTGAATGGCGGTGACGTAGTACGAGATGCGTATACTGGTGGACAGGAAAACACATCGGTCGTTCTGTATACTGTACACAAAGAATTTGGTAAACCCGGAGGCCATGTGTGGTTCAGTGATGAGATTGATGGAGTAAAACCAAACAAAATCCTCTGGGATTTTTTATCAAAACATACTCTTGATGGAACTACTGCTATCCAAAATAAAAAACTTAGTGGTGTGTATGAAAATAGAATCTCTCTAAAGTTAAGAGAAAAGTCTTTACTTTTAACAACAAACTTTATGGAACACCAATCCTACCAAATCTTTACTATCTCAGGACAAAAAGTGTTGTCAGGTGATATTCATTCGCACAATCAGTCCATAGATGTAACCAGTTTATCTCCCAACATGTATCTGCTAAAAGCCTATAATCAGATTATAAAGCTAAACCTCATCCATAATTAAATGCAAGGGGGAGTCAACGAGATCCCCTGCATACATTTGTTACAGGTTGCCCACAAGCACTGGTTCACCGTTTAGGTGAAACTGAGTTTGTGGATGCAACCAGTTAAAAGGTAGGCAGGTAGCTTGTTGCGAGGGGAAATTTTCCCCCCAAATAATCGTATTGATAGTTTTGCTTGCTCAAACAAACACCCATTGTTATTTTTAAACATCAATGTAAGTACCTATCATTTATAGCGCAGTGACAACACTCTTCTTACCTAACTCTTCCAATTCAATTTCACTGCAGAACCTTTACCACTCTGTTAAGGATTAATTATGCCTCGAACAGCTAAACCTACTAAAAAATCGGGATTTTTAGATGGTATTCTCAATCGATTACCACCGAAATTGTTATCCTTGCTTATTGCATTGGCTTTAGTACTCATTGCTATTATCCTTGGTATTGCTGTTGTCCAGGGAAGGGAAGTGAATCTCTTTGGTGTTATTACCATTCCAGCTCGGGGATCTCAAATGACTCAAGATTCTTCTCTGGTGACGAATGCAACATTTAAGTTGCGGCTCAACCCAAATAAGATAAATCCTCGGGATCCAGAAATCGAGATAGACCGAGTCTCTATCAATGAACAGGGAGAAGAGGTAAGAAAACAGGTAACAAAGGGTGTTGAGGATGGGATGATCTATGTTGAAACAAACGTTGATTTGAATACCCGATTCTTTTTTGAGATCAAAACATCCAAGGGCACCTTTACAACAGACAACTTGAGTCTAACCAGTGCAAACTTAGTGGCCCATGAAATACCAACCGAATAGTCAGAAAAGGAATAGGAAAATGAACCTTCTAAGAAATATTACAAAAAATAGTGTTGTTTCTTCTCTGCTCCTTTTCTTTTTAATTGGAGTAAGTTTTGGTGAAATAAAGACAAGAAATACAGCTCGTTATATGAGCAGAAATATGTGGGAATGGAGTGTCTTTATTGAGGCACCTCAGAATGAGCTTGATCAAATTGAGCGAGTGGAATATTTGCTCCATCCAACATTCAGAAATAACCGAGTGGTTATTGATACCAGAGATAATAATTTTAAGCTGACCCGCCGCGGGTGGGGTACCTTTACAATTAAGGTTACCCTGTTTCATACCAATGGTCAAACAACAGAGTTAGAGCATCCCTTGGTATTTGAAAGTACTCAGGCCTCATCGGAATTTGACCAACTTGGAGCAGACAATTGGTCTCGTGAAAAAGAGTCCGATTGGTGGGAATGGGGAGTGCACCTTACTGGGCCAGCTCAATTGCTTAATAAAGTACGCTGTGTAGAATATACCTTACACCCAAGTTTTCCTAACCCTAAAAGAACGGTGTGTGAGCGAGAAAACAGATTTGAACTCAAAACTAGTGGGTGGGGCACCTTTACCATTGCCATTCGGGTTATGCTGCAGGATGGCTCGGTTGTCAACCTTGAACATGAATTGACCTTTGATTAATGGACAGTTTATTGTGGACTTTCATCTAACCCGACTTTAAATGTTGCTCACCGAGTTTTATTTCATAGCCAAAAATTGTCCCATAGAATAGAAGCGTTTTCAGGTTATGATATTTCCCTTAGAAATCTATTACCACTATTTTTAAATATAATTAAAAATAGTGGTAATTGGTACTTATAAGCGAAAACAAACTATCGATCTTCAATAGGAACAAAGGATTGTCCTTGAGGGCCTTCGTAGAGGCATTTAGGACGATATATCCGATTGTCCTTTCGCTGCTCCAAGATATGGGTCAGCCAGCCAGAAACCCGGGAAATAGCAAAAATTGGGGTAAAAAGATCCCGCGGTATTCCCAACAATGAATATACTGCACCAGAAAAGAAATCCACATTGGGAAAGAGAAGTTTTCCCTCTGCTTTCATTCGATCATTCACGGTGGCCTCAATTTTTGTCAACATATCCAAATAGAAACTATCTCCCTTGTTTTCCGATAGTGTTTTAAGATACTCCTCAATCACCGTAGCACGGGGATCTTTTGCCTTATACACGCGATGACCAATGCCCATTACCTTTTTATGTTCTGCCATGGCCTTATCAATCCAGCTCTCCACATTATCCAATGACCCAATCGCATCAACCATATCCAAAACTCGCTCGTTTGCTCCACCATGAAGTGAACCGTAGAGTGCACCTACAGCTGCAGAGATACTACAGTAACATGTTGATAGGGTAGAGGCAACAACCCGGGCAGTAAAGGTAGAGGCATTAAAGCCATGTTCCGCATGTAAAATAAGACACTTGTCCATTATTGCACCTTCTGCAGGATCAGGCTCTTCACCGCGCATCATATAAAGGAAATTTGCCCCATGGGAGAGATCTTCACGGGGGGCAACATAGGATTTTCCTTCGCGCACTCGTTGATACATGGCAAGGACTGTGGCTAATTGTGCAATCTGATGTAATGTGTCGCGACAATTGCATTTGTCAGAATGGTGAATGGTATGCGATACTGTACTGCTTAAATAGGTAATAACCGATTGCAACAGCTCCATGGGCGAACCCTTTTCTGGAAACTGGGTTATCATATTCTGTACAACAGTGTCTATGGGACGACTTTTTCTCATTTTATTTTGAAACGAAGAGAGTTCCGATTCAGTGGGTAGCTTTTCATAGAGAAGAAGGTAGGTAATCTCCTCAAAGGTAGAAGACTTTGCTAAGTCCTCAATTGAATACCCTCTATAATAGAGTTTACCCTCTGCACCATTAATTAAACATATTTCACTTTCAGCGGCAATGACACCCTCTAGGCCCTTTGCATATGTTGCATCACCCATAACATGCCTCCTTGGATTAATTTTGTTTTCTACTATTTAATATTTAGCAAACCACCTGCCAAAAGAATTGAGCGCTGGCGGTCTGAAATGGATATTACTGTTTTTATAGCTCTCTTGTTTATTAAAACCTCAATTTCAGATTGTCCCGAGGCTATAGCTTCGCTAATTCCATTTATTTTAATGAGATCTCCTTGTTTGAGCAAATCATAGTCATCTGGGTTAGAAAAGGTAAGAGGAACAATACCAAAATTTACCAAATTGGCCAAATGGATGCGAGCAAAGCTTTTAACAATTTTAACCGTGACTCCCAAATAGCGAGGAGCCAATGCAGCATGTTCACGAGAAGATCCCTGGCCGTAATTATCACCACCAATGACTACACCACCTCCTTTTTCATTTGCCCGTTGGGCAAATTCTGGATCAATGATGTCAAAAACAAAATCGCTGATTGCCTCGATATTACTTCGATAGGGGAGTACTCGGTTTCCACCGGGCATGATAATATCAGTGCTGATATTATCTCCAGCCTTTATGAGCACCTCTCCAGAGAGAGAATCAGGCAGTGCTTCAAATTTGGGTAATGGTTTAATATTTGGGCCACGGACGACCTTTACCGATTCAGGATCCTTTGCTGGCTTTAGAAACCAGTGCTCTTTAAAGAGAAAATGTTTCGGATATTTAATGATGGGAGCTTCACCCAAGGTGCGGGGATCGGTGATTTTCCCAGTTAGGACTGAAGCGGCAGCTGTTTCAGGAGAGCAGAGATAAACCTGATCGTCCTTGGTACCGCTACGGCCTTTAAAGTTCCTTGGAAAGGTGCGTAAGGAAACGGTTCCCGTTGCAGGAGCTTGCCCCATACCAATACAACCGAGGCATCCGGCCTGGTGAACCCGGGCACCGGCTTCAACCAAAGAGGCTAGTCCTCCCATGGCAATAACATTGTCTAAGGTTTGGCGACTGCCAGGGTTGATCTCAAAGCTTACCTGTCTATGACGAAATTTTCCCTCTACAATTTTAGAAGCAATCATGTAGTCACGATAGCTGCCATTACAGGAGGAGCCAATAATCACTTGATGAACGTCAATATCCTGTAGTTCACTGGCTTTTTTTACATTGTCAGGATTTGAGGGGCAGGCAACCATTGGTTCAATCGTACCCAGGTCAATCTCAATCAGTTTATCCCATTGGGGATTTGTCCCTGTGGTAAGTGGTGTCCAATCCTGTACACGATTGTTTTGATCTAAGAACAGTTTTGTCTCCTCATCGGAGGGAAAAATTGCCGCAGTAAAACCCATATCCACAGACATATTAGCAATGGTTGATCGGGCACTCATATCAAGATTAGCTACTCCAGGGCCATAAAACTCCATGATCTTGCCCACCCCGGCCTTACAGGAGTATTGCCTAAGAAGCTCAAGTATGAGGTCTTTACCAGATACATAGGGTTGAAACTGTCCCTCCACATAGATCCCCCAAATCTCTGGTGTATTGATATAATAGGGCTTTCCTGCCATAGCCATGGCAACTTCCACACCACCGGCACCCATGGCAAGCATTCCCAAACAGCCTCCGGTTGTGGTATGGCTATCTGATCCCAGAAGGGTTTTTCCGGGTATACCAAATCGCTGTCTCTGTAAATGATGGGAGACCCCATTGCCGGCTGGTGAGCAAATCACCCCAAATTTTGCTGCACAGGATTCCAAAAAGCGATGATCATCGGCATTGCGGGAATCGGTTTGAATGATATTGTGGTCAATATAACAGAGCGCCTTTTCAACCTTGACTTGCGGTAATCCCATTGACTCAAATTCAAGGTATACC
>JANQEN010000007.1 GCA_028278335.1 Chitinivibrionales bacterium | reverse complement strand
GACACTGCATTACAAACATTGGAGTCTTCAACTAAATTTTCTAGCGCTGACAGCTTTAAAGTACAGGCTATCGTGGTGTTAGGTAGCGGAACCTATATCAATGCACCGGAATATAGCGGCCATACGGTAAGCCGATATGGACTAGAGCGTATTCGCTATGGAGCGCACTTATATCGGAGTATAGATAAACCAATATTACTGACGGGAGGCGATCCTTTGAATATTGGGTCTTCAGAAGCAGAGCAAATGAAGTGGGTACTAGAAAATGATTTCCATATTCCAGTAAAATGGATAGAAAGTACTTCAATTAATACTCGTGAAAATGCATACAAAAGTTTTACCGTCCTGAAAAAAGATAACATAACGAATATTGCGCTAGTTACACATGCATGGCATATGCCTCGGGCAGCAAGGGAGTTTAAGCAAGCTGGTTTCAAAGTCACCCCTGCTCCTACTGCGTTTACCACTCGTTATAAAAACAATTTTCTAGCATTTGTTCCCTCTGCCATAGCTTTACTAAAAAGCAGTCTTTTTATACATGAAATTATTGGAATGTTATGGTATTGGTTAACCCCAGCTCCCAATTAATCGTAGAGTTAGTGCTAATAAAAGTGGAATATATTTTAGTATAAAATAATATTTAGAAATTTTAAGCGAAAAATTGCTATGAAAGTTAGTATTAAATGGAATGATGCAGTGAGTTTTCTAGGTGAGACGGAAAGCGGTCACAAAGTGCTAATGGATGGTGCTCCAGAAGTAGGTGGAAGAAATCTTGGATTACGTCCAATGGAAATGGTACTGATTGGAGCCGGTGGATGCACAGCTTCCGATGTGGTACTGATTTTAAAAAAATGTCGCCAGAAAATTATTAACTGTATGGTGGAAATCGAGGCAGAAAGAGCAATAGAGAATCCAAAGGTATTTACGCGTATTCATTATCACTTCATCTTAACTGGGGAAAACATAAATCCTCGGGAAGTGGAGCGGGCTATTAATTTATCGGCAGAAAAATATTGTTCAGCTTCAATTATGCTTGGAAAAACAGCAGAAATAACGCATGATTTTGAGATCGTGTAAGGATAAAGACTTTTGTCAAATCCAATATGTTGTTTTAGTCATCACCTTAGAGCCCAATTTCATAAGCAGTTTGACTGATACTGGTAACTCAACTCCTCCATGATGCATTGCAGTGGTAGCATGTTGCCCTTCATCAATTTTCATTTGAGAAACTATTGCGCGGCTTTTTTCGTCTTGATGTGGTAAGCGTTGCAAGTGCCCTGCTAGATGAGCCTCCACTTGACGTTCTGTTTCAGCTAGAAAGCCTAGATTCCATTTGTCACCAAGCATACCTGCTACTGTACCTATAACAAATGATCCGCTATACCATAAAGGGTTTAGTAGGCTTTTGCGTCCGCCCAACTCTTTTATGCGGCGTTCTGTCCAGGCGAGATGTTCTGTTTCCTCACATGCAGCTTGAGTTAGGTTTTGTTGCACTATATTATCTCGGGCAGTTAATGCTTGTCCTTGATACAG
>JANQEN010000276.1 GCA_028278335.1 Chitinivibrionales bacterium | reverse complement strand
CACCCCCCCCCTTAAATCAGCGCCTGTAATGGCATCATTCTGAAAAAGTGAAATGCGATGCGATTCTAAATTTCCGTAGATTCTTTTTTGTTGATTTTTAGTTCATGGTTGACATGTCAACAATGAACAAAATCAACTTTTCAAATAGAGAAATAAATCACAAACGAGTGTATCGGCACAGTATTAGACAATAACAAGAAAGGATGAAAAGGTATAAAGAAAAGATGCTAAATAAGTAGGGTGAGTGTGGAATTAAAGGAATAGCAAAAACAAGTATCAATTTCTATCTTATATGAGCAACTTGTGGTAATTGGGATAGGATGTGAGTACTCAATACTCATCGATTGGATACCGGTACATAGCTATGAGGGGTTCGTGTGAGAGATTGATAGGGGTTGGTTTACGGTATGAATTATTGAAAAAAAATCTTATGAGTAATGTTTATATTAGAAAAAACAATAATTTATACCTAGATCGACAAAAGGAATATATATATATTGATATGATACCTTATGAGGGATGGCTAATACTACAATATAAAAATAAGTATCAGTACAATACAACAAGGCTGTTGGGTAGACCTTTCTGTTACACTTGATAGGATGCAAGGCGATTCGATAAGAGAGGCGGTTCGGATAAAAACTTTTTTAACAGATTAAAATTTCCTTATATGAGATTGTAGCAGAAAATTTACTCTTTAAAATGACACCGTAACTACTACTATTGATTGCCTACTCAACAAACAGTAGCCCAAATAAAATAGCTAGTTTTTGGGTAATTTTCCTAAATTTTATTTTTATTTAAGAACTATTTCAAAATCCCTTACATCAGTTTTTTAGAAATGAGGAGTAGCTCGAAATAAACTCTACAGAGTTAATTGGGATTGAGTAGATAACAAACAGTGGAGACCGCATTAAATTTTGGACTCATTACTCCGCTATTTCTATCCGAACCGCCTCTCTTATCAAATCGCCTTGGATAGGATGGTGCATTTTCAGGCCTTGCTTAATAGGCCATTTACCGTAGTAACTCCTTACCTATGGTAGGTGCATTTGAGGAAGAAGTGGTTGAGAATACCAGGGCAGTGTTACGTTCTAGGTTCGGGAGCCTTGGTGGCAACTGAAATCCCTGAACGATCTAATTGGCCAAGATGGTGCCTGTTTAGACGATGTGAGGTGACACCGGCGTATGTGCCGATGTCAGGTTTGGGAAGGGAATTTGGCCTGGCTGGAAGGGTTGATTAACCAAGGGGGCTGAATTCGATGTCTCTGGGTAGGGTTGAAGAAAGGGAATAAATGGGGAGG
>JANQEN010000274.1 GCA_028278335.1 Chitinivibrionales bacterium | reverse complement strand
GTTTTAATTGACCATCATGGCCGATATAAACATAAAATTAAACAACTGAATGTTTCCTACTATGGCACTTTTACCAATACACAAAATTTTCTAAAGATGTTGTTAACATCCACCCTCTGATGTTGAAACAACCTCCAAACAAACAGACGATTCATCCAAAATAAAAACAACGCCTCATTAAAAGGTGATAAGCCCATCGACTCTTCCACTATCACCGATTGTTATTTACCCCGCTAAAATCATAAATAACCCAAGTTATCCCCTTTTTATTATCTAAACCCAGCAACAAAGTATGACAGTATTTTGAAAAACAAAAATTATGGGAGAGATTTAATGATTAATTTTTGATAGTGATTGAGTAGTCAATGTTCTACACTAATGGCATGAAAATATTTTTTGAATCAATGAGTGAGATAGAACATTTTACGAAGAATCTTAAGTGTCAAGAGAAACTCGTGTGTCAACACTGTCTTAAGTTTGACCAGTTAGTATCTCATGGATATGTATATAAAAATCAACATCTAAGCGATGATATCAAAGTAGGGAAACGGGTATTGTGCTCTAATCGATATAATAACAGTGGATGCGGACACACTACCAGACTCTACCTGAAGGGGCGCATCCCGAAGTTATCCCATGGTGCCTTTGAACTATTTGTTTTTTTGAGCGCTTTAATATCTGGATTAAGTATCCAAAAAGCCTATGAACGGGCTGTTGGAGTTCCAGTGTCTCGACAAGCCTATCGCTGGCTGCACAAACTATATCGTAAGCTATCCGATTACCGGCGTTTTCAAGATAAAAATGCACAAGATGATAGCCTGTTTAAATCGCGCCCCAAGAATCTACGACAACTTTTAGCCACACTTAAACAAATGTTCTCGCAGCACAGTGATTGCGCCGGTTATCATTTACACTACCAAAAACCCTTCATTTAGAACTTATTATTAGCGTTACATTAAACTAAAAGTAACGACACTCTGCGCTCTATTGTACTCAATTTCCATCATAAGTATCCCTAAAGTTTTTTTATAAAACCATCGACTGCTTAGCACAACAACTTTAGTCAGTATTCAGCGCTTACATTTTCCTTTACCCTGTAAATAAGGTTAAAAAACACAACAGGAGTAATAAACCCATGCAAAGGCAAAAGAATCCGTCTCTAGTACTTAGGCTTAGCGTTTTAAGTGCGATTGATTATGCCCAAGGAAACAATACCAGAGAGCGAATAAAAGAAGTGGCCAAGCGAACCTTTAAAGATGAACAAAGCAGCCTAGAATACACCTTCACCTGGAGAACAATTAGCACGTGGTATTACCGGTTTAAGAAAAACGGGATCGCCACATTGGAGAACAAAACCCGCAGTGATAAAAACACCTATAGAAAAGTCAAGGTTAATGAACTGGCCGAAGCCATTAATGAAGTCTTACCTAACCTTAGTCACAACAAAACCGGCGTTATCCCTAAAAGTGTTATTTACCGCCATTTGATAAACAAGGACTTCTTTACACGTAGCCAACTGGCTCCCACCACATTTTATCGTATGGTCCGGGAAAATCAGCTGTTAGAAGGTGAAAACCGCCACAAGTTAAGGCGCTCGTTTGCGATGCAATATGTCAATGAGCTCTGGCAGGCCGATACTATGTACGGTCCATCGATTAAACAGGCAAATGGCAAATGGCGTAAAACATTCCTTATTGCCTTTATTGATGACGCAAGCCGGGTGATAGCTCACGGTGAATTTTTCTACCGTGATAATACAGCGAATATGATTGACGCTTTTCGCAGTGCGCTATTTAAAAGGGGAAAACCTGAGCGGCTTTATTTTGATAATGGGGCCAATTATAGTGCCAAGGAAATTCTTCAGGCTTGTCTGAGGTTGGGCATTAAACTCTCCCATGCCCCGGTCAGAGATGGTGCCGCCAAAGGTAAAATTGAACGTTTTTTTCGTGGTTTCAGAGATCGCTTTTTAACCCAACACACGCAGTTTGAAACACTGGATGCACTCAACGAAAAAACACACCAGTGGATTGAAAATGATTACAATAGTGCTTATCACAGTGGGATCCAAATGGTTCCGATTGATCGCTTTAATCTGGATCATGAGCGCATCCAATTTCTCAACGATGATGAATATAGCGAAGAGGTCTTTTTTGTAGAAGAGAATAGGACAGTGAGCAAGACTAACGTTATCTCTATTAATTCACAAAAATATGAATGTCCTGTAGATTTAAGAGAAAAGAAGGTACAAGTTCGTTACAACCGCAACAGCCGTGAGCGCTTTATTGTCTATTTTGCGGGCCGGCGCATGGGTGAGGCCGCTTTACTCAATCTGCATGAAAACGCCTCACGATACGCTACAACAAAGGGAGATAAATGATGATAAAAGCCACCTTTGGACTCACTCAGGAACCCTTTAACCGCAATAAACCGCTATTACTGGAACAACAAAAAAAGATCGCTCAAATCATCAAAATACATGCCCAACAGGGTGGTTTTTGTGTCATTATTGGTGAACCTGGCGTGGGCAAAACGGTACTCAGAGAGCACCTTGAAGCGCTGGGCGGCGAGCACGATACCACCGTTATCAGTGTCTCGCAAACCATGCATACCTATCTCAATATACTAAAGCAATTAGCCGAGTCCTTTCAAATTGATGTTTCACAAAATCATTTGGAAAAATCCTTGATACAAACGGCCTATGACTACGTACGTGAGCGAAAAACTCTCTACACACTCATCGATGAAGCGCACTTATTGGATGTTCAAGTGTTGCGAAAACTCAGGCTATTGTTTGATCGTTTTCCCAAAAAGCACAACCTGGTGCTCTTTGGTCAACGCGACTTACTGTACCGCTTGTCTATGAATATCAACCAAGACATAAAAAGCCGGATCACCTATTCCCAGCAATTGCTGCCCTTAAATGATGAACAGTTAAAGGCCTATATCCTTGGCGAACTACAAACGGTCAGAATGGGAGCAAACACCTTTGATGAAGGCGCCATAGAACTCATTATTCGTATGGCCCAGGGCAATCTCAGACTCTGTCGCAACCTGTGTTATGCCAGCCTTATTGAAGCGTGTCGAGAAGGCAAGCGTATTGTATCTATTACGCATGTCAATAACGTATTGATTCAACCGCATTGGCGTTCTCATGAAGAGTTAGTAAAACAACAGGTCGCATAAGAAGGCTTAGTACATGACCAATGAGAATATCCGACAAGCCAAACAGGCCAACCTGCCTGATGTTTTGCAACAACTAGGGGTCGTTTTACGCAAAGAAGGTTCAAGCTATTGCTCTGCAGAGCATGATAGTTTAAAGTTTTTTAAATATAACGGCATATGGCTTTATAAGTGGTTTTCCCGCAACGGCGAGGTCGGTGACGCCATTCAGTACCTGCAACGTCATCAGGCGATGGGGTTTCAACAGGCACTACAAGCATTGTGCGCAGCCGGCCCGTCTTATAGAATCCCCCCTATTGACGGGATTAACACGCCAAACAAACTACTCTGGACAAGCTCAAGCTGGCAAGCTAAAGCCAGACAATTGATCCATACAGCCCAAAATCATCTATGGTTGGGTAAAGGATGCAACCACCTGGCTTACCTGAAACATCAACGAGGCTTACAGGAACAGTCCATTAAAAAGCACCGTTTAGGCAGCTTGCCCGCTAAGGCCTTCATGCCTTCAAAACTGCTTATTCCCTGCTATAATAGCAAGGGCGTGCTTTTTAGGATAAGGTTTCGCATAGATGAGCCTAATGCTAACGCCGGGCGATATCGAAATATGCGCGGTAGTAATGCCACCTTTTCTTTTCCATTAGGTATCACCCCTGGTCAAGTACTTATCATTGTGGAGTCTGAACTGGATGCCATGCTTATCGCACAGGAAACTCAAAAAGCCACGTTGGCTTTAGGTTCAACAGCCACCTGTTTTAACCAGAGTATGCGTCAATTTCTTATATCGAAACTACCTCTGCTCCTCTTGTGCCTGGATAATGACGCAAGCGGACAAAATAAAACTCGGCGTTTATTGGCGCAGCTACCCAACGCCAGGAACTGGCCTGTTCCCCTGGAACTGGGAAAAGATCCCGGGGAAATCTGGCAACACATAAATATCCAACAATGGATTGAGGCTGGAATAAAGCATTTCTCTTAATTTTCCGAATACTTCCCTGTTTTACCCGCCTTAATTTAAGTACGGGGTATCCAAAGAACCGTTTTGAGCATATTAAGACCATTGTGTGAACTACAGTGCTCCCTGTTTTGTTATACGTATGATGTTAAATCGATAAAAGTTCAGATGCATTATGGGAAAATGTCAGATTTTAAAGTGGGAAAGCGATTTTTAGTTATGATTTGAAAGTGAAAATCTGCTTATTATTTATCCAATTGTTACGATAAATAGTTTGGTAAAAAGTATGATGGTAAATTGGTGCTCTACAGTCTTCAATAAGCATCATTCTTTGTTTACGTTTGTTTTTTAATTTAATTTCCTTTCTTTTTTTTAACAGACGTTCTTTTTTGGGTAAATTTTCATCAGACATTATTGAAACCCTCTTAAATTAAACTAGTCTCAACAAAACAATAAAAATCAAATTAATGTATCTTTCAATTCTAGCCATCTTGCAATATCATCATCGCACTTTAGTGCATTAATATCTACAAGTCTTTTTATTAAAATAAGAAATCTTTTTATTTCTTTTAGATATCTCATTTCTTTTAAATTATCTTCAGTAACAGCTTTCTTACTAATCAAATGTTTTAAATAGTCAGATCTTTCTTTAGCTATTTCAGGTTCTATATTCAAATTGCTAAAAAAACATTCTTTCAAAATATGTGGATCAAGAATATCATCACCTTCTTTTACTCCAAGTTTACTTATTCCGATAACTCTTAGATTCATTTCCGAATACATCGAATTTAATGAATCGTTTCCATATTTTAGTTTTGAAATTTTTTTATATATAAGTATCCCAGCCCTAACCCAATTTAATATATCTTTTTCATTGCGAG
>JANQEN010000227.1 GCA_028278335.1 Chitinivibrionales bacterium | reverse complement strand
TTTTCTAATGTGGTATTACGATCTATCCATAAAGTGGACAATATCACTACTACCTTTAGTCGTCTCAATCCAAATTGCTTTCACACTGGGGTTAAGTTTCATATTAGCAATGGGAAATTTATATTTTAGAGATGTAGATTATATAATGCAGGTTGTAGTACAACTTTGGATGTATGTAACAGCAGTTGTGTATCCATTAAAAGTATCGGATCCAAAATTACAAATGATGTTGAATCTGAATCCAATGACACACATTATTAATTCATATAGAGATATTATTATACGAGGAGAAATTCCCTTTAACCTGTCATACAATATCGTAATTTTATTTTCTTTTTCGTTTTTTTTCCTTGGATGGTATTTTTTCCATAAATATGAATTTAAATTCGCTGAGTATATTTAACCCTATAGTTGCATAAAAAAATTGGAAAAGAAGTAGTAAGGGCTTGCGGAGCCCCATGGATATTGGTTATAAGTAACTACCCAAGCTAAAAACAACCAAATCCAGGAGGTCACCGCAAGTGAAGTCCAGTAAAGCAGAAAATCACGCAAAATACCACAAAATTCCTGTAATCCAATTTGAAGACCAAAAGCTTACGTCTTTTTCTGGACTACTCATATTTCAAGGGCTTTTTAAGCAAATAGAACTCAAAAAACGTTTGAGGAAATGCTTTGATCATTTAAAAGTATCCCCCATCTTCGGTAGACACTTAGTCGTTATGCTTTTAATCGTTCACATCCTTTTGGGTTTTCGTCGCTTGAGAGAAATCGATTATTACCGAGACGATCCCCTGGTTTTGCGATTGCTGGGCCTGCGTAAGCTGCCCGATGTTTCCACCATCTCCCGGGCGCTCTCTCAGATGGAAAGCCAAGGCGTTGAAAAATTTCGTGAGCTATCCCGTTCATTGGTCATAGAGGGCCTTAAGCGTGAGTGTCTGCCTCGATTAACCCTTGACTTTGATGGCTCTGTTCAATCAACCAAGGGTCATGCTGAGGGGACCGCTGTTGGTTTCAATAAAAAGAAAAAAGGGTGCCGTAGTTACTATTCACTGTTTTCTACGATCGCCCAAACGAGCCAGTTTCTTGACCTCCTCCACAGATCCGGCAATGTCCATGATTCCAATGGGGCTGATCAGTTCATAATGCAATGTTTCGATAAAGTAAAAGAGGAGGTAAAAAACACGATATTTGAATCCCGCATGGACTCAGCTTTTTTCAGCGAGACGATATTGTCTGTTTTGGACAGTCGAAACGTGAAATTTACAGCCTCTGTGCCCTTTGCAAGGTTTCCTCAGCTTAAAGAGATAATCGAGAAAAGAAAGCGCTGGCGCACCATTGACAAAGAATGGTCATACTTTGAAACCAAATGGAAGCCAAAATCCTGGGATACCACTTACAGATTCATTTTCACAAGAAGGAAAAATAAGAAACAGTATAAAGGGCCTCTTCAATTGCATCTCTTTGAGCCTCGGGATTATCAATTCGATTACAAGGTGACAGTGACCAACAAATCTGAATCAGCCAAAAACGTGGTCCTTTTCCACAATGGGCGTGGTTCTCAAGAGGCCATTTTCGGAGATGCAAAGACCGATGCCGCGCTTGACATTATTCCCACCAAGCGCCTGGCGGGTAATCAGATATTCACTCTTTGCTCCATGATGGCCCATAATCTGTCCAGGGAGCTACAAATGCTGGCTTCGCCCGCTGTTCCTCGTGCCCTCCCGAAACGTCCTTCACTATGGTCATTTGAAAGACTGGATACTCTCCGGCATCGAATTATACAGAGGGCTGGGCGACTCACTACACCTCAAAGGCGACTCACACTCACTATGAGTGCAAATCAGAAAGTTCGAAAAGATTTGTTACTTTTTCTAGATGTTGTAAAAAAAGCAGCATAGAATTAGGTAGCAGTCAACATCATTTTTTATGCAACGTTAGGGTATACTTTATTGCCGCAATATCAAATCAAACCTTGTAGAAAAATAGATGTTTATTATTGAATGTCCGCAATGATTATCAATGCTGGGCATAAGATTGTGAACAAATCAGAGACTGATACGATACATATCTCAGGAGTTGTAAAATCCCTATATTTACAGCAATTTAACATATTGACATTCAACATTTTATGTCTAATGTCTTCCAGAGAATAGTCATGATGTTTTATCCAACTTTAAAATTAGATGGGGGACGAGAATAATGAAGCGTAAAATAGCTATCGTAGCTTTTTGTCTTGTTGCTGTGGTTGCTTTGACCGTAGTTTATTTCGCAGGTTGGATCAAGGGACAGGCCGGGCAAGGAACAGTTTTGATAAAAGAGGCACAGGCTTCAGGAGGAGGAACAGTCGAAACCGGATGGTCACCGACTAAACCTTATCCGAGGCACGAAGTA
>JANQEN010000216.1 GCA_028278335.1 Chitinivibrionales bacterium | reverse complement strand
GTTGATCCAGGGGGATTTTTAGGGATCCCCCTGGATCACCCCCCTAGTGGCTCAGTTTTAAACGACCATTTTTGGCTCACTTTATCACGACCATTTACACATCAGCCATTTTTGTATAAATCCTGAATAATATTCTTCATCTTCCTTTGTTATTGGTGGTTTTGATACCAATTGATTCTTGTTGGTATCAATTTGGTATGCAAAACGGAAGCACGATTTCGTGTTGTATTACCAAGCGGGCCATCCGGCCCGTTTCCATCTGATTGGAATGATTTTGTTGGATCGGATTTTGTTTCTTTCATAAGCATTTTCCTCTATGCATTTGAATTTTGGAATCTGCTTAGAAAGTATTGGGACTATAAAATGGGCGATTTTTTTACACTTCCATTATGAGTTGTGATTGATTTGGATTTATTGGAATTTGCCAATAAAAAAAGCCATTTGAAGAAAAATATCTTCAAATGGCTTTTTATTTGTTAGTCAAAAAATGGTTATTCTTAATCTAAAAAGATAAGATTTTTGATCATAAAAAAAGGAAAGGCAGCCTAAAGTGAGATGGCTGGCTGGCTGCCTTTGTGTACTTTTTAGAGACGTTGACTTAGAAAGGGATTCCCTTGAATTTTATTTGATCTTTTGAATCGATGTAATAGATGCCTTTTAGTTCTCCCTTAATAGGATACAACCCAAAAGCATCTTCACTTTCAAATCTTATAGGGAAAGAATCGCTACTAAGTATTCCATCGGCATGGTCAAAGTCCGAACTCTCAGGCTCAATCATACCATTCCAGAAGGCTATACCAGACTCCCCACTTTCATCGAAGAACATCACTGGTTTGAGGTATTCTACATTTTGTGGTTCACCCCAGTAGATATAACCATAGTATTTTTTCCCCATTTGGTCTTCAAAAATCGTTTTTACAATAACCTGTAAATCCTCAAGTTGCTCCTTGTCTTTTACAGGCCTAACTGTTTCTTCATCCTCAACGGAATCATCCATTGGAAAAACCCAAACAAGATTTTCATCTAAATCTTTTGGTTCTAAATCATATAGCTGTTTGTCCATTTTAAGTCACCTTACTTTATCAAAGGAGTAATTTCATTATACATTTCAGGCATATTTAGGTCGTTATATGCTTTTTGCAAACCCTCTCTTATCTGCTGAGGCGTATAGTTTACCTTCTTAAACTTAGTAGATGGTGGCAAATATTTTGATATCGCTTTATGAATGGCATCAGGATTAAGCTTGCCAGTATGTTTAAACTGGGAGACAAGAATTCCTGGGTGGTCTGCCATCTCTTTACTCGTATACCCAAGCATTTTACCCAGATATTCTGGTAAACCGTGATGAGCCTGGAACTCTTTAACGCCAAGTTTTCGAAGCTCTGAAACAGTTGGGCTGACCTTTGGTATACTCTTTGAGGCAAGTTTTCCAACCCCTTCACGAGCGACCAGTTTAGAAGCTTGTCCCGCTCCCTCTTTCGCAATTGCGTTTCCGGCCCTAATGCCAGCACCCACTCCTGTTAAACCAGGGACTCCGAGACCTACAAGATCACCCCCAACAGCCGTCAGATTGGTCCAGGTTGGTTCCTGTATATACTCAACAATGCTCCAGCCGAGAAACACGATATCAGCATAAGTATCTGGAGAAAATAGCTGAAAAACATGCCCACTCGGATCGATATACTTCAAAGGATTGTTTCGAGTGTAGGCATATCGATTCAAGCTCTGCGGATCATACCAATTCGGCACAATGCTATCCGGACTGATAAATACCCCAACAGCCGGATCATAAAGCCTGGCATTGTAATTATACAGCCCGGATTCGCTATCGAGTTCCTGGTCGGTAAACTTATAATAGCTCACCTCGCTTCCCGAATGATTTCGGGATAATCCGAACGGCAGGTATTCGGCGGTCTCGACCACCGCACCGCCCGTATAATCCGTCATC
>JANQEN010000177.1 GCA_028278335.1 Chitinivibrionales bacterium | reverse complement strand
ATACAAGTTTACTCATCCTCCCCATTTTTCTCTCCCCCCCCCCTTCTTCCCCTTCCTCTTTTTTCCCCATTAAATGCGAAACATGATGGAATGAAAAACCCATGGTTACGTAGGTCAGCTCACAAATTTTACGAGGAAGGCACTTAAATACATTTGCAGGGTAGTGGCTTTCTAACGCGTTCCAGTGTATGATCAGTTTGTCTTTGTCAAACTGATTAAAATGCTTTAATCTGCTTTAACTGTGTGTCATAAAATTTGGCTCTTGCCCTCTGCAGTGACAAGGATGTTTGTGCACTTATTGCTTCTGGCTAAGACTCAATAGTAAACAGGCACACACCAGACAGTTTTAATTTTGACTTATTTTGGGTCAGTTGAGGTGAAATTGTTTTAGTCATCACAATGGTGTGTGTCAAGATCGGCTGCACACGATGCGTTGATTTAACACCAACAAGCGTTGTCGACCCGTGAACGTAACACCCCGGTCACTGTTTGCTATTTGGGAAAGGTGAGGGGGATATTGGATTCACCGGGCCGACAACCCTTGTTTTCTTTTATGCTTATGACCTTCTCCATGTTGCGTTTATTCGATGTACAAAATTTCAGTATAATCGATCACGAATTGTGAACGTGCACGGTGAAAAAAGAGAGTGAGGACACACCGACAAACAGACATCCATACAGACAGACAGGGCCAAAGATACACACCCCCTTGTTAGGGAGGGGGATAGGGGTGGGGGTGGGAATGGTGTGTAAAAGCATCAGGACTTAACTGCTCTAGCAACAGAAGTGACAGTTTCGCCAGATTAAGGCAAAGTTCTGCCGCAGGCAGGATAACACATCTACGATCATATGAATTTTTGTTTTGTAATTTGATGACGATAATGTTATCACATCGATAATGAGACGCATACAATATTTTTCGTTGTATTATGATAGTTCTGGGCCCATTATGCTTATATAAAAAGTATGGGTCCAAATGGACCCACGACGTATGGATCGAGGTAACTACTGATTGGCCTCTGTGAAAAGTATGGGTCCACATGGACCCACGACGTATGGATCGGGATAACTACTGATTAGCCTCTTTGAAAAGTATGGGTCCACTGGGACCCACGACGTAT
>JANQEN010000296.1 GCA_028278335.1 Chitinivibrionales bacterium | reverse complement strand
GTTTTTTGGCCATATCACTTTATAGATATGCCCTTCAAAACCTTCAAGTCTTACTAAATCATAATCTTGCACTTCTGCATCTACTCCTACTGCATAATCTGGGTTAAATATTCCTTGAAGGGAGGAGTATGATCAGAAAGCTGATAGTTTCGGTATGTATCATTATTGCATTTAGTACACTTTCCGTATTGAATGCCCAAGAAGAGCAACGGGTTCCTATACTTGATGAATATGGCATTGAAACAGGGACCTATAATGTCAATCCCAATCCAAAGGGAGAACCCTGGGTTATAGCGCCGCTCTCCCTAACACCCAAAGTCCAAGCAGACCTTGATGCTATCCCAGAGTGGGAACCTGATAAGAGTAAGGTGCTTCCAGTGCCAAAAGCGGTAAATCACTTTAGGGAAAAGGAATTTCGTCCCATTTTTAACCAAAAGGGTGGGAGCTGCTCTGCAGCTAGTGGCACAGGCTACAACTATACCTGGGAAGTAAATATCCTTACCGGTGCAGAGGGTAAAACAAATCGCTGTATGTACTACTACCCATATAACTTTCTTAACAGGGGTGGTACTGGTGGTATTTGGTATTATACAGCCTGGGATATCCTAAAAAAGACTGGTTGCGTGCGAGAGAGTGAATGGCCTTCTCCCTTAGGCTCGGAAAAACCAACAGAGTGGGCTAAAACCTACGAGGCTTATCATAATGCAAATTTTGACCGTTGCACCAATTATTATAAAATCTCTGATCCTGGAGATACGGGTTTGGAAAAGCTAAAGCAGTGGATGCACGATCATGGTAAAGGTGATCTTAAAGGTGGCGTTGTTACCTTTAATTCGAATACCAGCTTTGGCATAAAGACAATCCCCTCAGGCTCAGCAGAGGCAGGAAGTAAAATCGCCACTAAATTCAATGGACAGGGCACAGCCCATGCCATGATATTTGCGGGGTATAATGACGATGTCTATTACAATGCAAATAAAAAGGGCGCAGTCCTTTTAGTCAATAGTTGGGGAACCTCCTTTGGTGACAGGGGCATTCTCTGGGTCCCCTACGATCTTCTTAAGAGTGAAGATCATGTGTATTGTGTGGTTGTTGAAAAACACACTCCTCGCTTAGAGTTTAAGGTAGCCCTACGAGAGTATAGGAAAACCGGGGGAAAGTTCACCAGTGGGTTTTCAACAAGCACTACTGCCACCAATCCCGATAAGAAACAGACCTATGGTAAGGCTTTTCAGGGAAACAAGGGAAGCTTTACTGGAGAGATAGGGTTAGACTGTAGCTCCTTCTGGGAAGAATTTAATAAAAATAACACCCGGGGAACCTTCTTTTTGCAGTCACAGGGAAGTGGCACCATAAGATCACTTTCACTGATGGTCTATGGAAAGGATGGAACGATTTTGGAAAAGGAGATCCCCTGTAGAGAGACTAATGTCTCTATAGGTACCACTATGAAAATTATTGTTGATCAATCAATTGGTATTCGTCAAGAATTTACCCATGTGACGCCTAATAAAATCAAATTAAGAAATAGTGGTAATGTTATCTCCTTTTATCTACCACTTAAAGGTCAAGCAACAGTAACGCTTCGAACACTTAAGGGACAATCTATTGCAACATTTTCAGCAAAGGGTAGCACCTGGCATACGCTTCCAGAGCCAGTTCCTTCAGGAGTATTGATACTCTCCTGCTCCTATGGGCATACTCATTTTCGCGAAAAGGTGTATTGTAAATAAAGCATAGTATTAAATAATATTTTTACAAAGGGAATTATATCGTGAGGTGTGATCGACATATTCAAAAAAGGTGGTTGCTTGTAGTTCTTCACTTTTTCTTTGTTAGCTCTCTATTCGGACATCAGCATAATAAAATTATTTACTGCTACCTTAAAGTAAACTCTAATCGGATAATTCTGGAAGAGATTGATATTGTCAAGGGAACCTTAAGAACTCGTAATTTTGATGTTGGAGGCACACTCTCCTATGACATATTCAACATTGCGGGAGAGATGGTCTTATCGGGAACTATTCGTGATCCCTTTCGCATTCCCTGTGATTACCTTGATCCAACAGATCCAGGGAGAATGAAAAGTGGTGAGGTAGTTCAGGATGCTCCCTTAGTTGTAGTGAGAATACCCTTTCAAAGCAACCAGCAATCCCTTTCTCTTTATAAGACTGGCAATGGGAAAAGAAAAAGAGTTACCCTAGGCACCGTCTCTTTATCATCTGTCTACAAAACTAAATCCAAAAACCAGCCCAAAAAGAGTCTTTTGGCCGGCGCTACCATTCAACTAGTCCAGGGTGATAGTGTTGACAACAGGGTTAATTATTGCATCTTTTCTGAAGGGTATACTCAATCGGAGCTGGATCGTGGCAAATTCATTGAAGATCTAAAAATGGGAATTGAGTACCAATTTTCCAAAACACCCTATAAGCAGTACAAGGGTCATTTTGCGGTATGGGCGATCAGTGTTGCCTCAAGCAAGTCCGGTGTGGGTGGCTACTTTGGTTCCCAATGGTCAGGAAGACTGTTGTGGTGTCCTTATAACAAACTTCGCAAAGCTTACGATCTTCTTAAAGAGCTGAAACCCAATTGGGACATGGGATTGGTATTAGTAAACACAACAAAGTATGGTGGTGCAGGATCAGAAATTGCTGTATCTTCAATCGATCCTCGCTATTGTGGTCCTTTGATCAACCATGAAACCGGCCATGGCTATGCAGGCCTTGGTGATGAATATGACGACCCCGGCGCGACTCCCTCGGAATGCCCTAACACCACTCAGGAGACAAATAGGAATCGAATCAAGTGGAAGGAGTGGATTGAAAGCTCAACACCAATCCCAACTCCTGAAACCTCCTCCTATGGAAAGGTTGTGGGACTTTTTGAAGGTGCGGCCTATCGACCCAAAGACTGGTATCGCCCTATGCTCAAATGCTGTATGGATTGGCTTGACGACCCTTTTTGCATAGTTTGTACAGAAACGATCATTGCCCGAGCCTATAAAAACGTCAGTCCCATGGATGACCATATTCCTAAGTCATTAACCATAAACTTTAACGACATTTCTGATAAAAAGCTAACGATAATTCCCTTGCAACCAACTGAAAAAACGGTGCGAACTCTCTGGCATGTAAATGGAAAACCCGTTGAGAGCAATGGACACACCCTTGACCTTACCAAAGTATCTCTCAACCAAGGTAACAACAAAGTCATTGCCTTGGTGGCCGATACCACAGAGCGCATTCGGATCCCCAAAAACTTCTCCCCCTGTCGCGATACCCTTTCCTGGACTATAAGCTACGGTAGCAATGCTATACATGGGCAATTTGATCCTCCAAACAAAATCATTCGTCTTAATACATACCAAGATAAACACTTTCTTCACATCACCCTCCTCAATAAGCAGAAGATTGATATAACTGTTGTTGATTGCAAAGGACGAGTCTTGGAGCAGGTTTATCAAGGTATTCTTGCTAAAAATGCCAAACCATTCGCGCTTTTAGCTAATCACTCAACAGCCCGGGGAGTCTATTTTGTGCAAATCACCACTCCTCACATTACTCAGGTAATTTCCTTTACCAAATTATAAAAAATTTATCGATCTAATGAAGCTCAACATCGACGTACTATTTTTTTAAATAGTGCGTTTTTCTTTATATGTTCCGCCGCAACAGAACAATATCTGCAATTTTTTTAGTTTTTTTAATGGAAATTAGTGACTTTTTAGTATATTAGTCTATAGAGTAGTAACTATATTATAGTAGTAATCACTTTGTGATATATTAAATATTTTTGCCTTTTAGTAACTCATTTAACTAAGTTAGTAGCTCAAGAAAATCTTCGATTCACACCTATTTATCACACCTTTTTCTGAAATAGTCGAAGCGTAAATCGCTTGACTTTGGGCGTTGAAACGAGGAACAGTTGGCTTAGAATAAGGAATTAATCGGGGGGATCTACTGTTAGGGGGGAAGTATTCCTACTGGAACCCGTCATAAAAATGATTAAAAACTCTCAATCATATTGTGTTAACAATGATTCAATGAAGCATAAGGAGGAGTGATGTTTCAAGTCAAACGAAAAAGTATTGTCATATCCCTGGTAGTGGGCGCATTGACAATAGGCATGCTTTACCATACGCAATTCGCTAACCATGCTCTCCCATTAGAGAACGAAGAGAGTGAGAGCCAATGGAAACCCTCTGAAATGCCAGGGCATCCACCAGTTCAAGGTGATAATATGACCATGGCTGCCTTTCAGGCCCAAAAAATGAAAATGGAGGCAGAAGCAAATCCATTGCTTGATGCAAAATGGGAAAACCTTGGCCCCACAGGTGTTGGTCGTGTCATGGTTTGTAAGATTGACCCCAAGGATGAAAAGATTATTTATATACTCCCTGCTAACGGTGGTGTTTGGAAGTCAACCGATAAGGGCAACAACTGGAAGTGCATCTTTGATAAAGATAAGGATGGTAAACCCGTTTTAAGCCAGTCCATGGGTGATATTGCAATTGCCCCTTCTGACTCAAAGATCCTTTGGTTAGGTACCGGCGGAACTGAATGTGGTGGTGGTTCGCTTACCTATCCTGGCATGGGTGTTTATATGAGTAAAGATGCCGGTGCAACATGGGAATACAAGGGACTTGAAAAATCCTACTATATTGGTCGTGTGACTATTCACCCAACTAACCCTGATATTGTGTATGTTGCTGCAATGGGAACCATGTTCTGGGGTAACAAGGAACGTGGTGTATATCGCACTAAGGATGGCGGCAAAACCTGGAAACAGGTTCTCTATGTTGATACCTTAACCGGAGCCATAGATGTTCGTATCTGGCCTAAAGATCCCAAACGCGTTTTTGCCTGCATGTGGAAACGGGTGCGTCACACTTACTGGCGTGACTTTGGCGGTGGACAATCACGTATCTGGCGCTCCAATGATGATGGAGAAAACTGGTCACAAGTATCCAATGGTCTCCCCACCAGTGACCTGGGTAAAAATACCCTCTGCATCAGCCCTTCCAATCCTGATATTCTCTATTGCATTTATGAAAGAAGTAACTGTCAAATTAAAGGTATCTATCGCTCAACTGATGGTGGCGGAAACTGGTCTCGTGTGGGAAGCCCACCCTCCTCGATCTTTAATTATTGGGGATACTGGTATGGGCAGATTCGGGTTCACCCCAGAAAACCTGCAGAGGTTGTTACTTTTGGTGTTAATGCCTTTAGAAGTACCAACTCCGGCTCCTCCTGGAGTGGCATTGCCAGTGGAATCCATGTGGATCACCATGATATTTCTTGGTCTCGTCAGGATCCCAACTTTGTCATTTGGGTAAATGATGGTGGTGTATATAAAGGAACCAGTGGAGCAGGAAGTAGATTCAGCAAAATCGGCACCAAATCACTCACCCAGGGTGGGGTAAGTATTGCTCAATGCTACAACATTGAAATTGCATCCAAGAATAATAAATATCGCTATGCTGCACTGCAGGATAATGGCGTTCTTATGACCACCTCCGGTGCAACCACTGGATGGAAATCCATTATTGGTGGTGACGGTGAAATGATCCGTGTTGACCCATCCAATAACCGCTATGCCTATGGTTGTTTGCAAAATGGTGCCTATTACCGCTCAAGTAGTAGTGGCAATAACATGGCGCGGGTTCCTAAACCAGCAGGTCGATCCAACTGGTGTTCCCCTGTTGCTATTGACTCCTTAGATGGAAATGTCTATATCGCCACTAACTATGTGTATAAATCAAATAGGGGTGGTACCTCATTCTCCAGAATAAGTAATGACCTCTCCAATGGTGACCACAGTCATGATATTTATGCCTATGGAAATGTGTATGCTTTGGAGGCTTTTAACAATGTCATCTATGCGGGAACCGATGATGGAAACCTCTGGGTCTCCAAAAACGACGGTGGCAACTGGACCAAGGTTCGCAGTGGTGAAGGATGGATAAAAAAGGTTCATATCGATAAAACGGTTAGCAATGGTAGCACTGCATACTATTGTGTATGGTTGTATCGTTGGGGCAAAAATAAGTGGAAACCAACAGTCTTTAAAACCACTGATTTTGGTGCCAACTGGAAGGATATCACCGGTGATCTCCCCTCTTCCATTACCACAATTGAATGCCTAATCGACCATGCTCCAGCGAGAAAGGGTTGGCTCTATCTTGCCACTGACTGGGGTGTCTATATGTCAGTCAATGAAGGAACCAATTGGTCATTCATGGGTAAAGATCTACCAATTCTTCCCGTCAATGATATGGTGCTTCACCCTGATGGTCACCTCTATGCAGGCACCTGGGGTCGCGGAGTGTATAGGCTACCCTTAAATACTGTGAACACTAACTACACCAATAATGGGTTGATGAAAAACGGACAGCTCCTTAAAAATCAGCCTAATCCGGTTATTTCCCAGACCAATATCACCTTTAGTGTGAATAAGAGTGCCCCAGTTCTTTTAGCCATATATGATATGCGGGGACGAACAGTTCGCACGCTTATTAACAAGGAACAGCGGCAAGCGCATAAACACCACACAGTCACTTGGGACAGACGTGACAATCGTGGTGCTCGTGTATCTGCAGGAAACTATATCTGCCGTGTCATAACTGATCATACAACATTGGCGCACAAGATATTGGTTAAATAGCTGTTCAAATTACCCTTAGGGGGCCAAGCGGTGCTAAGAAAAAAGAATTAGTTTTATCGGACTGGGGAAAAAACTCATTCACTTGTTTTTCTTAGCACCGCTTTTTTTATTCGCTTTCCCCATGTAAGTAGTTCATTCCTTTATTATTTTAATACCCTGCTTACCTTTGAAGCAGATCATAATGAATTTAAGTGTATTCCCATTAATCTATTTATTGGAGTTATATATGATTAAAAAAACCCCTTCGTATGCTATTCGCCTTTTTACAATTGTATCTATCTTGTTATTATTAATGTCCTGTACCAGCTCAAAAAAAAGTGACACTCTGGTGATTGGTCTTTCCCTGCCAACGCAACGACAGGAGCGATGGGTTCGCGATAAGGAGACCATGGAGGCCTATGCTGCAGAGAAGGGTGTGAAGGTTCTCGTACAAATCTCCGATGAAGACGCCCGCATGCAGGCTAATCAAGTTGAGAACCTTTTAACTCAGGGTATTGATGTTCTGGTCATTGCTCCCCATGATTCAAAAGCCGCGGCAACCTTGGTTGACCAAGCCCATAGAGAGGGTGTAAAGGTGATATCCTATGACCGTCTTATTTTAGAGTGTGATGTTGATCTCTATCTCTCCTTTGATAATGTCGAGGTTGGTCGTATCCAAGGGCAATATATCACCAAAACAGTACCCCAAGGAGATTATGTTATTCTCTCTGGTGCACCCACTGATAACAATGCCAAACTCTTTAAACAGGGCGCCATGGAACTTATCCAGCCCTTGATTGATAATGGGGCGATTAAAGTCGTATTAGAACAAGCCGTAGACAATTGGGAACCGAAAAACTCTCTGCGGCTCATGGAACAGGCGCTTACCAAAGCCAACAACAAAATTGACGCGGTGCTGGCACCCAATGATGGTACAGCCGGTGGCGCTATTGAGGCCCTTGCTACACAAGGGTTGGCTGGTAAAGTGCCCATTACCGGTCAAGATGCTCAAGTTGATGCAGCGATCCGCATTGTCAAGGGAACCCAATCCATGACGGTGTTTAAGGATACCCGGAAACTGGGAAAGGCTGCTGTTGATGCAGCTATTCTTATGGCAAAGGGTGAATTCCCTGACACTAAGGGAAAGACCGTAAACAATGGCAAGTTTGATGTTAAGTCCCAATTGTTAACACCGGTTGAAGTGACTAAAGAAAATATTGACGAGGTGCTTATTGAAAGTGGCTATCTTAAGAAAGAGGAAGTGTACCGTAAATAGCGCAGCCTGACTAATCCAGCTTAATCCAAGAAAGCCTGTATGAGCCAAAACACTATCCTAGCAATGCGGTCGATAACCAAGGAGTTCCCCGGTGTCAAAGCCCTGGATAGTGTCTCCTTAGAAGTGCGCACGGGTGAGATACATGCGCTGGTTGGTGAGAACGGTGCTGGTAAATCAACTCTTATGAAGGTACTCAGTGGAGTGTACCCAACAGGTACCTATCACGGTGATATCGAAATTGACAATAGGCACCAACAATTTCACTCAATCAAGGAGAGTGAGCAGGCTGGTGTAGCTATTATCTACCAGGAACTTGCCCTGGTAAAGCAGATGACCATTTGCGAGAACATCTTTTTAGGCTCAGAAATAGCCACCAGTGGTATCATCCATTGGGACAGGGCACTTAAGGCAACCAAAAAGATATTGGAAGAAGTTGGCCTAGACCTCGATCCACTTACACGGATTATCAATTTGGGTGTAGGTCATCAACAGCTTGTAGAGATTGCTAAAGCCCTTTCCAAAAAAGCGAAAATTCTAATCCTTGACGAACCAACCGCTGCCTTGACCATTGAGGAGACCGAACTTCTCATGGCTATTATACGTAAGCTTAAAGAGCGCGGTGTCAGTTGTATCTATATCTCCCATCGTCTCAACGAAGTCTTTGCCTTAGCCGATCGTATTACAGTTCTTAGGGATGGCAAAACAATCTGCACAAGGGAAACAAAAGAATTGACCCAAAAGCAGCTCATTGCCCATATGGTAGGTCGAGAACTCAACCAACTCTTTCCCAAGGGGCATCGCACTCCCGGTGAGGTTGTAATGCATATTGACCACTGGAGCGTCTTTGACGAAGAATCCGGTGATATTGCCTTACGAGACATTTCTTTAGAGATACGAAAGGGAGAGGTGTTGGGTATTGCCGGTCTTGTTGGTGCTGGTCGTTCTGAACTACTCCTCAGCCTCTTTGGTGTATGGGGTAAACGAATATCCGGGGAGATTCGCTTACAGGGAAAGAGGTTGTCGATAAAAAATCCCCATGATGCTATTAAAGCAGGTATCAGTTTGGTAACAGAAGACCGTAAGCGGTTTGGATTGATATTAGGTATGGATGTAGAAAAGAATATCACTTTAGCAAGCCTCGAAAAGATCGCCTATAATAATGTAATTATAAATCAAAACGAAGAGGTCAAGGCATCACGACACTATGTTTCTGAGCTAGCCATTAAAACACCATCCATAGAGCAGCTTGCGGGAAACCTCAGTGGTGGTAACCAGCAAAAGGTGGTCTTAAGCAAATGGCTCATGACTGAACCAAAGGTGCTCATTCTGGATGAGCCTACCCGGGGTATTGATATTGGGGCTAAATCCGAGATCTATACCATCATTAATAGTCTGGTTGAAAAGGGTGTCTGTGTGGTACTGGTATCTTCTGAACTACCAGAGATTTTAGGTATGTGCGATCGTGTGGTAGTTATGCATGAAGGCAGGATTTCCGGTGAGCTTGCTACAACCGATGCAACTCAGGAAAAAATCATGCACCTGGCCACCGGAAGTTAACCTGTAAAGTAATTATATATAGGTGACCTCTAATAATTCAGTTTTGTCTTGAGGCTGAGCGAAAAACCTTTAGGATAGGCACATGAAAGAGTCGAATCCGGTGCGATTCGGCGATTGAATGTAACGAAACCTAAAGCGTTTTAAAGCCAGCCGTAAAAGGAAATGAATTTTTAGAGGTTACCTAAAGAATAAGGAGCAGAAACAGTGCAAACAGTTGAGCAATCAGGCAGATTACACTTACTGCGAGCCATAATCCTCGATTCAATACGGAAAAACTTAAAGCAGTACACCATGCTCGCTGCGCTGTTGTCAATTTGGATCATCTTTAGTTTTACCACTGAGGGTATATTTCTTAAACCCCGAAACCTCTCCAACCTCTTTTTGCAAACAGCAACCATTGCAACCTTAGCCATTGGCATGACCTTAATAATCGTTACCGGTCACATTAATCTTGGTGTTGGCTCTGTTGCAGGATTCCTTGGTGCTATGGCTGCAATCATGCAGGTCTCCTGGGGATTTAGTACACCACTTACCATTGGTATAACCTTGATCTTGGGGGCGCTTATTGGTGCCTGGGAAGGATTCTGGGTCTCCTATCAAAGGATACCCGCCTTTATTGTCACTTTGGCAGGTATGCTTGCCTTTCGAGGGGCAACCATTGGGGTAACTGGTGGAAAAACCATTGGTCCCATGCAGGATTCATTCAAATCGCTGTCCCAATCCTATTTACCCTCGATCTTTAAAATCCCCCACTTTAATGACACAAGCTTCCTCTTTATTATTGTAGCAATCTTTCTGCTTGTCCTGGTTGACTTTAAAAAGAGAAAGACCCGACTCAAGTATGGATTTACAGTACTTCCCATGGAGATGCAAATCCTTAAGGTGTTGCTTTTATCGGTTGTCATTGGTCTTACCGGTTTCATCATGATCACCCACCGCGGCATTCCTATTGCGGTGCTAATTGTACTCAGCTTAACCGTCATCATTACCTTTGTTGCGGAGAATACTGTTTTTGGGCGTCATCTCTATGCCATTGGCGGCAACCGAGACGCTGCAAAACTATCGGGCATCAACATAGAATTAAAGACGCTCTTGGTCTTTGTGCTCATGGGTGTGATTACAGCAGTGGCTGGTATTATATTTTTAGCACGACAAGGAGCTGCTGACACCTCAGCAGGCAATCTCTTTGAGTTGGATGCCATTGCTGCTGCAGTGATCGGTGGTACCAGTCTCTCTGGTGGTGTGGGTACCATTCCTGGGGCAATTATTGGCGCCTTAGTTATGGAGAGCTTAAACAATGGCATGAGCTTGATGAACATGGAAATTACCTATCAATATATTATAAAAGGACTCATTCTACTGCTTGCAGTATGGATGGACTTTTTAACGCGAAAGAAAAACGAATCATAGGGGGGGGTGACTTTTGCTACAACAGAAAGTTAGCACCTATGAAAAACCTAATGGAGGAGATATCCACCAAATTTGATGTATTGAAAGCACAGGTTATTCAACCTGCAGAAGGAAAATTAAGCTATGACTATTTAATTCCCGGAGGTTACTACAAACAACTCTGGGACTGGGATGGATTCTTTATTGGGATCTATCTGGCAACTCGCTCACCTGCCTTAGCACGCTATTTAAAATGGTGGGCGCTCAATTTTGTGAATGCCACAACACCTGAGGGCTACACATCAGGTTGCATCACCCCTAAGGGTGATCGCAAAGATATTGGGCACTTTCCTATGAAGCCCTTTTTAGCTCAGGGATGTTATTTTGCTGCTCGTTATTTAGGGGATTTCTCCTGGATTGAGCCTATCTATAGTGATCTTGAACGCATCATCTCCTATAGAGAGAATCATCTCTTAGATGTGCAGAGTGGCCTCTTTTTCTGGGAGACCGCCTATCAATCCGGTGCAGATAACAATCCAGCCCTTTCCAATGATCCTAATGAAGCACGATCCATCTTGGCCTGTGATATTAATACCTTCCAATTACGGGAGTATAAGTGTATGGCAAAGATCAGTAAAGCCTTACACAAACAAGAGAAGCAGACCTTATACGAGGAACAGAGCAATCAGCTCCACTCAGCAATCACAACACACCTACTCTTTCCAAAGGAGCATAGCTTCTTTAATATTAATAAAGAGACCTTTGAGCCGATTCGCTGCATTAGCTACTCCAACTTTATTCCCCTCATTGAAGAGTTGGCTCCCCAGGATATGGGCCGGGCAATGATTAACAAATATTTATGGAATCATGAACACATGCTTTCAAAATTCGGTCTTCGCTCGCTCTCAAAGCAGGACCAAAAGTATAACAATAAAAACATCATACTCCCCTATTCCAATTGGCGTGGACCGATCTGGCCCATAGCCAACTATCTCTACTCAATTGCTCTGTTTAATTATGGTTTTATCGATGAGCAGCAGGATCTTGCTGTCCGTTTGGGAGAACTCTGCCTCAATGACATCAACAGCTTTGGTTCCATGCACGAGAACTATCATGCAGATACTGGTGAACCCTTGGCGCCCAGTAAGGATCATGCAGAAAATGGACAGTCTCGTGGCTTTATTGGATGGAACCTTTTGGTAGAGACAATGCTTGAAAGTGCCTTTGATGGGAAGATGAATCACTTAGAGATATAAAAAACAAAATGCCTTTTTTTGGGGGGAGAATCCCCCCTTTGCGAGCTTAGCATAAAATTGTCATTGCGAGGAGCAAAGCGACGTGGCAATCTATACCTCTTCTCAATAATTAGTCGATCCTTAAAAACTCATTTTTTGCAATAAAAGTAATTTCCAGATACGAGCAAATCCAAAGGAATACTCAACACAGTTGCTAGAACTATAATGTT
>JANQEN010000148.1 GCA_028278335.1 Chitinivibrionales bacterium | reverse complement strand
CTCACGGTTTACGCCTTGTGGTTCTCTACGGTTTATGTCACTATTCCCGGTTACCTCCTTTCAGATAACTAGATTACACCCATGTCGGGCACACGCCTTACCCTGCTCTGCAGGGTCGCCGTGGTTCCAGGCTCTCCTCTGGTCGGTCCTCACTTCGTTCGGACTGGCCTGCGGCCACCTTCCACCTGGCTAACCCAAAAGATTAAAAGATAGTTGGTGATTAAATGAACCGCGATTGTCATTGCGAGCATAGCGACGCAATCTATCGCTTCGTTTCAAATGTTGGGGCGCTGCTTGTCTGCACCCGCACTTATAATAGTTTCACAGCCAATGAAAGATCTTTTTACCCCTTCAATCGCACCGCATAGATATTTGGGGAGACGCGAAGATCTGTTCGAGCCCAAAGGGCGAGTTATCGAGCGACCAAATATCTATGCGATAAAGTGCGATTGCGGGGTGGCATCTTGTCATGTTTGCCATCCTGGCAAACACCTTACAGGCTGTACCTTCAGCACAGTGCTCTCCAGCCATCCCTGGCTTCCGAGTGCTTACCTTTTTTTGCTGTAGAAAAAAGGTAAGGCGCCTGCCAGTGCGCGAACTGGCGATCTTCAATGTCTTTAGCTTTTTCTGTCATCGCGAGCGCAGCGACGCGATCCATCGCTTCATAGCTTTTAAATGCTCCTCAGATTTTCAAACGTTAGCTCACTTTAGGCACTTTACACTCCAAACTTCTTTTCCCCGAAGGGGTATAACCTTGAATAGCCCTGGGTGACGAAGGAACCCGGGGATTGAGATAATAGCAAACCCAACGTCCTCGAAGAGGGCGAACATTACTTTTCCTATATTGTATCAGCCCTTCAGGCTGAATGTTTTGGTTTGGTTTTCCTACCTGGGCCGCTGGCCCAGGCTGGTATGTGTAAGCCCTATGGGCTAACACCAATTTTCCTTTCTAATAGAATGCCCAAAACGCAACCTTTTATGTATTTTCTCTGTATTCAGGACTTCATTTTTGGTTTTTTCGTTTGGAGGAGATTTTAGATTAATATTATTCATCTCCTTTTGAATAAAAGATGAAAGTATAGACATAGATGATATTAGATGAAAATGAAAACAAATTGTTTTTTAAACTATATCCGATGTTAATGGTATATGGAAATCAATGGTTAGGCATTTTTCCTACAGTCAATAATTTGCCCAAGTATTTCAAGTTAAATAATAATAAAAAAGTGGAGATACGAGAAGGTGTGTATGAACAACCTGAAATATTTGAAGATTTTATTGAAGAAAATTTATTTAAATTGTCAGAATTTGATCTAGCCATAATTAAATCGTGGAAAAAATATAAGAAGTGCAATTTTATAATTTTGAAGCATTATAAAAGTGGCAGTATTTTCTATAAAGAAGGAAAAGATCGCCGAGCCTATAATGTTTATGGATTAACAAATGAATTAAGAGAAATATTTCCACAGTTGCCAATATATGTTGGTACAGTCTTACTCCCCTTTAATAACAAAATAATAATAGATGGGCTTTTCAGTGTAAATAACATTATTATCGGACCTAATATGACAAATGATTATAATGAATTATTAAAAGAAATTAAAAATGACAATGGTATAATATCAACGATCTCCAGGGATGAATAGCACTCTGTAAATCATATTAATTCCAAACAATATTCGCCCCAAAACAAACATTAAGCCCCATTTAAACAAAAATCAGACCCTATTATATGAAGATGAGCCCCCTTATATAAAAAATGAGCCTTCAATTTAGTGAATAGAATCGGTGACTTCGAGGCCCTCAGTCACCGGAATTCTTTAATGGCGGTACAAATAAAATTGTAAAGGCTGAATCCAAACCGTTTCCAAGCTTATTGTGTATAAAGGAGCGGCTACATCAATCTCCACATCGTCAGATTTACTCCACTTTATCGTCGACAAGGAAATCCTCTATGCCAGTCAAAAATTTGTTTTAATTACCTCAAAGGATTGCTTTAAGCCTTGATTACATCTCAAACAGCGACGGTGATTATTTGAAACTGCGCCGATGTTTATCCGAAACAGCGTCGGTGTTCTATGCAAACTCCGTCGGTGTTTTATACAAACAGCGCCGATGTTTAAAACAAAGGGTGTCAACGTTTTTATAATTAAGATGGATTCTTACATAAAATGGGAGAGGTAACCAACCAAATATAACAAAATTACAAATCTCACAAAACATAGTTACCACTCCCTTCTGGTACAGCTATTACTACTCCTATTACGACAGTGAACTCAAGAATATTGTCTTTATTTATAAAAATCTCTCATAATATGTCGGTAAGATACTTGATGGGTATTCCGAACCAACAATCATTTGCCAACAATCATTGCCTCAATTAATTATCATAAATGTTGCCTTTCTTACCTAAAATCACATGGAGAGTCGATCCAGTGGGGTAGCGTAAAAGATGTACCGCAGTATGAGAAATTGCTGTTAGAGAAATGGGGATGAGCGTTTAGTGAATACCCATTTTTCTTTACAGCAATACGAATAGGGAGGTACAGGTTTGGAGCGAGGGGCGGCAGCCCCAACCAAAAAATTCAATAATTTTAGTATTTTTTAAGAACACTTTAAATAGAACATGTAATAAAAAACAATTACATGTTCTAAAGAATCTCCTCCATCGAATCAATAATGTAGGTCGGCTTAATCGGTAAGCTGGAAACGGGAATTTGACTCCAAGTGACAAAGGCTGTGTCTGTGCCAGCGCTCTGGCCTGATTGAATGTCAAAAACCGCATCCCCAATAAAGAGAGACTCCTGGGGGGAGCACTGTACCTGTTTGCAAGCTTCAAAGGTGGGCTCGGGTTCCGGTTTATGCTTTTGGGTAAGCTCCGGGGTGATAAGAGCGTCGAAGTAGTCATAGATACCGGTTTGTTTTAAGTATAGCGTGAGAGTGAACTGCTTGCGCGAGGTAACAATAGCGCATTGGGCGCCACGATTTTTTAACATCTCTAAGGTCTTTTGCACACCGGGAAAAATAGCAAGGTGCTCTTTATATATGGCTAATTGAAAATCCATGTGCGCCTTAACAACCACCTCCTCTTTCTCAGGGGAAAGGGGCCCCAAAAAGTGCTCCAATTGGGGGCGAAGGGGTATACCGATATTGGCAAAAACCTGCTCGCGGGTCACATCAAGGTTACCAAACTCCTTGCAGGTGTAGCAGAAACATTGGTAAATAAGCTCGGTTGTGTCAAAAAGGGTTCCATCGGCATCAAAGAGGTAGGCTGAATACTGTTTCATCTGGGCAATCCTAGTTTAATGGTAAGAGTCAAAAATATAACAGGCCCATGAAAATTTTTTGAGATAATCACAAATAGTGAGGGGCAACTCCAAAAGCTCCAACCAATTTGCCTGTAATTCTTCTTCCTGATGCTTACTCGATCCATTATTTTTAAACTATGAAACAAAGCCTCCTTTTTCTTATTATAGTTGCAACAATCCTTTATGCTGATAACTTGGATACAGGCCGCGAATTAATAAAAAAGGGCCAACTGAGCAAGGGCTGTTCCCTCATAGAAAAAGCCTATCGAGACAACCCCTTTTTGCCAAAGGCACAGGTAGCCTATGCGCGGATTGCAGCAAACGGCAGTAAGGCAGAGGAGCTTTATAAAAAAGTGTTGCATAATGCACAAGCTCATAAAGCATATAAGGCAAAGGCGTGCTACGGTTTGGCACAGTACTATACCAGCGCAGCCTTACTTGATAGTGCTATGAAATACATTTCTCGGGCTGAAAAATATGCCCACAGTGTAACATTAGCCAACAAAAAGGCGCACCTCGCCCTTATGAGCGGTGACTATTCTTTAGCGCAATCTCTTTGGAAGCCAAAGGTAAATAAAAAAGGTATTATTGAGAATCCCAAAGAGACTTACTATTATAGTAATGCACTTTTTTTGAATAAGCAGTATGAATCTGCTCTTGATCACTATATAAAGGTAATGGATAGAGGAGACTCCTCATTTGCTGCCCCAGCTTTGGCCGGAGCCTGTCTTACCGCTGAATACTATGGCAATAGTGTGTATGCCACAGACCTTTATACCCAGCTTATACAAAAATTCCCCTCTGCCTTGGAGCTGCAAAAGCTCAATGCAACAATGAAAAAGGATGATGCTGTAGTGACATCGGATATAACCACTCGAGGCGAGTTTAGTTTTGATTTAGAACCCTCAAGTGCCTCTGTGGAGGAGCCAAAAAAACAGCCCGTAGAACCAATAAAGAAGCCGGATAAAAAGGGAGTGTACACCTTACAGATTGGTGCCTTTTTAGCAAAGGACAATGCCGAGGCTCTGCAAAAAAAGATGGCTAAGGAGTTCTCCTTGGTTACAATTGCTGTTGAGAAAATAAAGCGTAAAACATTTTATAAAGTTCGGCTTGGTGATTTTAGCTCCGAAGAAAAGGCTTTGGCCTTTGGAAAAGAGAAGCTTTACCCAAGGAATATTAAGTATCGTGTAATCACCCTGGATAGGTGATTGCGAATTTTGGAGGAATTCATGGAATTTGAATCAGTCATTGGTTTGGAAATACACACCCAATTACTGACTGACACCAAGATATTTTGTGGCTGTCAATCAACCTTTGGTGCAGACCCTAACACCGTAACCTGTCCTGTTTGTCTTGGTTTTCCCGGCTCGTTACCGGTGTTAAACAAACGAGTCGTTGAAATGGCGATTCGAGCTGGCTTGGCCACCAATTGCTCCATAGAAAAACAGTCAATCTTCGCCCGTAAAAATTACTTCTACCCAGACCTTCCCAAGGGATACCAAATATCCCAATATGATAAACCTATCTGCCTTGGTGGCTCTATTCCTATTGAACATAAGGGTGAGGAGCGAACCGTTGGCATAACCCGTATCCATATTGAAGAGGACCCAGGAAAGTTGATTCATGATCAGGACGTGGACTCCTTACTTGATCTCAACAGAAGTGGCACCCCACTTATAGAGATTGTAACAGAACCGGATATTCGCTCTGCCTCTGAGGCCTATGATTTTCTTGTCGCCCTTAAGCAGATTCTGGAGTATCTTGGCGTAAGCGACTGTAACATGGAGGAGGGAAGCTTACGCTGTGACGCCAATGTATCGATTCGCCCCATGGGTGAAACCAAGCTCGGCACAAAAACCGAAGTTAAAAACATGAACTCCTTCCGTGCTGTGGAAAAGGCCTTAGAGTATGAAATCCGCAGGCAAAAAGAGGTGGTTGGCTCCGGTCAATCAATTGTTCAGGAGACACTTTTATGGGATGCAGACAAAAACATCACCCAGTCAATGCGCAGCAAAGAGGATGCCCATGACTATCGATACTTTCCAGAACCTGACCTTATACCTTTAACTTTTGAAGAGTCATGGATCAATGAGATCGAGATGTTTTTACCGGAACTGCCACTCAAACGTAAACAGCGGTTTATGAGTAATTACGAACTTAGCAGTGAACATGCCCAGGTGCTTACAGACAGCAAACCTGTTGCTGATTATTTCGAAAAAGTCTATAAGATTTGTAAAGACCCAAAACTAACAGCAAACTGGGTCATGAGCGAAGTGCTTCGCGTGAGTAAAGAGAAAAAAGTCACGGTTAATCAGCTGGCACTCACTCCGCAAAGATTAGGGACAATCCTCTCCTATATTGAGAATGAGACCATATCACCAGCTGCTGCAAAAAAAGTTATTAATAAAGTTGAGGAGGAAAACCGAGACCCAACTGAGCTTATTGAGGAGATGGGTCTAACCCAGATAAGTGACACCTCTGAACTGGAAGCTGTGGTTAAAAGTATTTTAGATGAAAATCCTTCTGAGGTTGAACGGTATAAAAATGGTGAGAAAAAGCTTATCTCTTTTTTCATGGGTCAGTCCATGCGGGCAACCAAGGGGAAGGGTAATCCCAAAGAGATTAATGCTATCTTGTCACAGCTTTTAGGATAGAGATATGAAAATTCTGTTTTTTCTGATTATCATTTTTGTCTGTGCCTCACTGCATGCGCAGGAGATGCAGTATGACTATCCACAACAGGACACAACAACCGTAACCGGACAAAAGGACTCTCTTTCTGTTTCTGACCTTTTAAATCAAGAGAATGAGCAGGAAAAGCAGCGGAAAATAAAGGTACAACGTAAACGGTATAATTTTCGTAATCAAGTGGGATCTGCCGTTGGAATGATGATCTTTGTGGCTATCATCCTTTTCACTGTTCAAAACTGGAACCCCGATTGATTTAAGATTCCCGATACAGTACCTTTTTACGTGCACTAATTTTTGAATATTGACTTTATTATTTGGTGATACTATTTTTAAGCCAAAGCGAGAGTAGCTCAGTGGTAGAGCTCCACCTTGCCAAGGTGGTTGTCGCGAGTTCAAATCTCGTCTCTCGCTCCATAAGGTTTCCTTTTTAATAAGGGAAACCTCATGTTTTTTTTGAACATAATTTTGAAAAAATTGTAGTATATTTCATAAGAGAATCATTTGGGGCGGCATAGCCAAGTGGTAAGGCAGAGGTCTGCAAAACCTTTATTCTCCAGTTCAAATCTGGATGCCGCCTCCATCAATAAAACTTTGAGTCATCCATCTCCTAGGGCATTGGAAATCTATTATTTTTGTAATTCCTTATTTTTATATATAGATATAAATCATTAGTACTGTTAATACATTGTGAGGTTTAATTACATGGATGCAACAAATGTCAACGAATTGAATGAACGAATCAAAGAGGAGAGCAGCTTTGTCTCCCTTCTTAAGTCTGAAATGAACAAGGTTATTGTTGGTCAAAACAAGATGGTAGACCGACTGCTTATTGGCCTACTCTCTAATGGCCACATTCTATTGGAGGGTGTACCCGGTCTTGCAAAAACTTTGGCTATCTCGACCCTTGCCAAGGTTGTTAACACAGGATTCAAACGTATTCAATTTACCCCAGATCTCTTACCCGCAGATTTGATTGGCACCTTGGTATTTAATCAAAAAACCGGTGAATTTGTTCCAAAAAAGGGACCGATCTTCTCTAACCTCATTTTGGCTGATGAGATCAACCGTGCGCCGGCAAAAGTACAAAGCGCACTTTTGGAATCCATGCAGGAGCGTCAAGTAACTATTGGTGACACCACCTACTCCTTGGAAAAGCCCTTTTTAGTTATGGCCACCCAAAACCCTATTGAACAAGAGGGAACCTATCCTCTTCCCGAGGCACAGGTAGACCGCTTTATGCTTAAGCTAAGAATCGACTATCCCACCCGTGAAGATGAGCATGAAATCCTTCGGCGTATGGGTAAAGGTATTGTCCCCGAAGTCAATACGGTTGTTGATGTGGACAAAATTCTTCAAGCTCGCTCAATCGTTAATGAGATCTATATTGATCCCAAGGTGGAAGAATACATCATCAATATTGTCTTTGCCAGCAGAAAACCATCGGAGAGTGGTCTTGATGAATTGGCAAGTCTTATTGAATATGGCGCCTCTCCTCGGGCAACGATCTTTTTAGTCCAGGCAGCACGGGCACACGCCTTTATCCGCGGCCGTGGCTATGTCACCCCAGAGGATATCAAATCAATTGGTATGGACATTCTTCGCCATAGGGTGATTGTCACTTACGAAGCCGAGGCAGAAAGCATCACCCCTGAGAATGTGATCCAGAAGATATTTGATAATGTAGAAGTTCCGTAGTATACTAAAATTGTGCTATGGAAGAGGGCCTCATTCCCTTTTTGCCTTATCAATCTTTTTTGGAACTGGAATAAATGTATGGTACCATTTAAAGCTTCTATACCTGCGGTTGCACTAAAAATTTTTGTATTGCTCTTTACGGTGCTTTTTATCTCACCCCAGGGTGAGAAGATATTGGTGTACGATGAGGAGAAGGGGATCATTTTTATTGATCCTAACGAAGCACCGCAACAAAAGGCTCCCCAAAAGAAAAAGTCCTCCTCTACCGTCATCAAACGGAAAAAGAGTGATAATCAGAATATCTCACGAGCCAAGGGCCCTGAGGATATCCATGTGAATCGAAAAAAAGATCCTCCCGATCTTTATCTTAAATCAGGACGGGAGTATTATAAAAATGGCGACTATAAAAATGCTATTAAAAACTTCAAGTACGCTGCGGACAAAGATTTAAAACCGGAATATCTGTTGTGGATTGGCAAAGCTTCGCGGCAGTTGGATAAACCAAATCAAATGCTCTCTATTATGGAGCGTATTCTTAAGGATTATCCTGATAGCGAGGTTGCTGATGACGCACTCTTTGAGATTGCCTTTTATCATCAACGTAATAATGATTATGCAATGGCTACTAAAAAGTATGCCCAACTTGCTGAGCAATATCCCTTTGGCCACTCCTATTCAAATGGTGAGGCTTTTTTAGAGGTCTCTCGTAAACAACGTCGCTGGATGCGCAACGATATGCTCTCCACACTACAATTTATTGGCATTAAAGGTGAAACAGTGGAGAAAGGATATCGTCGGTTTCAAAAACTACATGCCCTCAAGGTAACAGGCAAAGGAAACCAAGAAACAGTCACAGCTATTAAAAAGGCACACCGAAATAAAATAGAAGAGCTGGAGAGAAAAGCCCAATCGCTGAACCAGTTAAAGGAGGGGCTTTTTTGGATTTACATTGCAGGATTCATCATCTTGATCACCTTTTTCGTCACGCTCTTTATATTTAGTAAAGCAAAACAGAGTAGTCGGCAGGTTCAACTGCTTAAGGGATTCATTTCCGATTTGAAATAGGATTATACATGATACCAAAGGAAGTACTGGAAAATGTCCGTCGCATAGAAATCAAGACCAAGAGCATTATTAATGATCTTATGTCCGGTGACTATCAGAGTGTTTTTAAGGGTCAGGGCATGGAGTTCTCCGAAGTGCGGACCTATATTGAAGGTGATGATATTCGGACCATCGATTGGAATGTCACCGCCCGGACCGGTGAGCCCTATATAAAAAAGTATGTTGAAGAGCGTGAACTTACGGTCATGCTCATTGTTGACGCTTCGGCCAGTGGCGACTTTGGAACAGTCAAGCAGATGAAAACCGAAATGGCCGTTGAGCTCTGTGCACTTTTAGCCTTTTCAGCGATTCGTAATAATGATCAGGTGGGACTCATTATGTTTACCTCAGAAGTGGAAAAGTTTATTCCCCCCAAAAAAGGCAAGAATCATGTGCTTCGCGTTATTCGAGAGCTTCTCTACTTTAAGCCAGAAAAAAGAGGCACCAATATCAATGCAGCGATCAACTACTTTAGTAAGGTACAACGTAAAAAGGCGGTTGCCTTTTTTGTATCCGATTTTTTAACAAATGAGAACATTGAATCAGCCTTTCGAGTGGCATCAAAAAAGCATGATATGATTGCCGTAGCCATTAAAGATCCCCGTGAAGCAGAACTTCCCGATGTAGGACTGATTGAAATGCGAGATCCTGAGACAGGTCAGGCCTTACTCATTGATTCTGGAAGTAAAGCCTTTAGAGAGAGATTTTTATCGGAATCAAACAAACGGGCTGAGGCCCTGGAGAATTTATTCCGTTCCATTGGCATGGATCTTATTACCATGTCAACAGAAACGGGCTATGTGGAGCCCTTGGTCAAGTTCTTTAAAAAGCGTGAAAAGTCTCTTGTCTAACTAGCAGAACCTATACCCTATGACACCATCATTAACAAATATCATACGCAAAGAGTCGGAGCGCGTGTTTCCCTGGGCTGCAAAGATTCGACGGGAGTTTCACAAACACCCGGAACTTTCTGGACAGGAACACCAAACCGCTGCTGCAATCAAGGCATATCTTGAATCGCTTGATATAAAAGCCAAACTCTATTTAAACAAAACCGGTGTGGTTGGCACCTTAAAAAATGGTCCTGAAAAAACAGTTGTTCTTCGTGCTGATACTGATGCACTACCTCTGCAGGAAGAGAATGACATTTCCTTTCGATCGGTAAACAAAGGAATCATGCATGCCTGTGGCCATGACATCCATATGACCTCACTTCTAGGTGCGGCAAAGGTGTTGAGCACCCTAAAAAAGCATTGGTCCGGCACGGTGGTATTTCTCTTTCAACCCCACGAAGAGGCCGAGCCCGGAGGGGCAGAGCGAATGATCAAGGCTGGAGCCTTTCCCAGCAATGCCCATGCAGTATTCGGCCTTCATGTCTCTCCTCAATACAGCACAGGTCAAATTGGTATAAAGCCCGGTGACGACTATTCGGGAAACCTCTTTTTTGATGTGGCAGTGGAAGGAAAGGGTGGTCATGGGGCAGAACCGGAGAAAACCGTTGATCCAATTGTTTGCGCTGCTGCAATGATTTTAGAGCTACAATCCATCGTAAGTAGAGAAATTCCCCCCTATGAACCTGCTGTGCTCTCTATTGGATCGATCCACGCTGGAGCTGTACGAAATATTATTCCTGATAAAGCTGTTTTTAAGGGAACCATACGAGCTTTTTCTGATGAAGTGCTTGATCACTTTATTCACCGTGTTAAGGACGTTACATCTCAAGTAGCTCAAGCACACCGAGCAAACGTATCTGTATCTATCAATCGTGTCTATCCTGCGGGACACAATGATGAAAGTCTTTCTGAGACTATGATTCAGTCATTTGGAAAACTCTTGGGTACTCGAAAGGTTATCCGTGCAACAAAACCGGTCATGGTTTCTGAAGATTTCTCCTATTATCAAAGAAAGGCTCCAGGGCTTTTTGCACATCTTGGTGTACGACCACCGAAAAAAAAGATAATACCCGGTTTACACAATGCTCGGTTCCTGCCAGATGAGCAATCACTTAGTATCGGTATGGCAGCGCACGTTTGTTTTACCCTAGAATTATTGGGACGATAGGTATCTATTCTACTTTGTAGATGCTGTCCAAAATTGTTCCATCCACCCATTCCACAACAGCAACAATCTCATCCTCGGTTTTTGCAGGAGTTGGTTTGCCACCACAGATCTTCTCCACCTCGTCCTTGATCTCCTCCAAGCGTCTTATTGGAAGCAAAGAGTCTTTGGTTGCTTCAATCAAATCTTCCCGTTGAGGATTAATGGCAATACCCCGCTCAGTAACAATGACATCAATAAGATCTCCGGGAGCACAGATAGTTGTAACCTCATCACGGATTACTGGAACCCGATTACGAAAAGAGGGTAATGTTAAAACGGTTGTTTTGGCAAAGCAGCAGTTTTGCCAGCCTCCAATACCATGAAGCAGATACCCATCAGAGTGGGTAACAATATTTGCATTAAAATTGAGATCCACCTCTGTTGCACCCAAGGCAATAGTGTCAATGTGACTCATTAAGTTACCCTTGGAGTGGGGATCGTAAAGGTGAAAAATACTAACTGGATAGTGGTTTTCATTGCGGGCAATACTTTGCACAGCCGAGAGATCAAAGGATTGTGCATCAATGAGCAACTCAGCATTGTTCTCTTCAAGAATATCAACGGTCAGGCCGGTAATGCCGCCAGTTATAGCCTGGCAACAGATTCCCTTTTTCTTCATAATTTTGTGGAGAAAATCAACAAAGGCCAGGGATATACCACCAGCGCCAGCCTGGAAACTAAATCCCTCATGAATAACACCGGCTTCATCTAAAAACTGGGCAGCCATTTCTGCAATAAGTAATTGGTTGGGACTTTTGGTAATCTTGGTTGTTCCTGAAAGAATCTTTTCTGGTATACCGACTTTGTCAACCTTTACCACATAGTCAACATAATTCCCCTCAATCTGCCAAGGTGGTTTACAGGGAAAAGGGACCAGGTTGTCGGTAACGACAATCACTTTATCGGCATACATGCTATCGGCAACCGAGTACCCCAGCGTTCCACATGCTGAGGGCCCATATTTTCCATTGGCATTACCAAAGGTATCTGCTATGGGAGCTGCGATAACCGTTATGTCAACCTGTACATCTCCATCACGGATAGCCCGGTATCGTCCTCCGTGGGACCGAAGGTAGCCAGCACCTCTCATCTTGCCACTGGTGCAAAATTTACCCAATGGGCCATTGAGGCTTCCCTCAATGTGATGAACCACCCCATTTTCCATATGTTTGATTACTGGTTCATGGCAGGGAAAGGAAGCACTGGGGAGCCACACAAGGTCTTTGATCCCCATTTCTGCCGCAATGTCAAAGATCTGATTAGCAATGACGTCACCATTACGAAAGTGGTGGTGAGTCGAGATGGTCATACCGTCTTTGAGCCCACATCGCTCTAAGGCCGCTCTTAGGTCGGATACCATTTTTCCCTCTTGGTAATCAAGATAAGTAGAAATAAGCGGAGCCGCTTTTCTACCAGTGGGACGATGTT
>JANQEN010000147.1 GCA_028278335.1 Chitinivibrionales bacterium | reverse complement strand
CTCACGGTTTACGCCTTGTGGTTCTCTACGGTTTATGTCACTATTCCCGGTTACCTCCTTTCAGATAACTAGATTACACCCATGTCGGGCACACGGGTTCCCCCGCTAACGCGGGGTCGCCGTGGCTCCAGGCTACCCTCCGGTCGGTCCTCACTTCGTTCGGACTGGCCTTCGGCCACCTTCCACCTGGCTAACCCAAAAGATTAAAAGATTATGGAAGTTCTAACCGCATTTGTCATTGCGAGCGCAGCGACGCGATCTATCACCTGTTTATAAATGTAGGAGCATTTCTTATGCACATCTTCTATAATGTTTTGAATGTAGGGGTTCAAAATTTTGAACCCCTACTGTCTTCTTCTTTTACTCAAGAAAAAGAGGTCCCTAATTTCTCCACCATTCTTTGAATTCATCCATTCCTCTTCAAAATCTGAATGCTGAATGGTTTGAGCAATTGCAGCCAAGGCACGGAGGTGAAGATTTCTCATATCCATAGAACCAATAAGAACAAAGACCGCTTTGATGGAATTGTGTGCATCATTGAACCGAATGCCCTGAGGTGCCCTGATGAGTGCAATTTTAAAAACCTCTTTTCCCTCAACAATAACATGGGGTATGGCAACAAAGGGCGTTATTGCCGTAGAACTCTCAGCTTCCCTAATGCGTAGCAATTTTGTGATACGCTCTGCTGATAAATCCCTAGATAAACACCCTTGAAGTTCGGTGGATATACGTTGCCAAAAGTCTTCAAGGCCCAGCGAATCAGAAACCTCTAAAAAGCAGGCACCTTCTATTGCCCGGTCAAATTCATCCCTGATAATATTGTCTCGATCTTCTACAACCCGCCCCAGCTCATGACTCAACCCCTCAACAACAAGCCTCTTATCAGTAATACGCTCAATAAGGTGAACCAGCGCTGGAGAAATTGCATCGAGATTGCCCCGTCGAATGAAGTAAAGAATAACACCGATACTGGTAAAGGCAAGGCTTAGCAAAATCGGTTGTATGCCCATATCAACAATAAGGAGCACAAAGATGATAATGCCTACGATCTGCAACCAAGGATAAAGTGGTGCCTTAAAGGTTGGCCGGTAGTTGGTGATAGTGCTTTCCCGCATAATCAGCACTGACATATGGGCAAACACATTAGACAGAAGGATTACTGTTGATGCTGCTTTGATCAACAGGTCAAGCTCAAGGGTGAGAGCTAGTGCGATCAAGGTACCTGTCCCAATGATTGCAGCATAGGGAGTGTGAGTCTTCTTTGAGGTCTTTGAAAACAATCCTGGTAACATGCCATCAGAGGCCAGGGCAATCGGGTAACGGGACGCTGTCAGAATGCCACCGTTAGCCGTTGTGACAAAGGCAAAGAGGGAGGCTATCATGATGGCATAATAGAGTATGGGTCCACCGGCATTTTTTCCAGCAAGGGCAATTGGTGCAAGCGATTCAGAAAGACTATTTGCAGGCAGCAGTCCCACAACTGCAAATACAACGAAAGTATAGAGCATGGTGACGGTAATTGTCGAGCCGATAAGGCCAAGGGGAATATTGCGAGCGGGATTTCGAATTTCCCCGGCAATACTGGCGGTTGTTAAAACTCCACCAAAGGAGACAAAAACAAAACCCGCTGTAGAGAATAATGAATTGAGCCCCTTGGGTAAAAAAGGTTGAAAGTTCTGCACTGCTATACTTTGGAAAGAGATCCCGAAAAAGGCTGCAAGGATTATCAGTAATCCTATCACCAGGAATATTTGAAATTTAACCGCCTCTTTCACGCCAAAGAGGTTAAGGAGCGTAAAAAGAACTGCACCGGGTATTGCATAGACCAGTAAATTTCCTCCAAAGGTGAGAAAGGCCAACTCGGCTATACCAAGAACAGCAAAGGCGCTTTTTAAGGAGAGTGCCAGCCAACTGAGTATCCCCGATACCGTGCCAAAGAGCTGACCAAAGGAGCGGGAAACATAGTAGTAATCTCCACCAGCTTTAGGCATAGCGGTTATAAGCTCCGAAAGGCTCAGTACTGTTGTAAGAGCAGCACAGCCAGCCAGGAAATAGGAGAGAAAGACCGATGGGCCCGCCTTTGAAAAAGCAAGACCGGGGAGAACAAATAGTCCAGAGCTAATCATTGCTCCAGCGGAGATACAGAAAATGCTGGTGAATCCCAGTGTCTTTTTCAATTGTTTTCCTTAGAAATCAAATGTTAAAGAGTGTACAACTGTTGTAGAAAAAATATATCAAAGGGGACCAATTATTTGTTTCTCAATTTTTATATCTGTCCCTTTAATTGAAAGCATTTGGGGGTTCCCCATTTCTTAATATATGAATGATTTTTATTTGGGTGCCTTCTTGATTATTTAATTGAAAGATTTTTAAAAAGCATATGGGGGTTGCCCTCATTTCATTCAGGCCGCCGTGGCTCCAGGCTACCTTCCAGTCGGTCCTCACTTTGTTCGGACTGGCCTTCGGCCACCTTCCACCTGGCTAACCCAAAAGATTATACCTCTGAAGGTCAATAAATTAATGGTATGTGGCCTGGATCTGTGGAGGTTGTGCCATAACTTTATAATGCTCTTCAGATTATCAAACGTTAGCTCACTTTAGGCACTCTCAACGCTACTCTTCTTTTCCCCTAATGGTGCTGCTTATTTGCATCCTCTTTATGGAAATTTATGGAGGTGCTTTATGTAGTTAGAAAGACTCCCTAAAAACTGTTTTGAACCGATTACTAATCTAGGATTGCTACTCAGAAAACTCTGACGATCAATTATAGACTTGACTTGGCTACTCAGAAAATTCTGAGGAGGAAACTAGATTAGATTTGGTTACTCAGAAAAATTCTGGGTAAGAAACTAGATTTGAAATGGCTTCTCAGAAAATTTTGAGTAAAAATCTAGATTTGAAATGGGCACTCAGAAAGTTTTGGGTAAGAAATCTAGACTTGATTTGTTCTCTCAGAAAAATTTGAGCAAGAATTATAGACTTGATTTGGGTTCTCAGAAAGTTCTGAGTAAGGAAACTAAATTTGATTTGGTCTTTCAGAAAGTTTTGAGTAAGAATCTATACTTTGAGTTTGACTCCCGGAGATCTTACAATATCCAATAATTAAATGTGTGGAATAGTGATTATACCTTATTTATAAGGTATAGCCATGTCACATTAACATAATAGACAAAACAATTACATATGTTTGCTATGGCAAAGCAGGCTGAGAATATGCCACAGGCAGCTAAAAAGGAGCTTTCGCTTTTTTGGTATGATTTGATCAAATAATAGATCATTAGGAGGATGAATATTACAGCTAATACAATTAAATAGATAAAGAAATTTGATGTTGAAAAAATTGTAAATATTGGAGTGACAATCGCGGACCTACCCGCATACTTAAAGCCAAGAGGGTAATATTTAAATCCACCGATTATTTTAGCTTCGAGCAAATATGAATAGACTGAATAGAAAATTGATACAAAAGCAGAACAAATGCCAAAGATAAAACACCTAAAGGCATTTGGCGATGATTCAATCATCTGGTTGCTTAAATAAAGATCATATTTCAATTAAGCCGTCAATATTTAGTTTTGGTTTTCATGAGCAGCTAAGTTTGTCTGACTGTAGAGCAATTTACCCATTTTTATCCCAGCTTCTCTAACTTCAGTATAGAGGCAATCCCGATTGTATGGTTTGCACCGGTTGAAATTGACAAACATTTCAATATCTTTTCTTTTGTAGCGTTTCTCTACACTGATTGTTCGTATTGCTGTTAATCCAATTGAATCTTCTGAAATTGTATGTGGGAAAAGTAAAAACAAAACATCTATACTACTTAGATGTTTCAGAGATTCTTTTAGGTCTGTTTCACCAGTTTCTTTATTTATAAATGGATACAATATACCCTTTAGCGAATCTGATGACATCACATTAAAGTGACTCCTCAACCCCTCAACAAAAGCGCTATCAGCAAGGTCTCTATTCTCTTTTTTGATAAATAAATCCGTTCCACCTGACAACTTGCCAAAACTCCAATGGTGTGCTCCTTTTTTCAAGTCGAAAAATGAGCATGCTATAGTAGTTCTTTTTGGTTCTTTATCTAACGTATCCTTTAAGTGTGTATTTGCAGGTGGTATTGAGCAACTCAAAGTTGAAAGTGAGAAAATGATGATCGTCTTTATAAAAATTTTTATCATTGTTTTTACTTTCTTTGCCCGTCTTTATCAATCAGTTCTTGCTACTACCACCAATAAAGCATATTATCTACAACGAGCCTGTGGGAAAACTCCACATTTATAAAAACAGATTTTTAAAGTAATTGAAAATCGCATAATTAATATTATCCTGAGCCCCCTTCTCCTAAATTATTTCACAAATAAGATAACAAAACTAAGGAATATTCCAATTAAAGGTTACCTTGTACAAAGGGGCAATTCCGTCATTGCTGATACCAAAAGCAATTCTATTTTTCTCTTCCCAACCTTTCCACTTTTTGTACTTTACGTAGGTTATTACCCCCATTACCAAAGAGCTTGTTAACATTCCTGCTCCTGCCAGAATTGCAACACCACCACCAATATCTGCCCCACCGCCATCATAGGGCTGATTGCTAGAAATAATTCCTGCAATAAGAGCTGTAGCGCCTGTTGCTCCTACGGCACTTGTTGCTATAATCATTCCCATTGGGCGTGAATGTGGATTTGATTCAGGCTCTGTGGCCATTGTTTGTGCCGCAGTAATAAACAGAAATAGCATTAATGCTCGCATATTATTATCCTTTGTTAAATTTCAAATGAAAGAGTTAGATCAAAACAAAGATGACGCACTGGTTAAAAGAATATATATAAATGGTTGCGTTTTGGGCATTGTATTGGAGAGGAATATTAAAGGTAACCCAAAGGGCTTAAGCATATCGGCCCAGGTTCTTGGATTCCCACAAAGGTATTCAGCCTGAAAGAATGAGACACTATAACAGGAAAGTTCGCCCTCTTCGAGGACGTTAAATTCATTATTACCTGAAACCCCAGGTTCCTTCGTCACCCGGGGCTATTCAAGGTTATACCCCTCCGGGGATAATTCAAATCTTCGTTTGCATTGACAACTATTTATAAATGTGACACAGCCTCAACAGTAGGGGTTCAAAAATTTGAACCCCTACATCCCAAAACATGCCAGAGGACGCAGACAAGCAGCGCCCCTACAGATAGGCCTATTTAGATTGTATAAATCAAAAAGGGGGAACCACCAAGATCCCCTGAGTGCATTTGTTATCTGCTTGCCCATCTTAGCAGATCCACCGTTTAGGTGGAACTGATATGGTGGCTGCAAGCAGTTAAAAGGCATGAAGGAGGCTTGGTGTGGGGGGATTCCCCCCGGAAGCTCTTGCTCTTTAAAAAAAACTATCGCCGTTTCCAACTAAAATACTTATACATCTCTGGATCAGACTCATAATCAAGCTCGATGATTGTCCCTGATGCTGAGGCAACCACAATATCCTGGCGCTCTTCGTAATCCTGTTTGTTAAAAACAAAGCGGTTCACATACTCACCACCGGTAGAAAAGAGGAGGACCTCGGCGTACTTGGCGCAATCCACCCGGAGAATGACCTCTTTTGCATTGGTTACTGCAATCACGCGAGCACAAATAATATCCTCGCCAGGGGGATACTTAAAGGAGATCTCCCTTTTGGGGCCTTGTATTTCTAAGGAGTAGGGGTTCTTTACTGTCGAGGTTTTAGAGAGCGAGTCGATGATCGAACGTATTCGTCGAGGAATGCCGCCACCACTGCGGTCGAGCTTTTTTTGGATTGCTCGGTCCGGTGTTCGTTGAATATAGCAGACAAAACCTTGATGGCTAAGATGCTCAGCCTGGGCCCGCACATACTTGTTGCTCTTTTTGTCTAAGAGAGTAATTTTGGGCAAGACCTTTTTAGAGGCAGCCTTTCCATTGCAGGCAAGCCGAAGAGGGACATACTCAACGCACTTTTCGTCGTTGATAAGTTCTTCGAGCTTGGCTTTGCTTGGAGAGGGAAGAAACATGGTGTAGGCACGCTTGCGTACATCGATCTTTTTGTTTTCGTAGTCAATAATGCCGTAATAGAGATCACCGGAGTTGCTTACGGCGGGCTTAAATACATTGCGCTTGATCTTCTTTACCGTATAGTAGGTGGTTTCATCCTCGCCAATGATGACATTCATGTTATCCAATTTAAAGAGGGTGTCCTGATAAAGGATGTTACCTGCCTGGTCAAAAACATAGTAGGATTGGGTGTAGACCTCATCCTTGTTGCCGATACGCGTAGAGATTCCCGTATAAAAGAGACGGTCATAGCGCGAAAAGATTTGAAGGGGCTCGATTGTCTGGAGTTTGTCATTGTTTTGTTTGTGGATCATGCCGGGGAATATCGATTTACACTGACCCTGTTCCTCAAACACCAAGGGGGATGAGTGCAGATAGAATTTGTCAACCGACCACCACTTCTGTCCTTCGGGCAAGCCCGAGTATCCCACCAAGCGGTTCTTAGCCATGTAGGATTCGATCATGTCATCGGTGAGGGTGTTAAAGGCGAGATTATACACCTGCTTCTTATAAATGTAATTGTAGTAGTCGTAGAAGCTTTCTGTGCTGGGGCGGACTGTGCGCTTGTGCAGGTTCTTTTCGAAAATGGTAATGGCGCTGCCATTGGAGGATTTCTTTTTGTAAAAGAGAATAGTCTTTGGGTCAACGGGAAAGGCCAGGTGGAGTTCTTCTGGGCTACCTTTTTTTAAGTCCTGGTTGCCCTTGAATATGGAAAAGGAGTCGACTACGGTCCCCCGTTGGTCAAAAAGTACATAGCCATCACGGGAGTAAAAGAGTAGGTGGTCTTTCTTCATAACAATGGGACCAGAGAGAGCATCGCGGATTCGCTCTGCCTTGTCAATGTTAAAAATGCTCTTTTTTGCTGGGTCGTTAATCAAGGGAAAGGAGAAGAGCAGCTTGTCCGAAGCTATTTGGGCATAGGTGGATAAAAGACACACAACGAGGAGATGCAGAAAGAGAAGATTATGTTTCATAGGTGTTAGCGTCGAGTAATTCTTTATTTAAAATTCTTATTAAATATAATTATTAAATCGATTAAGAGAGGTTTTATGAGAGTGTGTACTAGGATACGATGTAATAATTATACAAAAAAATTGGACTATTGTGCAGAACTTTTTAGGGGGAATCGATGCTAATGCCACCCTCTTTAAGCAATGATCGAGATGCCCAGCCGGTTAATCCAAAGGGTGTTTTTATAAGAAAATGCCTGTTACCTGGCACAGCAAGGAGGATAGTGGCCGCAGTTTTTTGGGGGAGCTTTGCCACAGGAGAGGTGTAGGTAGTGTCAAAATAAATGGGAATGGTTTTGGATAGAGTGATTGATCGATTGGAAAAGAAGAAGGGTTGAGGGGTCTCTTGGAGAGACTTCTTTGTAATCCTAAATTTGCGAAAGGTATTGTGCAGATTTTTTGAAGGTTCTCTGGTATAGAGATAAGGTGTTCCTGGTACTGCAAGGAGTGTGCCCGAAAGATTACCCAAGGTAATTCGCCTTTCATCCACCTCTCGCATCACAGTGAATATGGCATGGTTGTTTGTGTCCAATTGGAACTTTATAAGAACAGAATCACCCTCCACCATAAAGGTGTAGACATGCCAAAAGGGCTTTTTTGTTGCGCGATGATAAAATTGTTTGTTGAGCCTTTGGCCGACCCGGTCGCTATAAAGTAGGTGGATAGTGTCCTTTGATTGTGGGGGTGTGGTAAGGGTGTCTGCTTTGAGGTATGAGAAATATTCTCGTGAATGAATTGTTGTAGAGAGAATGAGAAAAAGAATTACGGTTTTTAAAATAGTCATGATAGAACGTTGAGATTGATTAGTTAGACAATCTCTTTTTTTAGCCTTCTATACATCTCGTACTCGGTATTAATTCTCTCTTCAACGATTTTTTTAATCCAACTCTGGTAGCCCCGCTCATGATGAACTTTGGCAAAAAATTTTGCTCGCTCAATTGTACGAGAGCTTAGTCTAATTGAGGTTGGCTTTGTTTTTGGCTGTACAGTGCTCTTTTTGCTCCATGCTTTTTCATCACTAGCCATTTTTTCAACCTCTTGGTCTATTTTTTCATTTTTTGGATTTGTTTTCACATTTTTTATTACCATATTATCTCTCCCACCCAGTAATGATTCTAACAACATCCTTCTTCACTAATTGAAAAATGATGCACAGCGGTCTTCCTGAATCTGAGAATCCATGCAGTTTAAATCGATCCTTATATTTTTTATTCTTTCTGATTTCATAGTCGTTATAAAAGCATTGCGCTGCTTCTTCAATAGAAACTCCATGTACATGTAGTTTATCCTTTTCGAAATCATACTCGATTTCAGCAGGTAAAAATTCATTCCACTTTGGCATAATAAATAATACTACTTGTAACTACGATATGCAAGAATTAATGTTGATAGTCAAGTTTTTTGCACTACAAATAGGATATGCTTTAAATTCTTTAAAAAATGATGTATTATTATTAAGGGGTGTTTTACATTTGCGGGATTAAATCATGCAGAAACTTTTTCTTATTGTTCTGATAATTTGCACATGGCTCTATGGTGCGCCAGGATTTTATGTCCAGGGACACAAGCTTTTAGATGCCAATGGCAAGCAATTTATTATTCGTGGGGTAAACAATCCCCATATCTGGTGGGATAGTCAATCCTTTACTGCACTCAATGCAATTGCCTGGAATAAATTCAATACAGTCCGCATTGTTTGGGAAACAAAAGGCTCTGCATCTCGACTAGATCAGATTATTGCACGGTGTGTTGAGTTAGAAATGATCCCCATGCCGGAGCTGCATGATGTAACTGGTAACAATAGTGCCAATGAGCTCAAACGCATGGCCCAGTACTGGGCAAGAAGTGATATAAAGAGTGTCATTAACAAGTATAAGCGGTATATTCTCTTAAACATCGCCAATGAGTGGGGAAACAATAGCCTTGATGATCGAAATTGGCGGGAGGCTTACAAAGAGGCTATTACGGTAATCCGAGATGCCGGTTTGGAGGTCACCATTGTGGTGGATGCTAATAAGTGGGGACAGGGCTCAGAGTGTATTATCTCCTATGGGCAGGAGCTTTTGAATTACGATCCTCAGCACAATCTTCTCTTTGATATCCATATGTATGTTCGATGGAATGACACTCAAAAAATTGAGCAGGATCTTGCGACCTTACGACAGCTTAACCTTCCGGTTATTTTTGGCGAGTTTGGGTACAATCATAATAATGGAAATAACAATCTAGGGTGCAAGGTGGATCATAGGAAGGTGATGGCCGAGTGTCATAAACAGGAGTACGGTTACCTTCCTTGGTCGTGGAACGGAAATAATCAGGAAAACGCCTGGCTTGATCTTTCGACAGATTGGAACAATCTATCTTGGTGGGGTTTGCAGTGTGTAAATGATACCTATGGAATAAAAAACACCTCAAAAAAATGTTCAGTCTTTGAAAGCTCGAATTTAAAAATGCCCATGGTACTGCTAAAAAAGCAGAAGCTTGTTATGACTAAACCTTTCTCTGTTTATACTCTGTCTGGAAGAACTCTTTTTAGAGCAAATGACCCATCTACATTGAGAAACAGGTTAATGAACGTCCCAACTGGTGTGTATATTCTTAGAGGACAAAATCAACACCACTTGATAGTGTCAACCCATGGGACAATTAAGAAATAACTCTTTGACTTCTGGTTCTATTTTTCCGCGTAAAAGATGCCGTACTCCCACAAACCTTGCTTTAATGCTTTATGTTGATTGTACATGGCATCGGAGGGGTAATCTTTTAGTGGAAAGAATTTGTCGATAATATGAAAGACAAAGAAAAAGAGCGAAGCATAGTACATCAAATTAGAGCTTCGCATAACATTTTGTGTTACATTTCTATAGCTTATGTTGCTCATTTTTAAGGCATTAGCGAAATCTTTGAAGTCCATGGGTGTACCCAGAGAGTTTACTATCCAGCCATCTAACCAGCGAAAGAGTTGCTTGCGCTCCTTTTCGGTGTACTCTTTTCTGCTGGCAAATCCATCACCAACGATTAAACGGCCACCTTTTTTAAGGATTCTGTGGGACTCATTAACAAATTTCTCTTTGCTTTCAGCATAGCAGACGCTCTCTAATCCCCACACTACATCAAAGGTTTCATCCTCAAAGGTCGTGTTACAGTAGTCCATTTCTTTAAAGGTAACCAAATGAGCCACACCCTCTTTTTCCGCTTTAGCATAAGCTTGCTTTACCTGTCTTTCGCAAATCGTGATGCCCGTAACCTTACAACCATAGTTTTTTGCCAGAAAGATGCTGGCACCACCAATACCACACCCTGCATCGAGCACATGGTCTTTGTCAGTGATATTAGCCTGTTTTGCCAAAACCCGATTAAAATTTTCTGTAGCCTGACGATTGGTTTTGGTTGTCTCGTCCCAATATCCATAGTGGAAGTTGTTTCCCCATAAGCTATAGCCAAATTCGTTACGCTTGTAATATTCTATAATATCTTGCTTGGAGAATTTCATGAGCAGGGCCTTTCAAGTTCGAGAGGTTTTAAAATTGAGAGTATAATATAATAACTAGAGTCATGAGCCACTAAATTTTTTCTCTTCATCCAATGTACAATCCCTTTCCTTTGAATAAAAAGTTATGTAGTTTGTTGCGGTGAAACAGAGGAGCTGGGGTAAATAAAATCGGCTTAATATGGTGATTTTTCAATATGAAAATATTTGAACTAACTAATTGATATTGTTAATGATAATCGTGAGATGTTAATGAAGCTTATGTTTTGTGATATCTGTTTAAATAATAATGACTTAACACCATAAAATAAAAAAAGGAGAAATAAATGATTATTTCTCCACAGGCAATGCTTGATTTGTTGCTTTAATTAGACGTTCATTGGCTGGCCAGCCCTTGTAGTCATTCCGCATTTGCACTCGTAAAACAACTGTTTCTTTCCACCTTTAATTACAAGCATGGTTTTTCTCTCGCCATTGCATGTGGGGCAAATCATCACAGTTGCAGCTTCACGGTTCTCAATCGCGTTCTTTGATCCTTTTTTTACATTCATGTGTACACTCCTTATGAAAAAAGTCCGTAAAAATATATTCGTGATACCATGAAAGTGAATACTATTTTCATTTTCCCGGCTGTGAGCAATCCAAGATTATGAATGGTTTAAAAAAGTAATACCACAATTATAGCAGGCATTGGTAAAAATGTCAATTATTGAATCAACTTAATTTCAGAGCATGGCTACATTAATTGTTCTCAACTGCATTTAAAGTAGAATCAGATTAGGGTATGTCCTTTTATACTGTTTTTATTTAAAGTACCACAAGGATATTGGCACAGAAATAAAATAGTAACAGGTTGTTATTAAATGAAATAAGATAATAAATAAAGACCAGCTTCTTACTATGGATCTTTTAGATTGGCTCTCATTTCTGGAGTGAGTGTTTTTAAAGAGATAAGATACAGGGAAACAGATAGGGCTAATGATAAAAGAACAATCCTTAACCATAGAACAGGGACAATCCAAAAGGCAGAGTAGCAAATCGTTACCCACAACAGAACAAGCGCAACGATTTTTGATCTTAGGGAGATTGCACGATACTTCCGGTAGCTTGCAATGAGATGGCCGAAAATGCGATGATTTATTAACCAGCAATAAAGCCTATCTGAGCTACGGATAAAACAGGCTGCTGCAAGCAGCAAGAAAGGGGTTGTCGGAAGTAAGGGTACCACTATACCCACGATTCCCAATCCTACACATAGGAGACCAAAAACTATTAAGATATATTTTTTAATCAAAATTTGGAATTTTATGCTTAGCTGGTTAAATAAAATCTCAAATATAACACTTAAATATAAATGTATCTACTGGGAAGAGGAATCATCACAGCAAAATTGTCTGAGTGCTCACAAACCAACTGCCAATTATGTATTTTAATTATAGGTGGTTAAGGAAGATGGTCCTCTAAAGAAAGGTCCTTTTATTAAGATGGGGATGTCTATTTTCTTGAGTTGCACGATGTTAACATCTTATTAACGCAGGAACATGGGAAAACAGTTTATAAAAAAGAGATCATCTTTAGCATGGTCAGGTAAAACCTTAGGTACTCGATTGGGTCACTTTCTTTTTCTCTTTATGGCTCGTTACTTAAGGAGAGGGCTGACTGGCATCTTTTTATATCCGGTTTGTCTCTTCTATTTTTTTCTGATTCCTCGCTCAAGGAGTGGCTCTGATCAGTTCTTTAAGCATCTCTATCCAAAGAGTTCTAAACCTCGGCGCCTTGTACTTGCCTTCAAGCGAGTCCTGACTTTTAGCCACATTCTTTTGGATAGGGGGTATCTTTCAATACGTGGAGCTGAAATTTTTAAGGTTACTTTCTTGGATACCCACCATGTACTCAAGGCCTTAGAGCTCAATCGGGGGGTAATAATTCTTAGTGCTCACCTGGGAAATTGGGATATCATAAGTAGGCATTTTAAGCGGTTCAAACGACCGGTGTCAGTGGTTGCCTATCATGGAGAACGGCCAGAAATTCAAAACATGTACAGGCATATGGAAAAAAAGAGCACACTCCCTTTCACTTATATTAACTCCGATGATCCACTTGAAGTGATTATCGCAATCAAATCAGCCCTTGCACAAAATGAGATTATCATAATGCATGGAGATAGAGACTTAAATAATGGTATAAGGGGCACATTTTTTAAGGGGGATGTATTATTTCCCAATCTTCCCTATGTTGTGGCCAGCAAAACAAACACCCCCATTGTGTGCGCCTTTGGTGTTCGCACAGGTTCACTCTCTTACCAAGCTTTTGCATTTCCCCATTTTTTAGTGGGCAATGAAGGGGAAAAGGATATTGCCCAGGCTTTGCAAAATTATATTCATATTTTAGAGCATATGGTTAAAAAATACCCTCTTCAATGGAATAATTACTATCGGTTTTGGGGAGATAGTAGTGAGTAAGAAAAAAGTACTTATCTTTCCCAATACCAACACCTTATCACACTTCACCCGCGCCCTGATTATTGGTGAATGGCTTGATGCTTCCGGGTACGAAGCTCATATTGCCTTTTCACCAACGCGATGGTTTTGGGCATCAAAGTACTTTCCACGATGCCACAAAATCAGAGAGTTGTGGGAGGTCTCGGAAATACCCTTTCCCTGTTTACCTTGGTTTTCTAATCAGGAACATCTAAGGGACTGTGTTGAGTCTCAACAAAAAGTTATCCAAAAGGTTAAGCCAGACCTTATCATCGGAATTTTTGATTTTGTCTCCTATTTCACCTGTGGGAGCATTCCCCGACTCTGTATTAATGGCGCCTGTATGCTGCCATTTTCTAAGGATGTGCTTGGATTTGGCGACATGCCCTCTTTGGAAAAAGAGGAACAACAAAAAGTGCTTGCCTATTTTTGGCGCTATGCTGCCGATGCTTGTAATCGCTCCTTGGAAAAACAGACGAAAAAGTTAGTTCATATGGCCAATGAGATGCTTGTTGGTGATAGAACCTGTCTTTACGAGTTAAAGGATTTGGTTCACTGTGAGCATCTTCCCAGCTCAATCTCCTTTATGGGCCCTCTCTTATGGGATGGATGGGAGGAGATTGGCGAGTTCTGTCCTTGGGAACAAGACCCTTCGCAGATTACCATATATATAAATGTAGGAACCCTCATGAAAAATAGTCACCTATTGGAAAATATTATGGAGGTCTGCTTACATGTGGGTGCTCGAATTGCGGTCAGCTCAGGAATGCATGGGCCAATTAAGACAGGGGCTCAGGTGTTTTGTCGGCCCTTTTTAACACCCGGCCATACTACAACCATTGCTGATATTACTGTGTGTACCGGTGGTTCTGGAGCTTGCTACTCCAATATTCTTTATGGAACACCCTCCTTGGTGATACCTTTGCAACCGGAACAGGCCACCAATGGCTTTGCCTTAAACCGTGTAGGGTGTGGTGAAGTGCTTGATAACAGTGTAGTCTTTATTGGAAATTGTCACCAATATGAGAATGCCTTTGATAGCAATCAATTTCAATCCTCCCTGCAAAAAATGATCAAAGGCTTGCGTGCAGGAGCGTACAAAGAGGTTGCTACTATACAGGAAAGAGTTAAATCATGCAATCCAAAATCCCACTTTTTTAATGCTTTATTGGAGCTTGTATGAATTATCGCACTCAGGCCTATCTCATTCATGGGCTGGGTGAGTCACCAACCTTTTGGGACCCGCTTGTTTCGATACTAGAGGAGATGGAGATTGCTCCACAACCCGTTTCTCTACCTCCTATTGACGCAGGTGGTCCTGAATCATGGGCTCAGACTGTGCTTAATCAAATGAGGGAAAATAATTGTTTGCTTATTGGCCACTCTCTTGGTGCTGTTGTAGGATTAGCAGTTGCCCAAAGAAGGGATGTTGAAAGCTGTATTCTTCTTGGAATGCCAATTGGTATCGAGGATATGGAGCTGTTGCTGCCTCAAGGGCTTGACCTGTCACTCACAGCTGCAGCGAAATGTAGTCTTTTTATTCAAAAGATCACAAAGCGCAATAAAAATAATAGTTCTATGGATATTATACATATTATTGGAGAAAAGGATCCCCATGTTTCTGCGCAGGAATTTAAAGGTTTTTCGATATCAACCACAGTTGTTCCAGATGTGGGCCATGCTGTTATAGATACAAAGCAGGGGCTTGCCACGGTTGTATCGGCTATTGCACACTCTCAATGTGCTGTGAGAAGTTGTGATCCCGGTAAGCGACAGCTTCAGCTCAAGCGATTCGGTGATTCAAATCGAAGATTGCCACATTTAAATGAAGTGGCACCCATGCCAGCTCGACTTGATTTAGAGATTACCACAGCCTGTCAATGTGAGTGTTCCTTTTGTGCCCGAACAACTCAAAAAAAATTAAAAGAGCATTCTTTCATGTCACTTGAGTTGTTCCAATCTATCATTGGCCACATGCCTACCATAAAAGAGCTCTTTTTTGTAGGATTAGGTGAGCCCCTTTTGCATCAAGATATCCATCAATTTGTTACGCTTGCCCATCAAAGGGGGATTAAAACCCGGCTGGTTACCAATGGAATCTTGGCAACAGAGACATCCCTCAAAAAATTGCAGCAGGCAGGCCTTGAGGAGATAACCTTTAGTATAGACTCTAAAGATCCAGCTCTGTTTACTAAACTTCGTGGGGGTGCAGATCTTACCGTTGTCCTTAAGAACCTTTCAACCATTCCTATGGGAATAAAAAAATCTCTCTTTTTGGCCTTGTCTAAGGAGAATATAAAAAGTGCAGTAGGTGTTGTTGATATTGCTTGCGACCATGGTATACCAGCGATAGGGCTCACTAACTTAAACTTTAAAGAGAATCAGAACAATGCCCTCCATCCTGTAATCGACCGATCTGCAATTGAATCGTTGATAGAATATGCCTATCACAAGAGGGTGCTTTTAGTGGGGCCCCATATGCATAATAGCGACAACATCGAAAAGTACCATGCCTATTACACAGTAAAGAGGTCTGAAGATGTGCTCACTCAACCAGTAACGCATACCAATTGCCTTGCTCCCTGGCGAAGTGCTGTGATCTCGGCTGATGGAGTGCTCTCTCCTTGCAACTGCGCTCCTGAAGTTGTACTTGGCTCTCTAAAGGACAATAGCTTTGTGAATCTTTGGAACGGAGCACCCTTTTTGGAGTGGCGTGATGATGTGAAAATGGGGCAGCAAGAGTGCTGTCAGGTATGCCCACGATACTAAATTGACACAGTTTTATCCTATCTCTTTTTTGCCTTATTCCCAATAAAATGATATTTTACTATATCTAATATTTTTAGCATTATACCACATTCTCTTTTATCAGGTGGGACCCATGAGAATAGTTTCCCATATTGTAACTGGTGTTGTCGTGGCCTTGGCCGTTGCATTAATTATGCTAACACTCCTTAGTAAAGCGATGCAACCACTTAACCATGCTGCCGCTCTAAAGACACTTCACGGAAATTCTGCCATTATTGAAAAAAAGTTGGACGATTGCTCTGATAGGATAGCTCGACAACTAAATGGTTTTACCGCCATGGTCAGCGAGGATCGTGATTTTATCATGAAGCTTCTCGTTGAAAATGACTATACCGCACCAGAGGTTGCAGAGATTGCCGGTCAATACATCAAGGCTATGGGGCTCTCCTTTTTAGAGATTACCGATGAAAATTTTCGTATTCTCTCATCAGGCCATTTTCCTGCCGGAGCTGGAAGTCAGGCCTTGACAAAGAAGGATATGCCCGAAAACAAACCGGTGTGGATGGTTGAGAATAGCAAAGGTAATAAGGTCCTTTCTCTTCAAATAAAGATTCCCTTTTCCTGTGAAGGTGTTCACCTCTTTTGCGTTGGTGGCATCCTTGTTGATGACTCATTTCTCAATACAATTCGTCCCTTTGAGGAATGCCTGTTGATACTCAAGCAGGGAAATGAAATTCGGGGATTTGATTCAATTCAAAAAATGTCTGAAATTAAGGAAAATAAAATTATTATTAATGATAAGCCCTGGCTAGCGGCATCCTTTACTCTTCCTTGGGTGGGGCAGGAGGATGAGCCGGAGTTAATCCTTCTTTTGGATGAGCCCGCTCCGTTTAGTTTACTGGACCTTTTGTAATAGCAATTTAAATTAGCTCGAAATAGGCGATCAATTTTTCATGACAATCAAACAGTGTAAGGTTTTTTTACTCATTATTTTTAGCGCGACACTCTTTGCTTCCTTTGGTACCGAGGAGAAGATTTATCTGAGTAAGACCTACATTGATACCATGGTTCAGAATGCCTACTTTCAATTTGTAGCTGCAGCTGAGTACAAGCACAACGAAGGGGCTCAGGAGAGCGCCATTGCAAATGCCCGGCGGGTAGCGTCACGGCTGAAGCGGGAGGCGGTTAACGACCCTAATAGCCATTATATTCTTTGGCGGGTCAATGAGCTTGAGCATCAGATCTTTCTTGAGGAGGAGGAGCTTTCCTTAAAGAAACGTTACCGGATGCAAAAGGCGATGAACGTGCTGGTGGATAAATTTAATGGCGAGGTGGGAAAGAGGAGGCCCAACTTTGTTAATCTCATTGCCATTCATGCGAGTATGCTCGATTTGAGTGCAAAAAAGGGTAATGAGCTGGCCTATTTAATAGAGGATAGGAGTCGTAATATTACCCGGGAGGTCTCCTATATTTTAGACAAATCACTTCTTTTAGAGGAGTATGAAAAGGCAAATCAGGAGTTTGAATATATTCGCAACAATCGGAAGTACCTGGGCATTTCAAATAGCCGATACACTAGTTTTGAGAAAAGGATCAGAGCAAAGGAAGAGGCTGACCATATTGTTGCCAATATCAACACCTATTTTAATGAGCTTAAGTCGGTTATTAAAAAAGATCGTATTGCCGAAGGAAAGCGTATGATCGAGTCGCTCCAAAGCAGGATTGATGCTGCTGGTGAGCTCATACCCCTTGCCAAGCGAAATGGCTTTCGCTACAAAATCGGTGATTTTATGAGTACGTTGCTTATAAAGGAAGACTCCCTAGTTAATGAAAGTCTTGCGCTTTTAGAACAGCAACGAATTGACGAGGCCCTCGATTACATTGAAAAGGTACTTCGTAAACATGGGGTTTCTCATGAAAAGATCCTCATGGTTGATAATATGATTATTCAGGGGATGAAACAGGGGCCATCAGCTGTGGATCGCTCGGTCAGTGAAGAGCTTCGGCAAATGGAGAGTGATGAGACCTCCAACATTGGACTCGATTTTTCCGGTGTGCAGGCCCGCATGAAACAGAAGACCGATAGTCTTTCAGCTATTAAGGCAGAAGAGCAGCGGCTAGCTCGGATCGAGTATGAAAAGCAGTATCGTCGTGAGCTTGAAGAGCGCCGTCGCAATGAAGAGGCTGCGCAAAAAAATCGTGACAAAGCTCGTATTTATACCCAACGCATTTATCTACTTTTAGAAAAAAACAAACCCAAAAAGGCTATGGCTCGGTTTAAGAGCTATGAAAAACCTTTAAAAAGATATCTCTCCCCCGATGTTTTTGCCTGCCTACGGGATGTTGTGGTTGATGCAAACAAACCCTCTTCACAGAAAAACGAGCTTCTTGAAGCAGAAAAGAGCAGAGCTAAAAATGTTGCTGTTGAAGTGTTTTCGCTCATTGAGCAGGAGAATCCCGATGGTGCCCGAAACCTTTTTCAACAGAACCGTGACCTTTTAAAGAAAAGCCTTAACAATGTTGATTTTTCAACATTAGAACGTTCGGTTGTGCAAGCCTATGCTTTGGTGCGACAAAAAGAGCGAGAGAGTGTTTCTCCTGCTGTAGAGCCGCAACCAACCAACAAGGTGAGTCAACCCCAATCTACACCAACTCCTCAAAGTAGTGCACCAATTGCTGTACAACCCAGTTCTAACATTGACGCCTATGCCGAATTTGATGCAGCTAAAAACAGAGCATCGCAAGAGGCAAATCAAGATATCGAAAATATTTATATTCTCTTAGAGGAGAATAATATCAAAGGCGCCTTTGAATACTTTAAAAGAAAGCAGATCTTGCTTAAAAAGTATGTGATCCCCGATGCCTATAAGGTTTTGGAAACAACGGTGTTAGAGGCATATAACGCCCAATACGGTTCATTGTAGTTTTCTATTTCATTTTTCAAATTTTTAGTGGGATGCGTAAAACGGTCAAGCTACTTTAGTTGGTTAAAGAGGCTGGTTGTTTTACATTGGCCCATGAAGCACGTTTGATAGGTGCTCAAGATTAATTGAGACTGTCGATAAAAATGATCCTGACATTTGTCTAAAATCATTAAATAAGATATATTTTATGGCTTTTATTTTTAATTACCGGTTCTAACATACCGGGAACCGAACGTTGATAGATCATTTTCATTCCTGGAGGAAATAGATGCAGGATAAAAACCACGATAACTTTTTCGATGAAAAGACAGCTGAGAAAAGCCCCGAAGAGACCCTCATGAAAATGGTCGAGCAAGAGGGCGATAAGCAGAACGTGGATATTGAACCGGGAAGTAAAGTGACCGGCACAGTCGTATCGATTGGCAAGGAATTTGTGCATGTAAAGCTTGGCCAAAAAGAGGAAGCGGTCATGAAGGTAGAAGAGGTGACCGATAGCGATGGGTCGCTCTTAGTCAAAGAGGGTGATACACTAGTCGCCTTTGTTTCCTCCGCCGATGATGAGGGTATTGTGATTACCAAATCCTTGAGTGGAAGAAAAGCCAAAACCCAAGAGCTGGTTGACTTTATGAAAAATGCGGTTCCTGTTGAGGGTAAGGTGACCGGTGTTAATAAGGGTGGCTTTAATGTAAACATATTAGGACGCAAAGCATTTTGTCCCTTTTCTCATATTGATTTAAAGTATGTTGATGAGCCGAATCAGTATCTGATGAAATCTTTCTCCTTTGTCATTAGCCGTGTTGAAAGTCGTGGACGAAATATTGTGTTAAGTCGACTTCCCTTACTTGAAAAAGATCTTAGTGTTCGATTGGAAGAATTAGAGAAGGGTTCCTCAGACAAAACAGTCTACAATGGAACTATCAGCAAGATTACCAAGTATGGCCTATTTGTAAATCTTGGGGATTTTGAGGGGCTAGTTCATGTATCTGAAGTTTCCTGGGATCGGACCGATGACCTGAAGAATAATTTTTCCGTTGGTCAAACTGTTCAATGTATCATCAAGGGTGTTGAGCGCAAAGAGCCACTTCGTAACTCAAAAATCTCATTGTCAATTCGCGACATGCAGGACAATCCTTGGAGTAGCGTAACAGAGCGCATTAAAATCGGCGACACTATTGAGGGAACCATTACTCACCTAACTAGCTTTGGCGCCTTTGTACAGCTCTTTCCTGGTGTTGAGGGTTTAATTCATATCTCTGAATTATCCTGGTCGAAGAAGGTGCGTCACCCCTCCGAGGTGGTAGCCAAGGGACAGGCTGTTTCGGTAACAATTATTTCAATTGACAAGCAGAAGCAAAGCATTAATTGCTCACTTAAGGACCTTGAGAGCAATCCTTGGAAGCTTGCCCTTGATAAGTATCCAATGGGCTCAACAGTTAAGGGTATTGTTGCCAGTGAAGCAAAATATGGCTTTTTCATTGATCTTGATGAAGATATAACCGGCCTTTTGGCCCATGCCCGTGTTGCTAAAGAGAAGAAGAACACCATTAAGAAGGGTGATGAGATCGAGGTTACCGTTGATGACATTGATGTTGAAGCGCATCGTATGTCTCTCTCCTATGGTATTGAACCCGAGCTTGATGCGACCGCAGCTAAAGAGTATATGGCTTCTCAAAAGTCAAAGCCGGCAAGCGAATTTGGGGAACTTTTAAAAGCGGCAATGCAGAAGAAAGAGAACTAAGACTCTTTCTCAACACTCAGATAGAAGGGGAGGCAATTCCCTTTGGCCCCTCTGTACCATCGAATTATTCGAAGGAATTCGCTATTTCTGTATTTGGGCATCGCGCTTTTAGTTACAGGTGGTGGAATATTCTGTTCATACTCTCCCTATGAATCCTTTGACTTGCCGGTTACTTTAGATGATCTAACCATTCCATCGACAGCGACCTTCTGTAAGACCGGGGTGATTCATGCATCTCATAATTTTTCCCAGATTGCCAAAGACTATGCTCAGAAAACAGACTATAATCCAGTTATTATGGGAAGCTATTTTGATTTTTCAGCCACTGGTGAGGAGCTGTTAAAGGCTTGCCAAGAGATTGCTTCCCATAATTGTGTCCCTTATATTACCCTTGATCAAAAAATTTGGCGTGGGTCACAACTTCCAGATTCGATGATATCAACAGATTCTCTTTTAGCAGGAGTCTATGATACAGTGTTGGTAGAGTTTGCTCAAGCATTCTCTGACTTTGGGGATACTGTTCTGCTTCGCTTTAATCATGAACACAACGGTGACTGGTATCCTTACTCTGTTGTAAAGCAAGGGGGTGGTGCTGATCTAAATCAGAATGACACCTGCGATGGTATAGAGCGATATATAAAGGCTTGGCAATATGTGCATGCACTTGTCACTAATATGAGCAATACAAAAGTAGTTTGGTTTTATTGTGTCAATGCCGAATCTTTTCCTAAAGCGCCATGGAACAGATCTTTTAGTGCCTATCCCGGTGATGATTATGTAGATGTTGTTGGTTTTGATATCTATAGCTATGCCTCTGTTAAATCACACATGAAAAGTGCTATTTCTCTGGCCTTTGCCTTTTGTGATGAGTACCGACAGATGGGATTACAAAAGCCTGTTGCCATTGGAGAATTTGGGTGTAATCATGTTGATGATGATACTGAAGCAAAGGGTAAGTGGGTCGAATCTGTGTTTACCGTTGCTTTACAGATAGGCACTTCCTATCTCTGCTATTTTGATGATAATGCCTCTGATTGTCAATTTTGTCTAACCACAGATTCTGATATAGCGGGGTATGTGAATGGCATGAACTCTAACCAATTCTTTTTATTTCAGCAGATTTGGTTTCAATTGTATAATCCTAAAAATCTCAGTTGCCTGCGGAACCGGGCAGATAAAATATACTGTTGCCGAAGGCAACTTTATCCTTACCCAGCTGAATGAAATGAAAAACCGCTGTTTCCTTTGCCACTACTGGCACTCCGAAAATACTCGACATATCTTTGGGTGATATGCCTGCGTTTTTCGTATGCCATTAGTAACAAAAACTTAGACCGGTGTCCTCACACTCAACTGAGATATTTAGTATAGTTTGAATAATGGAACAAAAAACAATGGCCTGCGAACCTATTAAGGCTCGCAGGGTCTTCATATAATGGCCTATAATCGAACGGTAAACATAAGTCCATAGTAGGGCATGATTACATGGGCCTTGTTTTTTTCATAGTTTGCCTCTGCCTCTTCCTTTGATTCCATGCCTAAAAACTCGGCATAGGAGGAGTTTGCATCGCTTCCAGCAGGCACGGTAAAGAGGCTTACATCAAAGCGGTTTTTAATGACCACACCAGTTTTAATCATAAAACCTGCATGACCACCAACACTGATATCGTAGAAACCATTGATACCCACCTTTGCCTGAATGTCCTTGTCCTCGCTCCCGATATATAAATTTGCACCAACCTGCGGTATTGGAAGAATGCCCCAGAACCCAATGATACCCGTTTCAACACTGGTTCTAAAGTTTTTATGGGGATCCATGAAACTGTAATCATAGTTTAATTGGGTGAGAAGGATTTTAAGCTCCGCATCGGCAAGAGGAATATGGCTGGTCACATAACCAATACCAATGCCGACATGTTTCTTACTATACTTTGCTTGAATCCCTTTACCAAAAGTTGTGTTGACAAGTACCAATGAGAGTAAACAAACTGAAAGAGTAATTTTCCGTATCATGATAATCTCCTTAAAAAGTAAAATGTATTTGTGTAGAAAAAGTTTTATTCTTTAAATGAAAACTATAGTCTGAGTCTTTAAGTAAGGTTGTTAACCTGGTGAGGCGTTTGTTTCTATTCCGTGCAGCTATGGTCGAGCCGATAACATCGGTAACTGTGGCTGCAGAAAAAACGCCGCAAAAGATGTAGAAGTTTGTGGTTGGTGATCCTCCTTTGTTAAGGTCTGACATCATGCCTACCCCGCCAACTGCTTTCATGAGCGTTATCAGGGCAGCATTTCCATAATCGCGGGTATAGAAATAACCGCTGGTAAAAGTAAGTGGGCCAAATATCCCTGCAATGATTGGGCTTCTTTGCTCCTTTGTTACCCATGCATCTAAGGAGAGATCTGACTCTAAAAATCGTTCATAATGAAACGAGGCAATACCAGCTCGTTGAAAGCGGTCTCTGGTCTGTTTTTCCGAGCTACTGACGGTTGTCATTGACGAATAGGGATTACGTGTTCGAACTGATACTTCGGCAGTTTCCTCAGAGACAGCAACTCCGGTAAGACGTTCGGCGATTCTTTTTGCTAGATCAGGTAACTGATCAGCTTGCGTACAATCACCGGTAAGACTTTTTAGGATGCGGGCGGTGGCAATCTCAATGAGCTTCACCTCAACAAAAAAGTGCTCCTCTCTTTGAATAATGGAGCCAACAGCAATCACCTGTACTTTAAGAAGTTTGCCCATTTTGACTGCTTGCAAGTCTTGGCCCTCGCCATTGGGAGAAAATCTTCGTTCTGCCAAGATTGTTTCTGTGTGATTACGGTCTAATACATCATAGGTGTTGGCGTTGATAAAGGCATTAAGAAGGGAGCGTTCAAAGAGTACTGCGTCTTTTAATGATGTATTTTCTCTTTCAAAGTTGAGAATGGCAATTCGTTGATTTTGAGAATACGTTGAATAAGGGGTAATTAAAAGGAAGGCAACAATGAAAGCTTTGCGGATTAATCCTGATCTATTCATTGATTTGTTGGTTCTTGTTTTCATAGCAATATCCCTTTGTTGAGTGATCGAGAATCTGCGGAAAGTCAATGCAAGGGCCATGCCAATCAGCGCGCTCAACGCCTTAACCTATTTGATAACAAAGGGTTATTGTGGACTCAGATGGTTTTGTCTGCGCACCCACCTCGTTGCAAAAAGGCAATCTTTTGGAGCCAAGGTAGCAATTTTGCAACCCTTGTGGTAAGGTTAATTTGTTTGAATGAACAATTAATAGATGATTGTTGGGCTATATATTATTGGAAGTGGTTTGAAGCTAGGTTACAAGACTTCGACCTATGGCAAAGGCCTCTTTATTTAAATCAATTGTTTTTGAAGGTACCCTTTCAGATATAACCTGCTCCCAAAGCTCTTTGTCAAACTCTAAAAATGTAGAAAGCGTACCAAGCATGATAGTATTGGTTATTCTGATGTTACCCAAATCTTCTGCTGCCTTGGTAGCGTTCACGGAAAAAACATGGGGAGTAATCTTTTTACAGAGTTCTTCGATATTATTGGGATATTTAATATTCATACTATAAACAGTTAAAGGGATTATTTGCAGATCATTGAATATGACAGCACCCTCAGGTTTCAGATTTTCAATAAATCGAATTGATTCCAGCTGCTCGAAGGCAAGTAAGACATCAACAGATCCCTTTTTGATAAGTGGAGAGAAGACCTTTTTTCCAAAGCGCACCTGGCTGGTTACACTACCACCTCGTTGTGACATACCATGAACTTCACTTTTTTTTACATCAAAACCTGCATGCATGGCAACTTCAGTAATGATGTTGCTTGCAATGATCACTCCCTGGCCACCAACACCACTGAGAAAAAGATTAACTGTTTTTCCCTGTTTTACCCGATTCTTTATTGTATTCATATCACAAACCCTATAGGTAATAGTTCCAAATGTTACTGCTTCTTGTTAGGTTTTTGGATTGCACCTGGCTTACAAACTTGTCTACACACATCACATCCGATACAAAGCAGCGGATTAATGTGTGATTTTCCGTCTTCATCCTTTTCTATTGCGGGACATCCTACCCTATGACACATGCCACATTTGATGCATGCTTTGGTATCAACAACATAGGGGGCATTGAACTTTATTCGCTCTCGAATAATGCAGGGGCCACGGGCTATAATTACTGAAGGCTCGTCAAGGGCCATCTCTTTTTTAATAGCCTCTGTTGTTTCTTCTATATTATAGGGATCAACTACTATGACACGGTTGATACCTATTGCTTTGCACAGACCTTCAATATCAATTTTAGGAGATGGCTTGCCATGTATCGAATGTCCTGTGCCAGGGTGCTCCTGGTGTCCTGTCATGGCTGTGATATTATTGTCTAAAACGCAGAGTTTTGTTTTTCCCTGATTATAGACAATGTCAAGAAGGGGAGGGATGCCGGAATGAAAAAAGGTTGAGTCACCAAGAACCCCGATTATTTTACCCTTGTGCGTTGCACTGAGTGCCTTTTCCATACCATAGGCATAGCTGAACCCGGCACCCATACAAAGAAGGGTCTCCATGCTTTCCAGTGGAGGAAGTGCTCCTAAAGAGTAACACCCAATATCACCAGGGACCGTAAGCTTGAGCTTTTTAAAAACATAGTAAATACCTCGATGAGAACATCCTGGGCAAAGTACCGGGGGACGTGGGGGTAGTGTTAGCTCTTTTGGTAAGGTTGGTGTGTTTGACTTTTTACCAACGCCAAAGGCTTGAGCAATTATTTCAGGGTTTAGCTCGCCAATTCGGGGAATTTTTTCTTTGCCAACACAGGATATGCCTAAGGCTGCAATTTGTTCCTCTAAAAAGGGATCGAGCTCTTCGATTATATAGAGTGATTGTACAGCGTTGGCAAATTCTTTGATCTTCTTTTTGGGCAGAGGAAAGGTAAAACCAAGCTTGAGAATTGATGCTTTGGGGAATACCTCTCGAGCATATTGATAGGAGACACCACTGGTTATGATACCGAGATTCTTGTCGCCCCATTCAATGAAGTTCAGCGGGGTTGTGTTGCTGTAATCCTCTGTTTCCTGTAATCGCTGTTCAACAACAACTCGCCGCTTTTTTGCATTGACCGGCACTAGGACATTTTTTTGAACCTTTCGCTCATAGGGCTTCTGAGAAACCTCTTTTCGCTCCTTTAGCTCAACGATACTGTAGGAGTGGTTGATCCGTGTGGTCATCCTGATAAGAACCGGTGTGTCGAACTGCTCGCTAATCGAAAGCGCATGCCCAACAAACTCCTTTGCCTCGCAACTGTCAGAGGGTTCAAGCATGGGAATTTTCGAGGCTTTAGCAAGCCAACGATTGTCCTGTTCATTTTGAGATGAGTGCATTGACGGATCATCAGCAGAAATTACCACAACCCCCGCATTAACTCCTTGATAGGAGAGGCTAAACAGCGGGTCTGCAGCAACATTGAGACCAACATGTTTCATTGCAGCTAAAGAGCGAATTCCACCAAGACCCGCCCCAGCCACAATCTCTAAGGCAACCTTCTCATTGGGAGACCACTGTGATTCGATCTCTTCATATTGGCCCATGTTTTCCAGAATTTCTGTGCTTGGCGTTCCTGGATAGGCCGCTGCAAATTTTCCCCCCGCTTCATAAAAGCCTCTGGCAATAGCTTCATTGCCTGACAATAGTACTTTCATCGTGCCATCCTGATTAAGCTTTTATACTACTACCGATATATTTTTGCCTTTTCTTCTTTGTTTAAAACTCGCAAAGCGCCCTCTGCCATTGCCTCTAATTCAAATTCTCCCGGAAACAATACAACTCTGGCTATATGAGATACCCGATCGGAGATGTGTTGGATTAACAGGGAAGAGCGAGCCAGTCCACCACTAATGGCAATAGCCATAACTTTTCCCTTTAGTACTGTGGCCATTGCCCCAATCTCTTTTGCCACTTGATAGGCCATTGCTAAATAGACCTCCTGGGCCTTTTTATCACCCTGTTTTATTCTCTCTTCAATCTCAAGTGCATTGGTTGTACCCAAATAGGCATAGAGACCCCCCTTTCCCATGACCATTTTTTTTATCTCTTCCTGTGAATAATCTCCACTAAAACAGATATCAATGAAGGGGAGGAGCGGAACATCGCCACTTCGTTCAGGGGCAAAGGGGCCAGAGCTGGACGCATCATTTACATCAATTATTTTTCCGTTTTTTAAAGCGCAGACCGAGATGCCACCACCCAAATGGACTACAATAAAGCGTGATGTTGCTAGATCAATTGATAACCTCTGGGCAGCTTTTCTTCCCACAGCATGAATGTTTAGGGCGTGAGAGAGTGATCGTCTCTCAATTGAGGGCGTTCCTGAGTAGCGTGCCAATGGCTCAAATTCATCAACGCAAACAGGGTCAACAATATAAGCTGGGAGATTTGCCTTTTTTGCGATAGCATCAGCTAAAGCACAGCCCAGGTTGGAAGCGTGTTGACCACGCAATCCCTCTTTTGCATCACCTATCATAGTTTCGTTAACAAGATAGGTTCCACCGGTAAGTGGTTTTAACAATCCACCTCGACCAACTATAGCGGAAAGTGATTCTATGTCACAGGAGTGCTCCTTTAGGGTTTCTAAAATTGATTGGCTTCTAAAGGAAAATTGATCCCAGATGGTTGGAGAGGAGGCAATTTGTTCAGGTGAATGGGTGATGGAACAACTAAATTTTTTTTTGGAATTATTAAAGAGGGCAAGTTTGGTAGACGTTGATCCAGGGTTGATAACAAGGATCAGCTTTGAATTGTCTGCGGTACTTTTGTTTGCCTCGTTAAAGAACACTTCCTCCAATGTTGAATCGTTTTTCTAATTGTACACTAAGGAATATGCAGATTCATTATAAAAAACAAATTCAATTCTTCTGCAATCTGAAAGGTAATATATATCTGCTGCAAGTTTTTAAACAATCTCTTTTTTTGCTTTGTATTGTGATTGATTGTTATGCTTTTCGCAATTTATCTTGATTATTTTGACACAATTTGCAATGACATGGTGCTGATAAAATTAAAAGTTTAGTTCCAATAACTGCCAAAAATCTTTATAATCTGAAGTTTAAAATTGAATATTTACATATTTATGCATCTCTTTCCCAGGGAAAAAGAATCCAAGTGTCTTGGCTAACCTTTTTTACATAGCTGTTGACAAGCGGTAGTCCTGCAGGTTTTGCATAGATGACCGCATACCAGGCATGGGGAAACATGTCTCGCACAGCACGGGCAGTTTCACCAGTATCAACCAAGTCGTCGATTACGAGGATTGAATTGGCTGTATTGTCTACCCGCTTAATAATTTGGATATTCTCCTTTTCTGTGTCATTGTAGCTTTTAACACACACCGTATCAATAAAGCGGATATCAAGCTCTTTAGCAATAACCGCTGCAGGAACCAATCCTCCACGGGTTATTGCGATTATTTGGTCCCAGCTTCCCTCGGCTTTTAGCTTTTGGGCTAGATTTTTTGCGTCAGTATATAATTCTGACCAGGTGGGGCTAATTGTTTTCATCCTGTTATTCCTTTTTATCAGTAAGGAAATCGACGGCCAAACGGTTGAATCGATTAGCTTGTTCCAAGTTCGGGGAGTGGCCTATTGAATCAAATTCATATAGGGGTATTTGAGGCATAATTTTTTCAATAGCATCGATCATTTCACGGGAAATATTGGTATCTTTGTTTCCCCAAATGATCATGCACGTATGTGAGTCTGCAATCTTTTTATAGTCCTCGGTATAGTTTTGCATTGTATCTTGTTTAAGAAGGGAGAGCAGTGATCGTTCGAACCCTTTAGTTTCAGTCATTCTTTTAAATTGGCTTAGGAATTCTTCCCTTTTCTCTTTTACAGATGAAAATAGTACAGCAGCTCTTTTAATGGCCAAAGGGACGATAATAAATCGAATACAAAGGTGATCTAATAAAATAGGCAATTTCGCTAAAGTGAAAGCGACTTGGCTTTGGATTGAGTGAATCATAGGGGCTAAAAGAACTATTTTTTGCACACGCTGTGGAAATCGTGCTGCAAAGCGCACACCAATTGCACTACCAAAACAGTGACCAATAATATGAACAGGGCTTGTTATTTCTAAAACGTCAAGCAACTCCTTGAGCTGGTGAACATAAAGGTCTCGAGTGTAATCAGCTTTTATATATTCAGAATAACCTCTACTATAGTGATCGTACCGCAGTACTCGAAAACCTGCATTAGCAAGCGCTGAAATCTGTAAGTCAAAATCAAAGAGCGGGATCGTTCCACCATGTATGAGCAAAACAACCTGACCTGACTCTGGCCCTATTAATTGATAGTGGGTAATTCCTTGTTGCAATTGGATAAATGAGTGTGTCTTAGCAATCTCTCTGTATTCTGAAAGGGTGTATCTCTCTCTATTCTTTATTAAATAGAGACCTGCTAAAAGAGTAAGTCCTGCAACAAAGGAGATGATTATTATCATAATTTATAAGAGTGTACTCGTGGTTAAAACATTACTTTGTTTGGGTAAAAAATGCCAGCACTAAGGTAAGTAAAAAAGAACAAAGAGAGATTTTCCAAATTAAGAGAGCCAGCCGATACTGTTTGGCTTGTTGAGGATCTGTTTGTTGCATCTCTTTATAGGAAGGCTTGGAATTGAAATGCTCCTTTCCCCCTTTGATTAAAATCTGCTTTATTGAATATGATTTTATCAAGGAGTACATATATGCAATAAAACTAACAATAAAAAGAAGAGCTGATAATAACACAAAGAAAGAAAACATATCACTTCACCTTCTAACTAATTAATAGAAAGGCATACCTGTTCATAGTTTGGTTATAGTCTTGAAGAACAGAAATGGGATAACCACATTGTTTCACCGTAGTAAAAAGGTCCACACCAAAACCCTCTGGGCTAGGACGAGAATCTGCTGGCTGATTGCACATCGCTCTTTTGCTACTGCAATCAATGCAGAGACGACACTCATCCATAAAAAGCAAAAAGACCTTATGAAAGCCTTCAAGAAATACAGCTCGTTCTAAGGCAAGAAGCTTTTTGTTGATGTCTTGGCTCCATTGACAGCGCTCTTTTGGATTTCCCAAGGCTTGTTTAAATCGAAAAATTGCCACATTGGAGAATTCCTTAAAGAACTTTTTACACTCTTCCACAGTTGGCACTTCTGGTGGACAGGAGCCCCTTTTTCCGTAGGAAGGACAGCCAAATATACACTTGAATCGTACCCAATGGGCAATGGTTACTTCACTACCTTTAATCCAACGAAAGTCAGTATATCCCTGCTGTGCAAAAAGTGCTGCTAATTTTTTTTTGTCAATCATACTATATAGTGTTAGCCCTCATGTTGATACACAATGTTTCCATCGATGATGGTATGGGTTACAATGGTATTTAAGATTTCCTGTTCAGGGATGGTCATGATATCTTGGGAAAAGATCGTGAAGTCCGCAAGCTTTCCAACCTCAATGGAGCCCTTGAGATGTTCCTCAAATCCAGCAAAGGCTCCATTCAGGGTGTATGATCGTAGAGCTTGTTCACGAGTCATCCTTTGGTCTGGCTCGTATCCCTCTGGAGGTTCGCCCTTTAAAGTTTTTCGGGTAATCGATGCATAAAAGCAGGCCAGGGGATTCAATGGTTCAACAGGTATATCAGTTCCATTACAGACAACTGCGCCTGACTGAAAAAGTTTTTGCCAGACATAGGCACCCTCGATAATTCGTTTTTTTCCCAAACGATCAATAGCCCAGGGGCGATCAGAGGCCATGTGGATTCCTTGCATAGCGGCAATAACACCCAATTGTCCAAAACGGGGTATATCCTCTTTAGTTAGATGTTGAGCATGCTCAATGCGAAGTCTATGGTCTTTCGGAGCATTGGGTGTCTCCTTGATCGCCCTTTCGTACTGGTCAAGGACCTCTCGATTGGCACGATCACCAATGGCGTGGACACAAACTTGGAATCCATGTTTTAAGGCATTCTTTGTAACAGAATGGACGTAATCCATAAGAATGATTTCATGGCCATAATGACCTGGACGGTCAGTGTAGGGTTCTAAAAGCCAGGCTCCCCGGGAGCCTAAGGCTCCATCACCATAGAGCTTGATAGCACGAATCGTTAAAAAGTTGTCACCAAGTCCAACCTGTGGGCCTAAAGAGTAGTACTCTTTAAGAAGTTCTTCATTGACCCCATTAATCATAAGCCATAGACGGACAGAAAGCTTTTTCTCTTCAATTAACTGCTTGTAAAGTGCTATATGCTCTTTCGTCGACAGTGCATCATGAAAAGTGGTAATACCGTTTTGTAAACAGGCATTCATGGCATATTGAGCTGCCCGTCGGTCAAGTTCAGGCGTTTCCTTTGGAATATGCTTGTCGACTAATTTCTCAGCTTCTTCAACCAGTACTCCGGTGGGTTGACCCTGTGCATCTTTAATAATTTCACCATCACCCTTGGCAGTAGTAGATGCATCTATTTTTGCGATTGCCATGGCCTTTGCATTGGCAAAAGCTGCATGGCCACTGGCATGGGTTAAGAAAACTGGGTTGTCCGGTGATACTCTACTTAAAGCATGGTGGGTTTGAAATCCACGGATCATGTTTTTAGGTTGTGGATCCCACTTACTTTGGTGCCATCCACGACCAAGAATCCAATCACCGGGCTTTGCCTTTTTAACCGCCTCTGCCACTTTCGCGACAAGTTCTTCGTAGTTTTCAACATCACTGCAATTGAGTCGCATTTGGCTTTTGCCTAAACTTATGAAATGGCCATGACTTTCGATAAATCCGGGCGTCATGGTTTTTCCATTGAGATCGAGAACCTTTGTTGTTGAAGCCTTATAGGTAGCAACTTTATTTGCACGGCCTGCAAAACAAATCTTTCCCTTCAACACAGCTACAGCTTCGACGGTTGGGTTTGTGCTATCCATTGTATGGATCGTTCCATTTGTAATAATAAGATCGGCTTTCTCCACCGAAGAGCAACCCAGTCCTAAAAGCAATAGAAGAACAAAGATCACATAGGAAATATTAGGATTTATCATTCATCGTTCCTTTCATCTCGTTTTACTATCTTGGTATTTTAATCATTCAACAAATCAAATACAGCGGGGTATTTTAGTCCAGTACCGGTGTTAAAGAGCACAACCTCTTCCTCTGGCTTTATCCAACCTGTTGCCAAAAGATTTTCTAACGCAGCAAGGGTTGCCCCTCCCTCTGGGCAAGCAAAGGTTCCCTCTAAACTTGACATACGCATCTGGGCGTTAACTAATTGATCATCGGACACAGACACACCAATACCATTACTTTCGCGAAGTGCTCGAAGCATAAGAAAATCACCAACAGCCGCTGGAACTCGAAGTCCTGCTGCAACTGTGGCTGCATTTTGCCAAGGCTCGGCAAATTCATCACCAGCTTCAAAGGCCCGAGGAATTGGCGCACAGCCCTCTGCCTGTACGGAAACCATGCGCGGTCTGTGCGAGTCAATCCATCCAAGCTGTTCTAATTCATCAAAGGCTTTCCACATCCCAATGAGCCCAGTTCCTCCACCTGTCGGATATATAATTACATCGGGCAATTTCCAATTTCGCTGTTCTGCAATTTCATACCCCATTGTTTTCTTTCCCTCAATACGGTAGGGTTCTTTAAGAGTAGACACAGCAAACCAACCGTGTTCATCACCAAGTTTTTTAGCTTCATGACCACAATCGGTAATAAGCCCATCAATTAATGTAACATTTGCACCAAGGGCTCGACACTCCTGTTGGAAGGGGAGCGGTACATCAACCGGCATGAATACATGAGCCTTTAAGCCAACGCGAGCAGCATAGGCAGACATTGCCCCCGCAGCATTTCCTGCAGAGGGAACGACAACCTCTTTAATTCCAAGTTCGTATGCCCTGGAGATCGCCATTGATAATCCTCTTGCCTTAAAGGAGCCGGTTGGATTAACACCCTCATCTTTTATGTAAAGGTTTTGCATTCCCAGGGAGTCGCCAAGTCGCTGAGCTGAAAGCAGTGGGGTGAATCCCTCACCCAGTTTTATTGCCTTTGACTCATCTCGCACAGGTAGAACCTCACGGTAACGCCACATGTTTGGCTCGCGAGTGGATAAACAGTCACGATCCCAATTCTTTTTCGCTGCCTCGAGGTCATATCGTGCTAAAAGAGGTCGTTTACATTCTGGACATAGCGTTTGTACTGTGTCAGCGTTGTACTGTTTGCTACAAAGTGCACACTCTAAAAATGTTAAATAGCTCATCTACTACTCCTTTTCAAACACCTGGGCGTGTTTGCTGTTGGGTTAAAGTCTAATTGTTAGCCCCCCATTAATGGCCCAACAATTTTTAAACTCTGAGGGAACGGTTATATAGTATCGCCCTACTAAGGTAAGGCCAAATTTTTTCTCTATCCAATATATAATTCCCACCTCAGGATAGAAAGCCCCGGCAAAACGGGTTTTAAAGGTCTCCTGTCCAGATGAGGCAACCCGGGATCGAACATCAAAATATACAGTGCCAGCAAAGCCGATAAGTGGAGAAAGGGAGTTTGGAAAATAGAGCCGCTCTCCTAAAGTAAACCCTAAAAAAAAGTTTTGATCGCTAGTATCTCGGCTATCCAGATAGGAGGCTGTCAAGGCAAGGCGGGTTTCATTAAATTGCTTAAATTGTATTCCATAACCAGCTTCAAAACTCACAAGGGTCGGAGAGGGCCAGCCTCCTAAGTTGAGGACAAATTCTCTGGTGCTGTTTTTGAATAGCCCTGGGTAAGAGTATGTGGATACAAAAAAAATGATCGCAACTATTGAACAAATCTGTCTGTATATAATCATGATTGATAACTTTTTCACTAGGCGTTGTTTTAATCTATGCGCGAATAACCAATGATAAAATAAATTTTTGTTTTCAAGCACAATGAGATGATGTTAATTTTACGTTGATTCTCACAAATATCTGAGAGGCCAATGCGCCAATCTTTTTTCAAGGGAGAATTTATAGTATTATAAGAAAGGCTGTTGTTGATATAAAGAACCAAAAAAAAAGGTGTTAAACAAAGGAAAACCCATGAGATTACTGTTCGTTTTCATAACTCTGACCATGACACTCATGTTTAGTTGTGTGAAGCAGAGTGTGTCACCGGAAAAGAGATTAAAAATCTTAGAGAAAACATTAAAGAGTGGAAAGAGTGAACTTTCCTATTATGTCTATTTGCCCACGGAGTTCTCAAGTAGTCGTACATGGCCGGTATTGCTCTATCTCCATGGTAATGGACAGGGTGGTAGTTTCTGGAACGTTTCCGGGGGACTGGGTAGAGCAATAAAAGAGTCTCCTGAACGATTTCCCTTTGTCATTGTCTTTCCTATTTGCCCTATGTATAGTTTTTGGGTAGGAGAGACGAATACCAATGCGGTTGAAGCCTTTGATAGAACAGTGAAAGAGTTTTATGGTGATACAACTCGTCTTTTTGTCAGTGGTGTGTCAATGGGTGGTTATGGTGCATATATTTGTGCTGTAAAGGATTCATTAAAGTATGCAGGAGTTGTCCCTCTTTCTGGAGGTGTTGTGCCACCAATACGTTTCTCAAAAAAGGAGCTTAGCCGCTTTCACCCAAAATGTAAGGAAGTGTTAGAGGCGGAAGATCCCTATGACGCCTTTGCAAAGGCCGTTGGAAAGACTCCATTTTGGGTATTTCATGGTTCTCTGGATAAGGTGATTCCTGTATCAGAATCCCATCAAACAGTCCAAGCAATAAAGAAAAATCAGGGGACTGTTGATTTTACCGAGTATCCCGACCGAGGTCACGATATTGAAAACAGTGTTTTCTTTAGAGATGACCTGATCTCTTGGCTATTAAAACAGAAACGTAGTGACAACCCTCAATGAATATTAGAAATAATTTCAAACACCCGTCCTATTTTCCAACTAATAGAGCTCGAGTATAGGCTCTGGAACCGATTTGGATTTTTGAAACAAAAAGTCCCGATGCTAAATCCTTAAGCTGAATAGTAATCCGGGAATTGTTTTGGTTGCATGAGTGCTTTAAAACACATCGACCATGAAGATCGTAGAGTGTAATAAATACCGGATTCTTCCCCTTATTATCAATTTCAAGAACATTGTTTCTAAGACGAATTGGATTGCAAAAGTTAATTACCTTAGAGCTGTTTAAATTGGTGGAAACATTGGGATCAAGATACTTTACATTTTCTTCATTTACTAAGGCTTTAACAAAGAGTAATGCCTCTTTTAACACTGAGGTATCCGGGACTGGCGCTTCAATTGTGGCAAGCTTTAAATCTCCAACTTCATCAATATCGTCTGCTGTGGTGATTGATATTTTGATGTTTTTAACTGTTTTGTCCAAAGATGATTCCAAATTAAGATACTCACTGGTAGTAATGTTTCCTCCCTGCTCAATTAGGATTTTAGCAGGATTGTATTTAAGGATTATATCAAAGGAGTTGGCGCCTGTTACACCAGAACCAATGAGATCAAATTTTGCAATATTTGCGTTTGAGCCTAGGTAATTGAGCTTAAGTCGTGATTCAGGAAAACCGGAAAGCTCAGGAGGAAATAGAGGGTTGCGTTTTTTGAAACCTGTTTCTACCGGAAATTTATACAGAAGACCAATGCTGTATAAAAAAATTAGTGCAGCATCATAGCTGGTAATGGTTTTGTCTCCACTCACATCTGCAACCTGCATAGAAAAGTTAGGATAATTTGGGTTTGGTATCTGGATTAGTCCCAATACATATTGAATTATCCCTGCAGCATCATATGCTGTTACTTCATTATTCCCTGAAATATCACCATACATTATCGTTATCTCTTCAATTGTAATCTTGCCATCTGTCGTTGTGGGATGAACATTCATTCCTTCATCTATTTGTACATCAAGAATTGCTAAATCAGTAAATCTATTACCAGTGGCTGATGGATTTACCTTGAACTTACACCTAAATAATTCCCCTTCCCCATATTCTATCGTCTGTCCTGCTCCTCCCATAGAAAAGATAATTGAGTCTTTAAAATTTGGGTTATGGGAAATACTCCAATTAGCAGCAATTCCACTGTCTTTGGATAGTTCAATAAATGTTACAAGGGATGTGTCAAATTTTAAGGAAAACTGGATTGAACTAATAGATATAGTGTCTTCAAAATTTGCCAAATAAATTGGCACCCATAATTCATCGCCTGGTTTGGCATGATGCTTTTTTATGCCTATATTTATTTCATGAGCTGGCTTGATAAACCTTTCGAAATGAGCTTTTATGCTATCCGGCGGTATTGGATAGTTATATAAAGTGATGTCATCAATTACCCCATATAATCCGTTGTTTTCTTCAGCTCCATTTCCTACACGAATTTCGCTATTTGTCGTTTTAATAATGTCAATCCCTGTTTCTTGGCAGGAGGTGTCGAGTTTTCCATTTACATAAAAGTGCAGGCTGTCACCAGTCCAAACAAAGGCTAAATGAAACCATTTATTTCGAGGTAATTTATTATATGAGTATAATCTTTGAACTCTATTTCTCCCAACCACATTCCCATATAAACCATTTACACCATTATTATACAAATCACATGCCCAAGCATCATCTTCTGAGCTTCCAGGTCCCCATTTGTCAACAATAACTGTATATTGATCATAAATATTATATTGTTTAATTAAGAAAACAGCTTCAGCTGTTAATGCTCTTAAACCATTTTGATTTGGCTTGTCCGGTGCTCTACAAACATCATCTAACCCGTCAAGGTCAACTCCATAGCCATGGTGTGTTTTTGCCCATTTTGCACCATTGTAAAGTGTAAGGTGAGCATTATTACCACTTTTATCGTAGGCTGTGTCTCCAGTTCCCTCATTAAAATCCCAATGAGCAATGACATTTTGAGGGTTAAGTGCATCAAAGTGAGCTTTGATAGTATCTGAAGATAGGGCATAGCTATATATTTTTACTTCATCAATATCACCATCAAAGTAAGAATTCGGTTCATAGTCAAACCATCCAATCATTAAAGCGCGATTAATTTGTTGAATAGGCTGGCCCATAGATTTATCAACGAAAGTTCTGTGACCATTGGTATAAAGAATTACAGAATCTCCAGTATAAACAGCTGTCAAATGATACCACAATCCAGGATGAGCAATTGAGTCAGAGCTTGGATTATTAACATCATTTACGGAGTCGCCAGAAAGGCTAAGGCACCATTGATGATTTCCATTTGGAAATCCGATGCCATATGCATCATCACCTGAACTTTCTGGACCCCAAATATTTAATACATTCATATGTTGAACTGATATTTTTTTTGCCAATCGTATCCAAACTTCTATTGTCAGCTCACTCATTCCAGTAAGGCTTAAACCATGGTCGATAAGAGCATAATCATCAATACCATCACATTTTAATGCATTGCCTGATACTCCCGGCGTTCTTTGTACATTTCCTTTAAGAGTGCCATGATTGCTATTCCCACTAACATCTCGGATGGTGTCTCCTGTTGATTCATCGAAATTCCAGTGACCAAGAAGTTCTTGAGAAAGTACCATATGAAAACCAGCAAATAAAACTATTAATAAATTGGCAATCTTAAAATGGCTTCGCAACATGGAGTTCTCCTTTTTTACTGAATTTTTTTGGCTGATTAGTTTTAATTATATAGGCACAATTCATGCCAACATTTTTATACGATAGATGCTCACAATGACCAATATTTTGCAGCGATAGTCTCATTGTTAAGATTCCTCGTCTCATCATTGGGACGGTTTGTTGACAGAATGTTGTGGTTCTTCTAAAAATTTTAGCGATCCCTTACTTATAGTAAAATTATCCCATAGGCAATATCTTGTATGGTCCAAATTGTCTACACTCATTTTCAAATGAACATAAAAGAGTGAATCCTTTGGAGAAAAGGTCACCCTTTTCATAACCTCCAGGGGCTCTATAGATGTCTCGTCCCAGCAGTAGAGAGAGACAACCGTGTCGGACTTAGCTATCCGCATGTTTCCTGAGAAATAGTTTACATATTTTGAAACAAGATCAAACCCCTTTGCTGCGGTAATCTGTAATTTATTAAAGGAGCTTCCAATGTAAAGACCTGCATCAATGCCGCTATAGGGAATGGTGTCCGGGCTAGTTGAAATGTTAAAGCTTACTCGAATACCACGAAGCTTATCAAAGGATAATCCAATGATGCCAAACTTTACATTTATACAAAAATCACCGGCAATGCAATATGTGGTTCGCAGACCTGTGGATCGACAAATCTGATTTTCATTAAGTATCAATTGAAGTGTATATGTTGACAATATAGGCATTGGTTTAATATGGGCAGTGTCATTGGGTCTATAGGTGTGCCAGAGATTTCGAGCTGGTGAATGAATGTTAAAAGTGTCACGAAGCTCCTTTGTGATACAGTAGGGGATCGTAGTTGACGCCTGTTCTTGGTCATAAATACACAGCATACCACTATAGGTTGTTAAATCCGGTTGTGGTAAGGAGAGTACAAGATGCTTTTTATCATAGGTTTGATTGGTTTGATTGAAATGCCCTGGCCATGGTTGTGTGTCACACAGAATTGTGTCTGGGGTAATTGTGTCATATGTATGACAGGAGAGATAGAGACTTTTATCATTTAGGTCTTCTATGGCCAGGGTACAAACGGTGGTGTCTGGAAAATACAAGACTCTTTCCAGTTGGGAAGTGTTTAGTATCGTTGGTGTATCGTTATGTAGTGGTACATCCAGTTTATGACAATAAATAAAAATGGTACTAATGATAGCTAAAAGTAAGAGTGAGTGTTTCATCTGTGGTTCACAATAGTATTTAAATCGATAATGATGAAAGATAACGGAAAAAGGTGCTTCTGCTCATACCTAATTGTTTTGCGGCTTGTTCCTTGTTGCCACTGGTAAATCGAAGTGTTTTTTGTATAAGCTGTTTTTGGAAATCCTTGGTTGCGTCATCAAAATTCTTAAGCTCCTTATTTGGTTTTATGGTAGAATGAATCGATCCCAAAGGTGATGTAGAGGAAAGAACCATTGTGTGAATAGCACTGGCGAGTTCTCGAACATTTCCTGGCCAATTATGTGATTGTATAAACGCCAAAGTGTCAGGATGAAAATCTATTATCTCCCGATTGGGATACTCGGAACGATATTTTTCTAGGAAGTAATATGCTAATAAAACACAATCTTCCCCACGCTCTCGCAAGGGAGGTAGGACTAATTTAAACTGGTTTATGCGATAAAAGAGATCCTCTCGGAATGTTCTTTCTTTTACCATGTTTTCCAAATTTTTGTTTGTCGCACAAATAACCCGTACATCTACAGCAACCTCTTGTGATGAACCGACTGGCCGTAACATGCCGCTTTCCAGCACGCGTAAAAATTTTGCCTGGAGACCTATTTCCATATCACTAATTTCATTGAGGAAAATTGTGCCCCCATGGGCTGATGCAAAAAGGCCTTTATGATCTTTGGTTGCCCCTGTAAAGCTACCCTTTTTATGACCAAAAAATTCTGACTCTTGTAAATCTTTTTGAATAGAACTGCAATTTACATTGACAAACGGCTTTTCCGATCGATCGCTTTTTGAGTGAATTAGAGAGGCTAAAAGGTCTTTCCCTGTTCCGGTTTCACCTTCTAAAAGTATGCCAATCGAACTGATTGCCACAGTATCTATTTTTTTTAAAACTTCTCGCATCTCCTTTGATTCCGCGATAATTCCCTGATAATCTTGCTGATGTGCAGTTAGTTCTTGAATGGTTCTTCGCTGCTGGGAAATGAATTCAACATGGTTTATAAGCATTCCTGCAATAACGGCGAAGGTGTTTAGAATTTCAAGATCGTCTTTGCTAAAAGAAGTCGATCGTTTCCGTGCTCCTAAATAAATAATGCCAATGATGCAATCTGCAACCTTTATGGGGCTGCACAGTATTGAGGTTAGTTCAAAGTCTATAATACTTTGGGAAGGACTAATGGTTGGATCATCAAGGGCATTTGGAATAAAAAGCCCTTCTCCCTTTTTAAGGGTAGTCTGCACTATGGTGTCGCTAAAAAGGGCCTCTGTTTTATTCTTATCAGAGCTAACAAAAAGCTGTGGTTTTCCCTGTTTGTCCAGCTTAAAAATAAAAGCATCATCGCCCCCGAGCATGTTGAAGAGCGTCTCAATGATCTTTCTTAAGAGGGTATAAAGGTCTCGTTCTCTTCCAACAGCTTCAACGAATTGGGTAAGGCTTTCCAAATGAGTCTGATTTGTATGATCAAAGTGGGTTATGTTGTTTGTAGTGTCGGTTTGGTCTACACAAAAAAGGTGAGATCCAATTTCAATCCTGTCTCCAGGCAACAGTTTTTTCTCTTTGTGTTTTTTTCCATTAATACATAGATGATTTAACTGGATTGCTGAGATAGTAAAACTATTCTCACAGAAGGTTATTTCCGCAGCAATATCAGGAATGTCTTCATCGTAAAGAGAGATATCGTTTTCACAATCCTTACCCATGTGAAGAGTTGTTGGTGTCAGTGAAATGTCTTTGGTTTGATTGTCACTAAAATGGCGTAGCTTTAACATGTTATTTCATTTCTGCTAAAAGATGAGAGTCATTTGAACAGATTGTGTTATGGGGTTTATGTGTAAAGAAAAGGTTGAACTGTTTCTCTTTCGCTGTTTATTTGCTATAACAAAAAACAGCGAACTTGACAGAGCACACATAGCCGATGCGGAGGTTAGAAGCATTGTATAGGTGTTATATTTTTTTACTTCCTTTTTTTGTGCTTCATAGGTTTCCAAATCACCCATTGCAGCTGCTATCTTGAATTTGTTATATTCGGCCTCTCCTTGATAATATTGATACACTGCGGTACCAGAAAACCCCACTGTTAAAATTGCTGTACCCAAGCCGGAATAAAAGAAACCCTTTTTACGAACATTTGATACTGTTTTTCCCAAACTGTCAATAACTGCTTGCTTTTGATTGGTCTCAATTTCTTGCTGTTTTTTTATATGAGCGAGTTTTTTCTCTTCCTCTTGGACTCTTCTGTACTCTTCTTTTACGGTAAGAAAAAAATGCCAAATGTTTTCTGACACATAATGTTTGTCCAGTAAAATGTCCGGCTTGATTGATAGGGAGGCCAAAAATTCCTCTCGCGACTTACCCACATCACCCATAGTAAACAAAGCTACCCCAAGATAAAGATGTAGCTTTGAGGTCAGAAGAGAATCTTCAAGCAGAGTAATATTCGACAAGTAGCTAGGGGCCAGCTCAATAATTTTTTCATACTCTCCCCATTCAAAGAGTTGTCTTATCTCCTCTCCAATTGTTTCATTTCCACCAAAAGATCTATTTTGGAAAAGCAATGCTAAACAAGTGAGAAAAAAGAGTGTCTGCTTTGAAATTGTCATATTAAAATTTGGAGGTATAAAAATGATACCACCCAGTGTTGCTGAGCGTTATTTATTAAATATTTTGAATTCTAGATTAATAATATAGTTAAATTACATTTTTTGGCACATAAATTCTTAGGTTCTAAGGAGATCTCCAGCAAAGAAGAAATTGAATGGGGGAGTGTTATTGTAGGAGATTTAATTTAACTTTTTTAAGTAACGTGTCTCGCTCTTCAATTGCAAGGCTCAGAGTTTCTGATTCAAAACCTGGTTTTGAGAGTACCAGTGAGTGTTTTCCTGATTGGAGTCTAATGATGCCCGTTTTGGGTGTCTGGCCAAGGTAGAGGTTGTCCAAGTACACCTTTGTCCAGGGTGGGTTGGTTCGAACATCAAGATAGCCAAAGGATAGAGAGTCCTTCTTTTGAATTGTTGGTTTTTCAACTGGTGTCTCTAATTTGGCAAGGGGTCTCTTATTTACTGGGGGCTGTGAAAATACCTTTTTTGATGTGTCGAAGGTGGAATCTCTTTTAATTGATTCTTGCTCTCTTTGCTCCAATGGCTCAGCTATTGTCAGAGGTGAGTTGGTTTGATCATTTTGTGTATTCATATCATCACTCTCCTTTTTGATTATATTTAAAAAGGAGATGAAAATCAATATCAGTACAATGGATGTAATTGATGCAAGGACAAGCCTTTTTATGTGCCCTCGGTGTTTAATTTTCCTAAGAATTTTTTCTTCATCACTTGAAAGGAGGCCAAAAGATTTGATTTGGTTTAGGCTTTTTAGAGCAAGTACAAATTTCTTTTGCCTATACTCAGCGAGTGCTTTCTTCTGATAGATTCTGGAGAGTTCCTTTTTTTCCTCTTCGCGATAGGTGTAGGGATTTTTTGTGAAAGTGAGAAACCTTTTTCTATCAACCTCTAAGTCAAATGAATTGAACGCCCTCTCAAGCTTACGCAAACATTCATGAGAATCTGGTCGATCATCGGGTGATTTTTTTAGACAGGAGACAATAATATCCGAGCTACAGAGCAATATATCACTATTCTTCACATGAGGTGGTGATGGCTCCTCATTGGCAACCTTATAAAGAATCCCGTTTGTGTTGGTAGCTTCAAATGGTGCTGTGTCGGTGGCACAGACATAGGCAAGACTCCCAAAGGAGAAGATGTCGCTCTTTTCTGTAATGGTGTTGTTGAGAACCTGTTCCGGTGAAATATAGTTTGGAGACCCAACAAATGTGCCGGTCATGGTCAGTGATTCTTGGTTGACAAGATAGGCGATGCCAAAATCCATTATGCTGATATTGCCCTCTTTGTCAACCATTATGTTTTCCGGCTTGATGTCCCGATGATACACGCCTTTATCATGGGCGCAACAGAGACCAGACAAAATCTGTTTCATAATATCCAAAAGCACTAAATTTGGAATGACACCAAATTTGTCAAGAAGCTCTATGAGCGAATATCCTTCAATATATTCCATGATAATAAAATGATCACCCAGGTTTTCACCATAATCAAACACCGTAATGATATTTTCATGGGAAAGGGACGCTATGATTTTTGCTTCGTTATTAAATCGCTTTATTGTCTCTGGTCGCTCAAGTAAATGGGGATGAACCTTCTTTATGGCCACCTTTCGTTTAAGCACGGTATCCTCTGCCAGATAGACGTTCGCCATACCTCCAGAACTAATTTTTCTTATTATTGAATACCGTGATAAATCGTTCATAGCATTGTTTTATATCTTCAGTTATCAGCTTTATGCCAATAATGATTCAAATTTTATCATGTTAATAGGGCTACTTGATAAGGTAAAACTGACGAGGATACCCATCGACAAAATTTGCACCGCTCTCCGTAAAAACACCTTGGTCTTCAAAACCGAGGTATACCTCTTTATTGTCCCATTCTGGTACTGAGGCCTTAACACCAAATTCAATTGCATACACCGTGTTTGGATAGAGCGGATGTTCCCCCGTTCCTGGTACCCCATCTTGCTTATCCCACATGCCCACAGTCATACCTGCGCCATGGCCGTAGAATCCTACCGGATGGGTATAAATTTTTGCATTGATTCCCTCAGATTTACTTTTTTCCAAACAACTTTTTAAAATGTCGTTACCTTTTTTTCCCTTTTGAAACTCAGTAAGCATTATCTCTTGTACACGATTTCCCTTATTGTATAAGGTAATCAATCCTTTGGGTGGCATCTTTTCACCAATGCGGCAAACATAGGCGTTGTGCTGCATATCAGAGCTGATGCCTAAATATGAAAGCCCCACATCACAATGTAACACATCACCCCGTCGAATAACAGTATCTTCTGTTCCGTAAAGGACACTATCTTTTGGTGAGCGAATAACATAGAATGTGGGATGAAACCATGTCCTTAGTCCAAGGTCGGTAATACGTTGCCGAATCCACCATTTAACATCATCGGTGGTTGTCACATCGGGAACAATAACTTTGTTGGAGAAGAACTCTGCTATAAGGTCATGCCCAATGCCGCAAAGATGGTGATAGAGGCTCAGTTCACGTGGGCTACGCGTTTCAAGCCACCCTAAGCAGAGGTATTCTGCTGAGGTGATTCGTTTTCGATGTTTTTGTTTAAGAGAGCGCTCGAATTTTTCCTTTAAATGAGCTGAGATTCCAAATCCATGGGAAAAGGAGTCGTGGTATTCCCAATGATCCGCATAGTTTATTCCGATTTTTTTTGGATTTACCTTTTCAATAAACTCGGCAAGGACGGTGAATTGGTGGTTCCCTCCTTTTGTTCGATCTGTAAAGAGGTCTTCGTAAAGCGGACCGCAGGTCCATTGACCCCACCAACAGACATTATACTTCTTAAAACCCTTTGGCCCATCATGAAAGACTAAAATGGACAACCGCCTTGCGTTGAATGCCGGTTTAGAAACTAAGGTCATATACACAGGATCTTCATTATACTCCAAATTCATGACAACCCAAAGATCTATTCCCTCTCGACGCATAATCTTGGGAAGAATAGAATCTAATCTGAATTGTAAGTTTTCATTAAAAACGCGGGCCTGATCCTTTACAGAGAGGATGTTGTCGATGTCTCGAGCTTGAGCCATATCCCAGTGAATTTGTCCAAAGATATTTGCATAAAAGGCTAAAATCGTATAGGAAATAAGCGCCAAAAGTCTCTTGTCAACAGCCATTGTGTACTCCCATATAGGTCATAAATGAACGAATTTTGCTAATACTACTCAACGTTAAACCCAGATTATGCAGTAGGAAGCAGCGCAGAAGTACAATCCTATGCCCATTAAGGCTTTCAGGCTTTTCAGCCATATCACCTTGTAGATATGCCCTTCAAAACCTTCAAGTCTTACTAAATCATAATCTTGCACTTCTGCATCTACTCCTACTG
>JANQEN010000144.1 GCA_028278335.1 Chitinivibrionales bacterium | reverse complement strand
CTCACGGTTTACGCCTTGTGGTTCTCTACGGTTTATGTCACTATTCCCGGTTACCTCCTTTCAGATAACTAGATTACACCCATGTCGGGCACACGGGTTTAGTCTGGCCTTGGCCAGACCGAGGCGAATAGCCGAGCCCGGAACCACGGCGACCCCGCGTTAGCGGGGGAACCCCCAAACCATTTTTTAATCCTTATCAAAATCGAGAACACGCCCAATGTTTTTTATCTAAAAAATTCAGATAGTCCTCAAGTTCTATTAAGCAAATATCTGTTTAGTATAAAACTGTAGCGCTTCAAAAAAGAACCGACGAAAGCGAAGGGCTCGTTTAAACTCAATGATCCGAAAGCGTCGCCTTAGAAGCGTGCAAAAGGGATCCTCTTTGAATTTGTTAAGCAGGTAGGTGGTTGCTTCTTTGTAGCGGGCATGGCTAAAGGTGATCTTGCGATGGGCATCAAGGTTATAGTAGTTTACAAGTGGATCTTTTACGCTCACCAAGCTACAGCCTTTGGCAAGAAGACGAATAAAGAGATCATAGTCTTGTAAGGCGGGTAGGTCAGGATCAAATCCGCCAATGGCGTCAATACAACTCTTTCGCACAAGCAATGATGAGGTCGCACCAATGAAGTTATCGAACATAATTGACTTATGAAGATTGTCATACTTTGGCTTTCGAAAACTGAGACGGGCCGACTGCTTGGGTGGAGTAAAAACCTTTATTGCAGTATAGCATATATCGGTCTGTTTCTTTTCAACCAGTTCTAACTGGATCGCAAGCTTTTCTGGTACCCATTGATCATCGTCATCTAAAAAAGCAACAAAGGTTCCCAAAGCCAAGGCAACACCCTTGTTGCGGGCATGATTGCCTCCACGGTTTTCCTCAAAACGAAAGTAACGCAGTTTTGATATGGATTGTGTTTTAAGAAACTCACCAGTGCGATCAGTGGACCCGTCATCGACGACCAAAATCTCAAAGTCATCAAAGGTCTGATCACAGACGCTTTTGATTGCCTTTTCCAGGGCATCACAACGATTAAAGGTCGGTATTACAACTGATACGATTGGCATGTATTAAATATACAATACTTTTTCCAATTTTTAAAAAATCCAATTAATGGGCATATTAGATTTGTTGGGCATAGTATGCATGCTACGCCCCTACAATGATACCATTGTTTGAATTGGACTAAAGAGTTCTGGACTAAAGATAAATTAAAAAGGGGGAATCCTCAAGATCACCCGAGATCTTTGGTTATCTACTTGCCCCCAAGAGCTGGTTCGCCGAAAAGGTGAAACAGGCCTTGGGGTTGCAAGTAGTTAAAAAGATTGAGGGAAGCTTGAGGTGGGGGGAAATCCCCCCCGTAAAATTTTATGAAAAAAACCTATAATCTATTAATCCTCTTTTTCCTCTGCCTTCTGATTGGTGTACTTAAAGGTGATACCTAAGGAGAGAGTCTGCCGGGCACGCGCCTTTTCACTGATGTCGCGATCGTAAAGCAGTTGGAACATGTAGTTGACCATGAGGTATTTGGTAATGTTCATGGTGAGGTTGTTCTGCCAATCAACATCAATAGTTTTCCAGGTGTCAACGGTTTCGTCTTCCGAAGAAAAGAGTGCTTGATAGAGATTAAGGAAAAGCGAGTAGCTGACGGTATTATTCTTTGTATTGGCATTGTACTTGGTGACCAGCTCTATACCCCCGTCATTGGTGGTTTCGATCTTTCTGTTGACCCGCTGATAGGCAGCGCCACCCAGTCGAGTGGAGAGCAATTGGTTGTCGTTCTTAACCAGGTTTCTGCTGATACCGAAACTCTCGCTAAAAATTAGTGGATTAACGTATTTGACCTTAGGATTCTCATCAGGAGAGGCATCCATAAAAGTTGTCTGCAAACGACCGGCAATATAGGGGTCAACAAAGCCACCAAAGGTAAATTTGTCAATGGTTTCAAAGTCGATAAGATCGGTGGACACCTGAAAGTCGGACCAGTCCTCGGTCTCTTCGTCCTGTAATTTAGACTGACCAAAGCCAAGCTTTAAGGTGTTTTCGAGACGATAGTGTTTACTCATCTGACGATTGAGTAATAGAATTAGCTGCGATGCCCAGGAAAATGAGCCGGTCTCATCCCCGCTCCAACTATCGCTATAGGTATTTAAGGTAGCGGTCACATTAGCATCCACAGAGACTTCCCAAGGCGCAGCTTCTGCAAAAAGGACGTTTTGGAGTAGTGTGGCAACAAACAAACAAGCAAAAATAGTTCTCATGGTTTACCCCTCCATGATAAAGTTAAAAAAATAAGTGAGATATTATTCGAAGCAAAAATCGTGCGCGATTTGAGGATCAATTGGATAGGAAAAATAAGTCCTACAAAAAGAGGTGGGTTAGAAAAAAATCATACCCCGAATAACCATAATGATATAATTGAAAGAAAATCAATCCAGACTGTATGGATTATGATACTTAAAACGATACTCCTATTCCTCTGTACGGTGCACTTGACGTACACCTTACCCCAAAAGGATCAACAAGATACCTCGCTTACACTGTATGAAGCTCTTCTTAAAAAGTTAGAGATCTCTCAAACAGTGTATCAGCCCACTCCTCCATTGCGCAATCACTTGGACCCTCTTTCTGGAAGAACACCGAGGGTAGTTTGTCCCAAGGCCCCTAAGGAGGAGCCGCTTATGACTCATTGCTCAGTATCCTATCAGCGGGCTATTCGTCTTGCCTGGATCGGATCCACGCAGTCAAACAGTGATCAAGGTGATATCTATTATTGGGAGGGAAAGGAGATCTTTCAATTAAGCTCCTCTAACAAAAACAGCGCTCTAACTATTTCCAACAAACTCATGGCCTGGCATGGCTTTGATGGGAGCGATTTGGAGATTTTTCTGTGGGATGGCTCCCAGATAAAGCAGCTCACCAACAACACCTATGAAGATAACACTCCCCAGGTGTGGGACAATATGGTTGTTTGGCACGGTTTTAGGAACAGAGAGAGCGAAGTCTTTATGTGGAGTGGCTCCGAGATTATTCAACTAACCAACAATATTCACCCTGACGGCAATCCGCATATTTACAAAAACAGAATTGTCTGGACCGGAGAGGATGGCCACGACTTTGAGATCTATTTATGGAACGGAAAAACAGTGGCACAGATAACCAATGATAGCAGCAACAACTTTCACCCCCGCCTTTCAGAGACCTCTGTGGTGTGGGAGTGTTATGACGGTCATGATGAGGAGATTTGTCAACTCCGTGAAGGAAATCTTAAAAAAATCACCAATAATGATTATGCCGATATTTGGCCAATTGTATCCCAGGATTGCATTGTCTGGCGTGGACAAATAAACAAGGATCTTTCTGGCTGGGAACTCTTTTTCTGGAATGGGTCAACAGTAACTCAACTAACAAATAACACCCTTCAAGAGGGGGCGCCTGCAATATCCGGCGAACATGTTGTTTGGCATGTTTCCGATGGCAATGACAATGAAATTTTCCAGTGGCAGGGAAAGAAGATCAATCAGCTCACCACAAACGAAACCGAGGACATCAATCCCCAGGTTGCTGGTGATTGTATAGTCTGGCAAGGATATGATGGTAATGACTATGAGATCTTTTTGTGGAATGGGCAGACAATAATTCAAATCACCGATAATGACTTTGACGACATAGCACCGGTGATAGCTCAGTTATAAAGGTTCCCTGTCTGACCTATCTGAAATCGGCAATTTCTGAAAGTGGTTTTTTTGTAAGAGTCGGTACGGTTACGCTGTCACAAGGATATCCCACCGCCAAAACCATATAGGGTCTCTCATAGAGTGGTCGCTCTAAGAGTTGGTTGAGAAAAATCATTTTAGGGGGAGTGTAGGTTAAAGAAACCAGTCCTGCATTATGAATTGCCGTAATGAGCATACCCGTGGCAATCCCAACGGACTGCAAGGTGTAATAGTGTTCTTGCTTAGTGCCATCGGGAAGTGGCGTATAACTTTTCGAAAAGATAACAATCAAAGTAGAAGCTTCTTCCATGAAGGGTTTCTCTTTAGTGGTGCCCAGATGCTCCAAAGCTTCAACCCACTTACGTGTTCGTCCACTGGCGTAAAAGGCCTCTTCAACCTCCTCGGTTGCTGTGCGCAATCTTTTTTTAAGCTCTTGATCGGTAACCACCACAAAGTACCAGGGTTGATGATTAGCACCGCTGGGTGCTAAACCGGCCACACGCAAACAGTTTTCCAAGACCTCTTTTGGAACAGCCCGATCAGAAAAGTGTCGAACCGTTCTTCGACGTTTCATTTCTGCATACAATGCTTCAGAGCGGGCAAACATTTCAGACTGGGGGTATTCTTTGTATTCGTTGTATGGCTCGTAACGTGCTTTTCCCATTGAATCTCCTATGTAAACATCCTGTTTTTTTTAGGCCTGAGGCTGTACCGAGGTCCCTATCAGACTAAAGAGTTGGTACCTCTAAATAGGTTTCCTCCTTATTTGAAACAACCGATGCCCGAAGGCTCTCTTTAGCGGGTTTATCACCACTACCAAAAACCTTATTGTTCTCCTCTTCCATAACCACCGCAATCTCCTTATGAGTAGCAACGGTCATAGAAACACCGGCAGTTACATATCCCTCGATATAGGCCTTTCCCTCCTGTGACATAACCCCATGCTCTTTAAGGTGCAAGTAGGTTTGGTTGAGAAGGAGTCGTAGATTGTCAAGGTACTCCTGTTTCATTTCTTTTTTTGTTTTCATAATGCCCCGCATTTTTAGGATGTGAAAATGATGTGTGTTGTGCGTAAAAATATATCAAAGACTGAGTATTTTTAATACTATTCTCGCGGTTGTCCAAATTAATGTAACCTCAAAAAAATCATTTCCTATTACGGCTAGCAGCAAAACGCTTTAGGTTCGTTACATTTAATGGCTGAATCACAACGGGTTCGCCTCTTTCATGCACCTCTCCTAAAGGTTTTTCGGTCAGCCTCAAGACTACGTTGAATTATCCCAGACTATGCAGAAGTGCAAGATTATGATTTAGAAAGACTTGAAGGTTTTGAAGGACATATCTACAAGGTGATATGGCCGAAAAGCCGAAAAGTTTTTATGGGCATAGAGTTGTGCTGCTGCGCTACTTCCTATTGCACTGTCAGGGATTATTAGAGGTCACCATAAGTTTCCCTTGTATATTGATTTTATGATTGATATACTATAAAAGTCTTATCTGTAAGGGGATATGCATGAAGATTACCTATGAATATTTTTTTGAAGACAGTCGGGTTGAAACCTTTGATCTCCAGTTTGATGATGAAACACTCAACCTGCAGCCCTTTCCTGTTGAGATTGATCAACCCTGGACGTTGCTCAAATTCAAGCAGTGTCATGTCTGTACGCTTCGCTCGGTTGAGCATAAATACTGCCCGGTTGCCCGCAACCTCTCCTATGTAATGATGCAATTTAAAAACGATGTCTCCTATGAGATGGTCTCTGTCAAGGTAACCATGGAGCGACGGATCACTGAGCGTAAAGATTCGCTTCAGGAGGGAGTGTCACCACTCATGGGACTCATTATGGCCACAAGCGGCTGCCCCATACTGGATAAGCTCAAGCCAATGGCCTTTATTCACCTCCCCTTTTCAAATGAAATCGAAACAATCTTTCGAGCTGTATCGATCTACCTTACTGCCCAATACATACGCATGACCAATGACCAGAAACCGGATTGGGAGCTGCTCAAATTTAATGAGATGTACTCAAAAATCAACCAGCTCAATAGAGACTTTTCCGAACGAGTCAGAGAGATTCAGGGTAATGATGCAAATGTAAATGCACTTATTTTATTGGACCTCTTTGCCCAGGTTGGTGCTTTCGCCTTTTCTGAGGACTGGATGAAACAGCTGGAACCGCTCTTTTGCGCCTATCTCAAAGATGAGGACGAGGATTAATATGCCGCAAGGCTTCCCGTGTACTTAAGGGAGCCAATGAACGGTTGTTGACAAACTCAACCACAGCAGAGGGATCGGTCTTCGCATACTCCCGAAGCGCCCATCCAATAGCCTTTTGAATAAAAAACTCCTTAGACTCCTTTAATAAGTCAATGCTTTTAAAGAGAAGTGCTGTATCGGTGTCTCTCTTATATTTTAGTTGAAAGAGTATCACTGATCGTTGTAGCCACATATTTCCCGAGTCCAACCATTTTGCGGTATAGGGCTTAATGAGTTCGGGTCGCTCTTTAAAAAGAGTGCTTACAAGATGGGTGGCGATCATATCAACCGTGTCCCACCATGACTTTGTTGTAATGCAATATTCCAACAGAGGAATATGCTTGGTGTCAAGGTGGTGAACAAACTTTTCCATAAGCTCCATGGCGCAATACTGAAGCTCGCGTTGGGGCTGCTGCCAAAATGCTTTAACTACTTCGGGTACTTCGGCTAAAGGAGGTAATTGGTCCTTTTTCATTAGCGGACGCTGCAGCTCCCGTCGTTTTTTTGACTGAATTCCATAGAACTCAAATTGCTCTTTTAGATAGCTCTTCATAGGAAGCGCCTTTTCAGGATTGGCATGTGTGGAAAAGGCGCCTTGGATCTCTTGGACAAACCTATGTGCCATAGGTCAATCTACTGGGTAAAGGTAAAGGGATACATCACCTCGGTTACGTCTCCAGGATTATCAATGGGACCAAACTTCCAATGTTTAACAATGTTTACGACGGTCTTCTCAAACTCGGGGTCCTTTAAGGTTGACTCCGCAACAGAGCAGGAGACCACATCACCCTGATCATTGATGCCAAACTTAACCGTTACCCGCCCGGACAAGGCATTGTTTTGTTTCCATCGTCTGCTATAAGCCTTTGCCAAATCACGACGATTTATGTCAATCATCATCAAAATGCTCTCCCTATCTCGTATCTCCACATAGGCAACCTTGATCTTTGGCGAAAGGGTAACAATCTCTTTTCTATCAGCTTTAGAAAGAAGGCTTACCTTGGTGACCGTTTTTACTTTGGCAACTGTATCCATGACCTGACAAAAGAGCGCATGCTTGAGAGTCTTTTCTGCGTCTCCATCCAAGGCAACATCCTCTACAAAACCGATAAAACTCAATGAACCATTGGGTGAAATATAAAACTGCAGCGATAGCTCTTTATGTGACTTATAAAGGGCCGCAACCTGCAACAGTCCTTTCTGAATGCGAGGAAACTCCTTGACCACAGCCTTCTTTACAAGATCGTAGCTTCGGGTAGGGTCGGGTTTCTTTTTTTTAGTGTCCTCTTTACCAAAAAGAGCAACAACACTAATAAGTATGGTTATAATAACAACGATCTGCTTCATTTTCATACATATTCTCCTGTTCTTCTGTGTTTCTAGTAAATTTGAAATGTAAGTGTGTCCTGTGTGGTATGGTTATTTCTGCAATACCATTTTTTCGCGATTTAAAATCGTCTAAAAAGAGTACTTTCAAATCTTTGCTAAAGAATATTCTGTAAACTTTCTATAAAGCTAAATTTCAGTATATTCTTTTACTTGCCACAATAAATTATTACGATAAATATATATTAGCTAATCCTCTTCTCATAATGGCAATATTCCTTTTTTAGAGCCTTAAAAATTCCCTTAAGAAGGGCCAAAACAACTGCGAAAATTAAAACGATAAACTATATTTAACTAGCACTATACAGGACATAACCTTTTCATTTGAGAAAAACCACACCTCTATGAACCACGTTGTTTTTGAACAGGCTGAAATTCTTACCCCCCTCGGTAATTGCAGTGAAACGATAGACAATCTCTTTCATGGCACTGGAGCCATTACAGAGGGCCCCTGTTTTGGCGTCCCCGTAGCGTACGCCTCCTTTGGAGATACGAGCTTTAGGGCCTTAGATCTCTGTGCGGAAAAATTTAAGCATGAGATCATAAGCTCTGCCTTTGTTCCGGAAAAAACCGTTTTTATCTACTGTGCAGCAAAGGGAGATATTCGTGCCTTAGAACAGAAAGAATGCACCCAATCGCCGCTTCTTGATGAGCAGGCCCGCCTTGTCTGTGATGTGTTAGCAATAGAACCCAAAAGAATAATGGTCGTATCAAATGCCTGTGCTTCAGGAAATGTGGGAATCGAATTAGCCTCAGATCTTTTACAAAGCGGAGCCTTTTCCCAGGCGATACTCTTTAGCTTTGACACCCTCTCCCGGTTTGTCGTTTCCGGATTTCACGCGCTTTCAGCGCTCTCAGAAGCCGGTGCCCGACCCTTTGATGCAGAGCGTGACGGACTCACTCTCGGTGATGGCGCGGCCATATCATTGCTCTCCTATCGTAAAGCAGCACCGGGTGATATAATTGTTGCAGGTTGCGGCTCTTCCAATGATGCAAACCACCGAACAGGTCCATCACCCACAGGCGAAGGCCTCTATCGAGCAGCACAGGCAGCCTTGGAAAACGCCAATATGCTTTCCGAAGAGGTTGGTGCCATCAAGTGCCATGGCACAGCCACCGAGTTTAACGATGCTATGGAAGCAAAAATGCTTGATCGACTCTTTAAAGAGGGTTGCCCTCCGGCAGTCTCTCTTAAGGGAGCCATTGGTCATCTCAGTGGTTCCAGCTCCTTAGTAGAAGCTGCGCTTAGTTGTGCCTTTATAAAAAAAAGAACACTTCCTAAAACCTTTGGTTTTGAAAAATCCGGTGTCGAGGAATCAATAGGTATCTCTGCACAACCACAGCAATTTTCAAGACCTTCAGTGCTATCACTCTCTGCGGGATTTGGTGGCCTAAACTCGGCAATACTATTAAAAGAGAATGCGTAAACTATGGACACCTTTTACATACAGACCTTTGCTGCCCTCCATAAACTGGGGATGTTCTCCTTTTCTAAGGGATTTGTGCCCTGGAATAATGACCAGAGTGGCTCACCTTTGGATGTGCTCCGTTGGCAGGTATATGCCCAGCCCCATGTGGGCTTTGGCAAGCTCAATGTACCCGAGCGTTTAGCCTTTTCAACCGCAGCCCTAACCCTCAATGAGTACGTTGATCTTGACCCCGATAAAACCGGTATCTCTTTAGGAACGGTCTTTGGTTCAATCTCGACGGACCTTCGGTATATGGAATCAGTGGAATCGGGATTTCCAAGCCCCGCCTATTTTACGGCAACTCTTCCCTCCTCTGCAGCAACTGAGGTGGCGATCATGTTTAAATTAAAGGGGCCCGACCGGATCTTTGTAGGTAATGAGACCCCGGGACTGACCGCCTTGGAAAATGCCCTTACACTGCTTAAGCTCAACAAGGCCTCCTCCATGCTTGTTCTGTTGGTTAATGGCATTGACCGCAAGGAAAAATCCTCTCCTTTTATTACCCTTGAAAAGGGCATGTCAACCTACTGTTATGGTCTCTTGCTTACAAAAAAGCGATCCAATCATGGTATAAATTATCGAATTGAGCTATCCACCGATGATACTACTTTAGCAAAAAATTCCCAACAGCGAACGGAAGAATCGTATTTTTTTGATCTTATTAATGCAATGATGAAGAAGCGAAATATCAAACTAACCTACTCTATTGGCACCTTGGGTGGTTCAATTGTGTTGACGAAGGAACGATAATGGAACAACTACTAGCGGAACTGAAAGAAAAAATCATATCAACCTTAAAACTGACCGACATCAAACCCGAAGAAATAGTTGAAGACGAACCACTTATTGGTGAAGGACTTGGTCTTGATTCGATCGACACCTTAGAACTACTGGTGCTCATGGAAAAGGAGTATGGTGTTACAGTTCCCGACATCAATGTGGGAAGAAAGATCTTTGCCTCACTCACCTCAATGGCAGAGTATATTACTGAGCACCGTAAAAAATAGTGCTCTACACTCAGTGCACTAAACCACAAAAAAACATGACAGCAATTCCAATAATCAGCACCGGAGCTATATGCTCCGCAGGAGTGAGCGTTGAGGCTAGCTTTTCTGCAATTGCCGAGGGAAAGAACTGCTTAACGCCCCTTACCCGTTTTGATCATGGCTTAAAGCAGGACCCGCTCTGTGGACAGGTAACGGTTGAGCCCGACACCATCTCCGGTGTGGAAACGGCGAATCGCTCTTTGGGTCTTGCCATGGCTGCAGCCACAGAGGCTTTGGCTGTTGTGTCGAATATAGCAGATCTTCGTCTTGGTGTTATCTGTGCTACCACAGTTGCCGGCATGACTCGATCAGAGCTTTTTTATAAGGAGCTTCTTTCAAATCCCGAGGCGATAAAAAAGGCCTATAAAGAATTGCTTAGCCATGAACCAGGCTCTATAACCGGATTTATTGCTGCCAAGACCAAAGCTCAAGGATTTCATACCCTTTCCACAGCCTGTTCAACAGGCCTCCATGCAATTGGCATGGCAAAACAGCTCATCGAAAACAACACCTATGACCTTTGCTTAGCTGTTGGCACTGATGCGCTCTCTTTGCTCACGGTGCGTGGTTTTGCAAGCCTTATGCTTATAGATTTTTCCGGTTGCAAACCCTTTGATGCAAACCGTGTGGGAATCAGCCTTGGCGAAGGTGCAGGCGCCCTGCTATTAGGATCTCCTAAAGCCTGTAAATCACTAGGTATAAAACCCCTGGCACAGATCTCTGGCTGGGGAGCCAGTGCAGATTGTCATCATATGACCGCGCCCCACCCTGAGGGTGACGGAGCCAAGCGAGCTGCAGAGGCTGCCCTTTTTCAAGCGGAGATCGATCCCAAGGCGATCACCATGATTGCAACCCATGGCACAGCAACGCCCGATAATGATAGTGCAGAAATTAAGGCAATGGAATCCATCTTTAAACAGCTTCCCCCATTCTGCTCAATGAAGGGAACCCTGGGGCACACCCTTGCAGCATCGGGAACTTTGGAATCGGTGTTTGCAATCTCTGCGCTTTTACAGAACCGGATTCCTGCAACAGCCGGATTTAGCGCCCAAGACGATTCTATCGGATACACCCCAGCACAACCATCAACAGTAAAGCATCGCCATATCCTTAAAAACTCCTTTGGTTTTGGGGGCAACAATGCTTCCATAGTAATCTCTGCGACGGAGCATGCCCATGAATAAGCTAAGCATCCTCCACAGTAGCAGTGTGCTACCCCAACCTGACGGCGCATGGAAAGAGGGGCTTCCCCGGGCAATCAAAATGCGCTCTCCCCGTATTTGGCAGATGGCCTATGCCGGAACAAAGGCTCTACTGGAACAGGTTACTGTGCCACCTCAATCACTCATCTCGGCCACAGCCTTAGGAGCATTAGAAGAGACCAAACTCTTTTTAGATGGCCTGTATACCGAAGGCTTTGGATCACCGCGGAGCTTTATTGCCTCAGTACATAATAGCATGGCCGGAAAATTGGCGATTGATTTTAAGATCCCCGGCCCAAATTTGACAATCTGTGATGGTCAAAACTCCTTTGCCTCGGCCTTAGTTACGGCATCTTTGTTACAGAAGAGCGATTTTCCAGTGCTGCTTTTAGCCATTGACGAACGAACAACTTTGCTGGATGAACTTACCCCTTATCTTTCAGATTCCTGTAAACAGTTTATTAATTCACAGTGGGAAGAAGCTGCTATTGCTTTCCTACTTGATCACTCTGATAGGCCCGGACTCCCGCAAATCAGCGCATATGGCCCAAAACCAGTAGAATCCATTCCCACAGAAGAGGAGCTTGAGGCATGGGCCAAAGAGTTTCATGCAGAATGCAAACCACTGCCCCTTTCAGAAACCTCGGACTCCTTTATTAAACCTGCCTTGAGTATACAGAACATCATTGCGAACAAGGGTGCAAACAATAGTGCGGTCTTCTCCTACTCCCCCTCTGCCAAAGCCATGGCAGCAACCCATCTATGTCTATAACACCCTATCTTCTTTGGAAGATTGCCCTTGCCTTGGTTATCGGCTTGATGTTCCTCTGGGGAAAACAGCTTCTCCTTTTTATTCCCCTAATTCTGATTTTTGTCACACTTTTTATTTATGGTGTGTGGAACATGCGATTGCAATTCTTTGGAAAAGTATTGTTTCGTGCACCCAAACAGAGCAACGCCATTGCACTCACCTTTGATGATGGCCCTGATCCCGACATAACACCAGAAATTTTAGAGCTTTTGGATACCTATGGTATTAAGGCGACCTTTTTTGTTGTGGGAAAAAAGGTACAACAACATCCAGAGTTGCTTAAGCAATGCTTTGACAAAGGGCATGTGATAGCCTGCCACGACTACTCCCACTCAAATCTGAGTAACCTTAGAACAACAAAGCCACTTATTCGCGATATAGAAAAAGCCCGAGAATGCATTTACCAGATAATCGGAAAAAAGCCGTTGCTCTATAGACCACCGGTGGGTTTGATGAACCCCCATGTTCCCAAAGCGCTTGCTCATTTAAACATGACCTGCATCGGATGGAACAAATCCTGCAGTGACGCAGGGAACAGGCGTCTCAAACGAATCCGATGCATCAGCACTTTGGCCAGTCCCGGTGCAATAGTTTTGCTCCACGACTGCTTGCCAAAAAAAGAGTATAAAGAAGAGCTTCTTAACCAGTTGGGACTTCATTTTCAAGAGATCAAGAAGAAAGATCTTTGTTGTGTTACTATTGACAGCCTTTTCAATATTCCTGCTTATGAATAGTTCTTTTAGAAACTTTCAAAAGTCTATGTCGAAATGTTTTTACTTATTTCTTGGTATGGTTATTTATGCCACGCCATTTTCATATAAATTAAAATCGTCGGGATACTGCCCGACAGCAGCCTTACCTTTTTTCTACAGCAAAAAAAGGTAAGCCAAAAATGCCGCCCCGCAATCGCACTTTATCGCATAGATATTTGGACGCTCGATAACTCGCCCTGCGGGCTCGAACAGATCTTCGCTCTTGCCAAATATCTATGCGGTGCGATTGAAGGGGATTAAAACCACGCTATTAGGATCTTAACTACATCAACCCTAAAACTTCAATGGTAATTGTCGAGAATATATTTTTTCGCTAATCATAACACCTGGGGGAACCAGCAAGATCACGTGAGGGCCTATGTTATCTACTTGCCCATAAAAGCTGGTCCACCGGCTAGGTGGAACAGATTTTATGGATGCAAGTAGTTAATTGGCACGAGGGTAGCTTGCTGTGGGGGCAAAGCCCCCCGAATCAACAAAATTTTAATTTTAAAAAATCTTATCATGACAATTCAAATAAATAGAATTCTACTTTCCCTTTTGCTGGTAGGCTTTCATATATTCGCAAAGGACCAAACCCCAGAATACTTATTTTCCAAAGCATCGCAAAAACTCGGTACTCACAAACACTTTCAAGCAAACTTCACCCAGTACCGCTCAATGCAACTCTTTAAAAAGCCCTTGGTCTCGCAGGGCACTATCTCCTTTTCCTATCCTGATAAAATTAAATTTCACTATAAAAAACCCTTTGAGTCGATCATTTTGTTAAACAACAACAGTATGGAGCGATACCGGTTCGAGCAGGGCTCCTATGTAAAGCAACCCTCATTAGAGATTGTTGCCAAGGCCATAACCAAAGAGGTTCTTACCTATTTTAACGGTAATTTCTCAAACAACTTTCCCTACGATGTCTCACTTGACACAACCACAGCCAACCGTTTTATACTCTTTCCAAAAAGTAAGATGGCCCAGACTATCTTTTCCTCCATGGAGATCCTCTTTTCTACAGAGGGAGACTATGTTAAGGAGATAAAACTCAACGAACAAAATGGAGACTATGTACATATCATCCACGAAATACCTATCTTTGATTCTTTACCAGACAAACATTTTACTGTTGACTAATGGATAAAATTATTATCAACAACATTTATCGAGCAACCAAATATCTATGCGATAAGGGCAATCCAATATTAAGTTCCATACTTTTTTTGCCACCCTCTCCCTGTGGGAGAGGGGCTGGGGGAGAGGTTGGATGTGTTTCTTTACATACAATATTTACACTTATCCCACTACTACTTTTCTCTTTGTGCACAGCCCCAACCAAGCAAAAACAACCTCCTGCCTACACCCCCTTTAACAGTGCACGAACCCACCAACCAAAAAGCATCAACCTCCAAGGACACTGCACACTACATCTGGCAAAAAGCACCATGACCGCACAATTCATGTTAGAAAGTGACTCTGGAACAATCAACAGTGCTCTTATTGATGAGCTTGGTGTTCCTCTTGCAATCATTACAGCTAATGACTCCGTGCTCACCCTTACAAAGCATTTCCCCCCAGTAACCAAACAAAGGGCACTCCTCTTTGGACACCTTGCAAATGCTTTGGCAAAATCCTTTTGGATTGACAAAACAAACAATGGCATCCTTCAAAAAGAGGAGCTGCAAGGGGTAACACTCCAATACTACCTCTCCCAAAACAATCTTGACTCCCTAGCCATACACACTCGATTAAAATCCTATAAACAATTGGTAAACTCCAATAGCACGACTCTTTTAAATAACAAGTTAGACACCCTCTGCAGTTGTCTATGGGAATAGACCCATTATATTTTTCTGCCCTACCACTTCTTGGGAAAACAACATGACTTTGCATACACCTTCCGGGCGCTGGGCGCTCGGTTTATTTCTTTCACTAACAGCTGCAGCAATGTGGGGGGTTCTTCCAATCATTCTCAAAACCCTCCTTGATAGCTTGGATGGCTATACCATCACCTGGTTTCGTTTCTCTATCTCCGCACTCATAATGCCCCTCTTTATACTGATACGAAAAAAGGGAACCTCTTTACGCTCCCTCAATATAAAGATTTTCTCTCTTGTTTTTATTGCAGCGCTTTCACTGCTACTCAATCATATTCTTTTTGTACTGGGTATTCGATTTGTCTCACCAAGCACTGCAGCCGTGGTTATTCAGCTTGCACCTATGTTTATGCTTATAGGAAGCCTCATCATTTTCAAGGAACACTTTTCCCTTTTTCAGTGGCTGGGCTTTGCACTCCTCTGTCTTGGATTATTGCTCTTTTTTAATGAAAAAGCCGGTGACCTTTTTAAGAATAGTGGCAATTACGGATTTGGTGTTTTCTTGGTTGTTTTGGCTGGCATTATTTGGGCGGTCTATGCTCTTGCCCAAAAGCAGGTTCTTAAAATTCTCCCCTCCGAATCCATTATGCTGCTTATCTATATCCTTGGATCACTGATGCTACTTCCTGTTGCCCAACCCTTAAAAGCGCTGAGTCTTTCTGGACCGCAGCAAGTGTTTCTGCTGCTCTGCGGCCTCAACACCCTCTTTGCCTATGGTGCCTTTGCCGAGGCTTTAGACCACTGGGATGCCTCGCGCATCAGCATGGTGCTCTCCTTAACGCCCCTCTTTACTATTATTGCCATGAAACTCTGCGCACTCTGGGTACCAGGTTTTATCTCGCCAGAGCGACTTAATGTGATTAGTGTTGGCGGTGCAATTCTTGTGGTTATTGGGTCTATGATTTGTGCTTTAAATAAGGTAAAGCAAACTACCTAATATTTCTGTTTTGTATAGTACAAAATCTTCCGGGGGGAGCACCCCCCGCAACAAGGTTATTCCTCGCAAGCTCGTCACCGAGCCCTTCCCCCCTTTTAACTGGCTGTGTCCACAAACCCTGTTTCACCTAATCGGTGAACCAGTGTTTATGGTCACCCAGTAACAAATGTGCTCAGGTGATCTTGTTGACTCCCCCCTAATACTCTCAAATTAAGATATGAATTACTTTTTTTAGATGCTTTTTAACCCTGATTATGCCGTCGGAGTAGATGCAGAAGAGCAAGGTTATGATTGAGTAATACTTGAAGGTTTTGAAGGGTATCTCTACAAGGTGATATGGCCAAAAAACCTGAAAATCTTATTCACAAAGGAAGTAAAAATCACATTACATGATAAAATGTATCCCTAATTCAAAGCATATGGGGGGAATCAGCAAGATCACCTGAGGGCCTATGTTATCTACTTGCCCATAAAGGCTGGTCCGCCGGCTAGGTGGAACAGATTTTATGGATGCAAGTAGTTAATAGGCACGAGGGTAGCTTGCTGTGGGGGGCGCTCCCCCCGGAGGATTTATACTAAATAAAAGCAGATTTATTATAGCAAACTACTGCTTCCTAGGATCAGTCCGCTGAATAATATCAGAAACCTCACTCTGACTAAAACCCTTGTACCCATCCATTCTCTGAATAGTCTCCAGATGACTTCCAATAGCACCCTCTTTTACAAATCGATCTGCCTCTTTTTGTGTAATAGATCCTGCGGTAACTAATCCCCGAACCTTGTCCGGCCCTATTGGCCAGACCTCCCCCTTGGTAAAGGCCTGCTGCAAATAAGCAAGCGTGCTAAAGGGAGCCATTCTCTCCACACCCTTGTCTGCAAGCACCTTTCCAATGGCATCAAAATCGCAGTTTATAGCCACATGATGGAGACCTGCAGCAAAGAGCGAATCTCCATGGAGCGCGCACCAAAGGCCAACAGAACCAAGTTCTGTTTTGTCGGTCAAGGGCTCATTAAAAAAGTCAATGTCCAGCTCCTGCTCCTCTAAATCAACATCACAAAAGAGAGCAATGCCAATGGCACTATTCTCCATAACCTGAGCACCCCAACCCGCCTCTTTTCCAGCAAAGAATTTCTCTCGCGGCTTAAATCCTAACAGCTGCAAAAATTGTAATAACAAGCAGAAATTCCTTCGGGAGCTGCGAAAGGTGTGGTGATCATGGGCAGACCACCCAACACCACAACGAATAAGCTGAGCATGCATAACTTGAGCGGCCCGATTTTTCGATTGCCAATACTCGCGCTCAGCCTGAAAAAAAAGATGAGCAGCCATGGTCTGTCCCACTTTAGAGACCTGCCTTTTTGCAAGGCTTATAAGCTCTGTATACAAATCCTTTTCATTCTTTGCAGTGCGAGCCCGTGATCGCCACTGCTCTAAACAGCTCTCTTTAGACTCCAGATCAACCGATTCATCTTGATTACCAGCAAAAACATTGCGTCTCTCTCGCTCAACAACAGAAAAGGCACATCCATTATCATTGGATATCTGTTTTGTTCTAAAAAAAGTATTGGTTTTATCGAACCTCTCAAAGGGTAATCGCATTGATTCAAAAAAGGCTGGTATCGAATCTACACGCATTGCAACACAGGGCATACCCAACATGACCGGAGGCAGCAAAAATCCTTCACAATGATAATGGTCGTCGCTTTTGCTATAGCCAACCTGTTTTAAGGTCTCTTTCTCTGTGTCAACAATTGACACATGATCAAGCACATCAATCATTCGAATGCCACTATATTGCATAAGTCTCTGCTCAATAATGCCAAGAGTGGCATTTCTCCGTACAACACTTTCAACCTGATTTGTCACATACTCCCAAGCCTGATTATTTCGCTCCCATTTAAACTCTTTACTACTCATAGTTCCTCTCTTTTTTTATTCATGTAAAGCATACCATTTTCTTTATGCATTAAGATCGTCGGGACGCTACCCGACAGCAGCCATACTTTCTTTGCTTGTGCAAAGAAAGTATGCAAAGAAACACACCCCGCAATCGC
>JANQEN010000135.1 GCA_028278335.1 Chitinivibrionales bacterium | reverse complement strand
TTTCTCAAAAGTTTTGTCCCATGATTTTTACAAAACTCTTATAGAAACAGTTATGCCGCAACACAGCATAGGACATTATTTTTGAGAAGCGGTATAATTTCAAAAAAAGAGTTATTCTAGTACGATGAAAATCAATTATCCCTCATTTTCACTCTAAAGAATAATTCAACCTGTCAAATAAATCTGTAGACCCAACAGACTGTTTTCTGTATTTTCTTACTCAACCAATATCCAACAAGTACTATTCCTTATTATACAAGCATTAAATCAAACTAAGTGTTTTCTGAAAGAAAACAGTTATTGCCAAATTGGGCCCATTTCCGATTTAAAAAAGAGGCTTTTCGAGGTATATTGAAGATAAGATACTTATTCACTTTTTATAGGAGGAGCAGATGCATACCTTTGTAAGATGGAAGAAAACTCGGTGCAGGTCTTTATCTGGTTCAATTAAAAACTGAAAAGGGAGTAATCTCACACAAAATTCATATGATCAGGTAACAAGAATTTATAAACCGGTTTTACCGGAAAAGGCGTGGTGGTCTTTTTGCCGCAGCATTAATCACAGAACAGATAATGCTGCGGTTTTCTATTAATAGAAAGGTGTGGAAATATCATAATTTGCATCGAATCATATGGTTAACAACTCACATGTCGTACTCAAAATAAAACCACACAAACTTATACATTGCTTAAATTGAACTAATTTATAGCATTATTGTACTCATATCGAGTACGTTTTTTAAATTTTTGTAAGATTTCTCCTTCAACATTGTCTATCTTATTGGTATGATGAAGCGCATTGAATATTACAGTGATTATCGAACATTTTTAAAGGACTTTTTTGCTGATCAGAAAAAGCGGTTCTCCTTTTTTTCACATCGATACTTCTGCAATAAAGCGGGAATTAAATCACCCTCTCTTTTTAAAGAGGTTGCTGAAGGAAGGCGAAACCTCACCGAAAAAACCATACCACGCTTTATTAAAGGTTTGGGGCTCAATGAGAATGATGGAAAATTCTTTGCTCTATTGGTTTATTTTAACCAAAGTAATGATCCCCAGGTTAAGCAGCAATACCTCGAACAAATGCGCGGGTTATCGCGTAAGGTTAAACAGAGCCACGTTCCAGTAGACCAATACGCCTATTACACCAAATGGTATAATCCAGTTATCCGTGAGTTGGTGTGCACCATTGACTGGCATGAAGATTATGCACTGCTAGCAAAGGCTGTATCACCGCCCATTAAAAAGAGCGAAGCCAAGGAGAGCGTGAAACTTCTTCTGAGGCTCAACTTTTTAACAAAAAAGATAGATGGTACCTATAATCAAAGCCATCCAGCCATTACAACTGGTAGAGAGGTTACCAGTGCGGGGGTACGGGAGCTAAACAAAAAGCTCTCCCAGTTGGGAACCGAAGCGATTGACCGATTTCCCCCAAATGAGCGAGACATCTCTAGCTTGACTATTGGTATCTCAAAGAAGAGCTATGCCCTTATTAAAGAGGAAATTCAGGAGTTTAAAAATAGGATCATCCGCATTGTCGATGATGACCAAGCCTCTGACCAGGTTTACAATGTGAATGTTCACCTCTTTCCTGTGAGCCAAAGAATTGATAAAAAAGGGAGCAACCATGAATAGATCATACATGCTCCTTTGTCTGCTTGTTATCATGACAATGTTGTTGCATCAATGCAGCACCGACTTGGCTGGTGGCTCCAGTGATCATGGCAATGCTCGAGTCATAGGAACCTTGCACGACTCCTCCCAGGCTGGTGTAACAGGGGCCTTGGTCCGACTACTTCCCACGGACTACAATCCTATCTCCTCCTCCTTCAGCAGTGACTCGCTCATCGCCTTTACCGATGAATCAGGTCAATTTGTCATTGACAAGGTGCCTCAGGGCATGTATACACTTTGCGCAGAGGCAAAATCAAAATCGCTCTACTGTTTCCACGATTCAATTATCTGTGATGAGCATGATTGCGATACTATAAACAAAGAGATGGAAAATGCCGGGCAAATAATAGTACCTATTGACTCCTCCCTCCTTGGAGGAAGCACCGGAATTGCTGTATTCATACCGGGCACCCCCTATTACCTAGCTCATCAACAGGACAGTGCTCACTTTATGGCAGTGCCGCCGGGGTTTCACGCTGTCATGGCCTATGAATCGGCCCAGGACACAGCGTTAATTATCCACCAAGATTTCCAACACCTACTGGTGATGGCTGGAATTGTGACTAACCTTACGGTAACTCCAGTCATGGCAAGTGGACCCCAGAATGGCCGTATCCATAATCGTTTCCGTTTCCATACCATGTTCGAATACTGGCACAAATGGCCTGATTTAAATGTGAATTATTTGGAGTACCGATTCTCCTGGGGAGATAGGGATACCTCAAGCTGGTCGGGCAATCTTAGTTCCAGACACTCCTGGAGAAGACCTGGCTCCTTTAATGTACGAGTACAGATGCGATACTTACTACAATCAGACATAGACATGCAACGGTCGCCCATGCCCTTCTATTCTGGTTGGTCCCCGGCCACACCCATTGTTATCAACAATAGACAAAATGATCAAGACAGAGGAGGCCAGGATGAATAAACTTGTTAAAATCCTTTGTCACGTTATCCTTGTTTATGGACTTTTTCTTGCTACACCCCTAACAGGCAAGCCGATTACTGTTTCAGGAGTCGCCACAGCCAGTAATGGTGCTCCAATAGCCGGTGCTTGCTTTTGCTTTACCACGCAACCCAGGCATTCCCCAATGTCATCAAAGGGACAACTCAAAATCGATACAGTTTACACAGCTAATGATGGTAGCTTTACAAAGTCGATCCTTGTCGATGACTATGCGCTGGGATTACGGTACTATGTATTGGTGCATGGGTATACAACCCACAATGGTTATGGTTCAATTTTAAAAGATAGGGTCACACTGAAGAGGGTTGTTCTAAAGCGTAAACCACAAAAAAAGGCTACGATTAGTGGGACTGTTACTGATGCCCTAGCCCAGCCTGTTCACCAGGCTCAGTGCTTTTTTACAAGTGGTATCACGATTGATACAACTCCAGTATTTCCAAAATGGCACGATACATTGTACACAAATCAGCAGGGGAACATACCTCAAGATATATTTGTCAATCGTGATTATTCCCATTGCCTATTCCTTATTGTAAAACAGGGTTTTCATCCCTTACAGGGTGTTGTACCTATTAAACCTATTCCCGGTAACACAAACTCTGAAATCGATCTTGGATTGATTTCCCTGAAAGCACCGGTATACAAATCTATCACTGTTCTGGGAAGCATTTATGACGCAGCCACACAAAGACCAATTGCCGATGCCTTAGTTTCTCTTGTATCAAAGCAGGTAATTACCGTAGATTCGACCACCCTTTCAACTCCCAGTTCTGGTGCTTTTAGTGCTTCTTTAAACATATATGCCACAGATCACATTCGACCATTGGTGCGATATACTATATCAAAGGCTGGCTACCTTATCAAAGAGGGCTTTGCCAATATTAACACTCCAGAGTTGAACCTTGGTGCTATTGCTTTACAGAGTCAAAGTGCAATTACCAGACCTATTCTACCTCTTCATCTAACCAGCAATACCCATGTAACCTGCTATACGCTCTCTGGCCAACGACTCTATTCTGGAACATTGGCAGAGGCACAACAGTGGCTATTACAGAGTACTACCATCCGCCCAATTGTGTTTTCCGTAGGAAAGAATGGTACTACCATCAGTAATAGGATAATAACAATTGTAAAGTAATTTAATACTATATATAAGCTTATACTCACTCAATTACCTTAATAGACGTCTGAAAGGAATTGTAACACCTAATCTCAAAAGGAGGTTTTATTATGGATAATAAATATTGTCTGCAAAGGGCAGGTATTGTATGTGTGATTTTAGGCTTATGGTTTTCACTCGCTGCACGGGATCTTACGGTCGTTGGTACTGTTGTAGGTGCCGATGACAAACCTATTGAAAATGCTTTGGTCTTCTTAACTGATTCACCGAATGATCCTACTATTGACACTGCAACCACCAAAGCCGATGGCACCTTTGAAAAGAAGGTTACCGTGACGGAATTTAGTCGTACGCTCTATTATGCGGTGCATAAAGAAGGGCTGGAGCCCAAAACCGGATCTCAGCGATTAACTGGGGGGAATAATCGAGTCGACCTAGGAAAAATTGTTGTTGGAGCACCGGGGCCATCTCGAACAATTGTGGTTCTTGGAAAGTGTATTAACGCTCGAACTCAAAAACCTATTGAAAAGGCTATGGTCCTCTTATCTAAGATGAGTATGGGGGGCACGCCAAGTCCTGCTGATACCATCTTTACAGATGCACAGGGTTCCTTTGTAGGTGAGGTCAAGGTTGACAGTGGTGGTATTGGCTCTATGCGACCTATGGTTTCCTACAAAATAACCAAAGAGGGCTATCGGGATGTAAACAGTACAACAAGACCACGAAACGACACAACCGATTTAGGCACGATCCGAATGACCCCGCTAGCGGTCAGCATTCAAAATGCCTATAACCCTCTTCTTTCCTATAGTAACGCGGATAATGTTCTTGTCTATTCTATGAAAGGGCAGCTACTCTTTTCTGGAGCAGTAAAGACCTTTCATGCGAAAAAGCATGCATTACCAAATTGTTATCAACCACACTGTATTCGCTATAGGAAGAATAAAACAGTATTGCATACAGAGATGGTGGTCAAGTCTCACTAGTAATCACGCAGTATCAAATCTGACCCTCTGAACAGAGCCGACATACAGCACTTCAATCTATACCGGTGTTGTATTGTCGGCTTTTCTATCCTTACACCTAGTTATAACCGGTAGATATAACATATTTAATTGCTATAATAAAGCAATTACTGAGACCATCTCTTGAAAAGTTAAAGCTGTTTTCTCAGAGAAAACAGAAACTAATAAATCTCACCATTTACCGAATGAGTATGCCTCAGTTATGAGGTATTATTATGGTATGAGCACAAATTAATTGTAACACTAACAGACAATTGACAACTATATCAATGAAAACGTTACACCCTAATTTAACCGCTTTATTTCAAATAACAAAGTTTTAATTATGAAGACAGCCAACACAACAGAGAAAATCATACCTCATCTGGGCTCCTTTTCATCGATCAGTGTTAAGGATCTTCAATCGGTCTCACTGCTAAATAGATGTGATTCCAAATATGTTTTTAATGTAAAGAAAAGCCCCGGTGTATTTAAAAAGCTTTGTAACAATTACAATATTCTATCAATTAAGTCACAAAGAGTATTCCCTTACAAAACAGTTTATTTTGACACGCCTGATCTACAATTCTTTCATGCCCATCATAATGGAAAATTAAATAGGTATAAGGTCAGATCACGGGAGTACGTTGGCCTCAATAAATTCTTTAATGAAATCAAGTTTAAGTCAAACAAGGGAAATACCATTAAATCAAGAATGAAGCGAAGCCACATTTCATCAACAATAGACCATAACTTTGCAAAGTTCTTAACAGCCGAAACAACCCTTGATCCAAATACTTTAGTAGCTAAGCTGTTTGTCTTCTTTAACAGGATAACGCTTGTTGACAAACAATTTACCGAAAGAGTTACCATTGATTTTGGATTACAATTTACCTATAAAAGGCAAGCACACCATTTGAATACTTTAGTCATTGCAGAGGTTAAAAAAGATAAATATTCAAATCAAGCACATGCAGAAACAGTATTTAAAGATGAGCGTATTTATACCATGGGATGCAGTAAATATTGCGTGGGTATCTCAGCACTTCATACCAACATCAAAACAGGAAACCTAAAACCTCGTTTACAAAGACTACAAAGAATAATAGATCAACCAAACTAATTGAGCAATGGAACAACAAGGAAAGGATTTGACACCATGGAACAGATTGAATTATTTGGCGTAACAGTGTGTAACACCCAAGAATTGTATACTCTATTTTTTAGGTTCTTTTTAAATCTTCTATTCGCATTCATTGTAATCAAGGGTATTTACCACCGGATTAACAAGCGCAATGAGTACCTGTTTACCTTTTTTGTTTTTAATGTTCTTATTTTCTTTGTGTCAAGTCTGCTATCAAGCATAAAGCTTAAAACCGGTTTTGCCTTTGGGCTATTTGCAGTGTTTTCCATCCTCCGGTATCGAACCCGTCAAATTGATATTAAAGAGATGACCTTTCTCTTTGCAAGCATTATAATCGCAGTTATTAACTCTTTAGTGACCAGCAAGGTAGGACTTTTTGAAATACTCTTTGCCAACATTTCCATTGTCCTTGCTATCTTTATACTCGAGTCAATCTGGTTAAAGGGATTTTCCGCATCCATTCCTATTATTTATGAAAACATTGATTTGGTGCATGCCAACAAAAGAGAGGAGATGGCAAGGGATATTCAAAAAAGGACTGGGTTACCCGTTAAAAGCTTTGAGATTGTTAAAATTAACCTATTGCGAGATACTGCTGAAATACTTGTATACTATGATGATCAGGTGTAAGGGTATCTCTTGTCAAATACAGACTGTGATGAGCACTATGATCAATCAACTTTATTCCATACCATTTATCTTCCTTGCCCTTTTTATGGGTAGTGGCTGTATTATGACTATACCGGAAGAGCAATCTGGTGACGCAACGGTCCATAAAATTTTTATCGATCTTGGGAAGACTGAGTTTGATTATCTCAACAATCATCCTCAATCCTCTGATAAAATCAAGTGTATTTTTACTGGTTATTTCGGTGACAAGGCACACCAGTGCTATGGCAAGGTATGCATTCATGGTGCATCCTCAAGAGAATATCCCAAAAAATCATTGCGCATACATTTTGAGGAAGAACTAGCCTGTGATAATATTTTCTTTCGCTTCCCTCCTGTTAAGAGCAGTAGGAACAAGTTTAAGCAATTAATTTTAAATGCAAACGCCATAGATTTCTCAAATATTCGTAACTTCCTCTCCCTGTATATTTCAACTAAATTAGGTGTTTTTACACCACGAGTTGACTTTGCAGAGGTGTACATAAATGGAACCTACTATGGATTATATTCCATCATAGAAAATATCCACAAAGAGCTATTTCAAAATGTCATGGGTCACAATCACTTTGATCTTCTTAAGTCCTATTATCACAATGGCAATTTTAAAACCTATAACATTTATCCTGGAGATCCCTTTGTCAAGCCTGAAGAGGGCTTTGAATTAAAACATGGTACTCCAGAGAAGTTACGAAATTTTGTGTACTGGCTTGAGAGTGACTCGTCCACTGTTCAGGAATTGACAACATTCATTTCAATGAAATCATTCACCCGATATGTATGGCGATGCTATTACACATCTGACTTTGATGCATTATCAAAGAACTTCTTCTTTCTGTACAATAAAATGTGTGATACCTTTTGCATTATCCCCTGGGATGCGGATGCGACTTTTGGCAGACGGTGGAATGGCGAGCAAAAGCCTTCTGTTCCTTTTAAGTACTATGTGTCACGAAACGGTATTGGGGATTATTTAATCAAAAATGATAGCTTGAAAGCAACGTTCCTTAAGGAATTAGATGAAATAGATACCATCATCAATCCCGCTCAATTAAAAAGATTGCTTGCTACCCTTCAGGAGGAGCTTTCTGATGCAGTTTACAAAGACATGAATAGGTGGAACAATGTATTGATTGACTATTTCAAAACAAGGGGATGGACACATTGGAATAACCAAATTGCATCGAATCCTAAAGATATGTGGCATAGCGAGATTAATTTGATAAAGGAGTTTATTGACAGAAGAAAACAGGAGATTTTGCTCGATCTTACACATAACGCAGAGTAATACCATATGCTAATTCGATTGTAACAGGACAACTCAATTATGGAACAGTGTAGATTTTACTTTTTTTTACTCGTAACGTTTTTATTCCTTGTTGGCTCTATCTATTCGGGCTCTGCTAAAGGAGAATTTGGGCTGTTAATCCAACCATGGTACACCTTTGATGAAAACGGATCCTATGCTGATAGTGGTGACGCAAAGATTGATGTACATCGGACAAAATTTTCCCTAAAGATAAGGAAAAAGGTTTATCCAAAACTCACGGTTCAGTCCAAAATCTCAGTAGATCTTTCTGAGAGCACCTTTAAGAAATCCTTTAAAAATGCTCATATAACATTAAAAGTCTCACCCCGGCTACAATTCAAATGTGGCAAATTTAAAATCCCCTTTGGTGCAAACAATCTCCAAAACGCATCAGAGCTGAACACCATTCATCGAAGCTTTACAACAGATCATTTAAAAAAAGAGCTAAACATTTCTGGATATGCCTGTGGCGGTATTCTGCTTGGTACTTTATTTGATAAACTTTCTTATGCTGGCGGTGTTTTTCAGTATAGGAACAATGTCATTAAAGGATTTACACTTAAAGATATTGTAGATTTCCCTGTGGCATCACTCTCCTATGCACCAAAGAAAAATATTATTGCCCGTTATATGATTGCTGCACCTCAGGCAGGTTCCTCCTTAGTTAATGGTGTAATCGAGGCAAAACGATTTGTGTTCCATAATGCTTCATTCGAATATAGCTATAAAGATAAGTATGCTATGTTCTTTGAATATTTCAACGGTATAGATACCTCACAGATTAGCAAAGCCAAAGCTACCATTGTAGATTATAATGAGAATGTGACCCACAGCCTATACACCCTGCATTCCTATTCAATGTATTTGTTTGAGAGCTATAAAATAAAGCTATTATTTGGTTTTGAATATTTGAATGGCTTAAATGTTAACCACCATAGCTATTTCAATCGTTCCTTCTATTATTCACTACTTTTTGGTATGAACCTTTACTTAAAAAAATCTCTCTGGATTCAGCTGAACTATGACTCGCAGTATGATCACGTTTTTAAATCGATACATAAGAATAGATTTGCAGCTCAAATCACCTATTCGAACAATTTCAAATTAAAACAGAAAAACAGTAATAAATAATGGCACTTCATAGGGGACCGTATTTACATATGAAAAAGATTATTCGCTCATGGGGCTCTAGTTTTGTCCTTATTATAATCTACACCACTCAATTTTCCTGTACCAATATAATCTCTTCAAGCTTAGAAGTTTCACTGATCATAAACGAATGTATGGTTAGAAATTGTGTAACCACAGGAATTGTGGATGAAGAGGGTCGAGCCTTGGATTGGATTGAAATGTATAACATGAGTGATGACTCCATTTTCCTTGGTGACTTTTTTATTTCTGATAGATTAGATGAACCCATGAAGGGGGCCTTACCAGATATTTATTTGGCACCAGCAGCTCACGTTCTTTTATGGGGAGGTCAATCAAACAGGTCACCGATAAATCATCTGGGATTTGGTTTTTCTACAAGCAATGACAAAGGTGAAAAAATAGTACTATTTGACAAAGAGGGTAGTATCATTGATAGTATCTCCTATCTTCAGTATGATGAGGCAAAGAAAAAGGGCACATCCCTTGGTAGAATTACTGATGGGAGTACTTTTTGGGTTATGCAAAGAGTACCCAGTCCAGGATACTCAAATGGAGAATGATTGATTAAGGTAGAGCTTGATGAAGAATACACACACCAAGTCCAAATACTTTGTTTTTTAATTAGACAATTTTTCTATGTCATACTGAATCATCGCATTTTATATTATTTACACAATGTAAAAACTTCACCGGCTCTATTGTAGGATTCCCGGATTGTTTATGCAGACCCAACATTCACACAACACTCAAAGATCTCCTAAGACTCCTGTAGCACAAAGAGAACCTTCACCGGCTGTAAAAGATAGTACGGAGTACAAAGGTACCGAACACTTCTGTGATCATGGTAGTGAAACATACATTAACGACAATGGTGAATTTTTAACGAGTAATAGTTTCCAGAACTCTGGAATACAATTCAAGTTAACCATTGGTAAACCTGGGGATAGATACGAGGAAGAGGCAGACAGTGTTGCAGATCACGTAATGAAGATGCCTGAAACTGATTCAATTCAACGACGCTGCCTTACCTGTGAAGAAGAGGATACGGTGAGAGGCAAACCACTAATGCAGCGCAACCAATCATCAGCCAAAGATACACCTCTAAGCAATACCAACACTATTGAGCAGGGGTTACATACTGGAACCTCTGCAGGCCAACCTCTTTCCGATGATGTTCGTAACTCCATGCAGAGCTATTTTAATACTGATTTTAAGGATGTGCGGGTACACTCGGATCAAAATGCCATTCACCTAAACAGAAAGCTTCAGGCCCAAGCCTTTACACATGGAAGTAATATCTATTTTAACTCTGGGAAATATGCTCCACAGTCAAGCTCTGGAAAACATCTATTAGCCCACGAATTAACTCATGTGGTCCAACAGGATAAATCAAATCAGAGCACTACCCAAAAGAAGCGTATCCAAAAAAAGGCTACAGACTACCAGGTTTTAGGACAAAAGGCTCATGATTTTGAAACTATTTTTTTCAAGCGTAATTCAAAGAGTCTTGGATGGAAGGGACGAAGACAGATCGCTGATATTGTAAGGACCCATGGTGCTACAGCAAACCTTACCTTAAATGGGTTCAAAAGCGAAGAGGAGACACCGGCAACCTTATCCGCAGATAGGATTGACGCTGTTAAAAAGGAGTTGAAAAGAAACCGATCAAAGGCCAAATTCGCGGCTGATCGTCATCCTCCCCATACAGGAACATTGGCTACGGTGGATATGGCCAGTGCCAGTGCCGGGGTGTATGATTATCGAGATTATCGTAAAGTTGAAGTGTTAGCTACACCGGTGGGTATGGCAGCAGCACCGTCTAATACGCCCGCATCCTGCGTGAGCCCCTTTGCATGTGCCTCCATGACTCCCTTTGACACTGGATTGGTTGAAGCCAATGTTTGGCTTGCTGCAGCCAAAACCAAAGTAAGCACCTACAATGCAGCAACACAGGCATTGGTTTCCCGATTTTTAAACCAAGGTAACCCGCCTCCAGCCACAGCCAAGGCAGATATAACAACCCGCCTCAATGCGCTAACAACCCATTTAGCTGGTGTACGACCTCAGGTTGAGTGTGGGTTAAGTTGTGATGCTGATTGTGGCAATTCAAGTGCCGTCAATAAAGGTACAGGCCATCGCCCTGCTGGCTCAGCATTAGGTACCAGTCCCAGAATGCTCCTTTGCCCCTCTTTTATTTCTGGTGGCTTAACTGACCGAGCAGCAGATATTATTCATGAAGGACTCCACGGGTTAACTGGAGGAATCGATACTGAAGATTACTCCTATGCTCATCAGCGGTTAATTGAAGTGCTCCCCTATGCAAAGGCAATTGACAATTCAGACAGTTTAGTCCTACTCATCCAATTTTTAAATAGTCAATCTCCCACTGTCGGTGTGGCTGGAGACAAACAGAAATGGATGGGTAATGCTACCAATAAGGGAAAAGCCCGGCGTGCCTTGGCCTATTTGGAGTCCTGGCTCATTGCCTGCTATCAATCAATGCAGTTTTTATATTCAGCCATTGTCGATTCAAATACAGCGGGAACATGGCAAGGTTCCAATGCCTCTCGACGAATAATGAACAAAATATCCTCCCATTTCACCTTAACTAACCCCGGTGCTCCAGGAGCAGCGTATAATGCGGTAAATACAACCGACCAACATAATGTTGCAGCTCTACAGGACCGGTACTACAAAATGCGGGCAGTCATGCATGGAAGCCCAATTACCTTAAAGAAAATAAAGGGATCGGGAAAATCCAAATGGAAAAAGGGACCTAAAAACACCGCTTTTTTAACCAATCACTTCTTTAACCTCTCCGATGACACAAAAAGAACCAAGGAGTTGGTCCGGGCAATTGCCTATGCCACTCCCTATGTCAGTCTTTCCATCATACCAAAATACGTTGAAGCTGCAGATATTATAAGAAAGGAAAAGGGTAAGGGGCCCTAGTGGAAATGTCGAATAAGCAAATTTTTATTATGAACATCTATAATGCCTGATTAATTAACATCTTCAAGTATATTGATGGTTTTTCTATCTATTTCAAGATTTGCAGAGTATATCTCCCAAATTCCTGCATTGCTCCATCTCAAAGTAAGGTTCAATACAGCGTAATTAATAACACCTTTTAGTTCAAACTTATATTTCGCTACCCGACCATAATTTGGAACAGATAAAGAGTTCACATGACGTATTTCACCTAAATATCCTTTAATTTTATTATCAGAATAAATAAACTTAATGCAATATTTATAAGAGTCTGTAAATTTTTCAAAGAGACGTGCTATTCGAGGAGCTATATAATTATATATAAATAGAAAAAATAAGGATAAACAAACAATTACGATTATGAATCCCAAGAATATTTTCAATTCACTATTTAATACCATACTATTCGTTTAAAAGGCCATTGAAGGCAGTTTGCGATAAATAGTTCATATTTCCTATCAACCATGATTTATTGTGAAGATTAACCAGATCTTTAATATAGGCTATGACATTATCACCATGTGAACGATATTGTTCAATGTTATCAATCTTCATTGCCTAATGACCGTTCCCACGATATCCTCACGAGGATGGGAACGTTCTCTAAATATTTAACTTAAATTATAAAAAATGTCACTTACGTTTAAATAAATCTAACGTTAAATTGTAATATATATAACTGATATTTTTTTGAATTTAAGTGAGATTTTTTACAATATAACTTACATTTTTTCACAACATTCTAACCTAGACAAGGACACCATTACCATACTCTTTAGACCTACAAGGAGTGATTATGTCAATACAGTATGCTTTATATGAGAACAATCTTAATACTGCAAAGGCCAACACCTATACAGCCAAGGTAAAATCCTACCAAACCGTAACTGAGGAAGTGCTTATAGATGAATTGGCCCAAAGGGGAACAACGCTGACAAAAACCGACTTAAAAGCGGTTATGACGCTTCTCTCTGATGCTATTGAGCAACATCTAGCCCTGGGTAATTCTATCAACCTGCCCTTTGCTAATTTCATACCGGTAATTAAGGGAGTGTTTTCCGCATCTGATGACATCTATGATGAAAAAAGACACGCTCTCTCTGTGTCAGTCTCTCTGGGTAATCGACTTAGAAAATTCTCAAAGCTGGGTGTGAGCTGTAAAAAAATCCGGCTTCCAAAACCTCGACCGGCAATGGACAATTTTATAGATTGTAACACCGAAACCCAGGACACCCTTATTACTCCTGGTGGTCTGGCTAAAATTCTTGGTTATCGCCTTATTTTTGATGATCAGGATCCTGATCAAGGTGTTTTTTTCAAATCCTCTGATAAAAAAAGTACCCCTGTAATTAAATTTGCTCTAATTAGAGCTAAAGTACTGGTCTTTACCGTTCCTAAAGAATTGCAAAGGGGAACCTATACTGTTGAAATAAGGACAAAGTTTGGCAGTATTCTAAGAGAGGGAACATTAAAAACGAAGTTGAAAGTAGTGTAACTAACCCACCTATAAAGAAAATATTCATTAAAATATGCAATGGCGGGATTGCTCTACTTTTACATAATAAATGAGATAAACTGTTATCGAACACTCCCATGTCCAGATTCATATAAAAACATATCAATATCCTCAATATTATTAACTGTTTCCTAAAGTTTTTTTAACAGGCCCAGTGTATATTTTTGTGTAGCATGGGGGGGAATACTTGTAAAAGTAGTCCTCAAAAAACGTTGTGAAAAAGGTGTAAGCAGTTAAAAAAACTGATCCAGTTTGGTAGCTGGAGCGGTGTTATATCTAATTTGAGCGATCATTTTAGGTATACCTTATTTGTCCTATTTTTTTATCACTTTAACTAAAGGAGTTTTCCTTATGAGACGAGTAGCACAAGGGTATAATGATCTCTTTGCTATTGCTGCATTTGCTCTACTCTTTACTCTCGCAGCATTATCAAATTCCTTCTCTCAATCAAACAGCCCACGGCCAACCGGGCTAAAACCCATGACTGAACAGGAACTACAGCAGTTCTTTGGCCAGTATGGAAAACCAGTAGGCGAGGTCACACTCAACGACCTCGGATATGAACGCATGAGCCAAGGCAAGAGGGGCATGCTCATAGAGTCAGCAACTTTGACTGCTGAAATGGCACTTCCTGTAAAGGTAGATAATAGTAAGCTGAAGTATTTTCCTCCTATTAGAACACAGGGAGAGCTTGCTTCCTGTGTTGGGTTTTCCATTGCCTATTATCATTTAAGTTATTACTTTGCTAAAAAGTATGACTGGGACCAAAAAAGTGGTGGTGATGACATCAAGTTCTCACCTAAATGGATTTATAACTTCATTAATGGTGGTGAAAACCAATACACTTCTTGGCACGATGCATATAGGATCCTTGAAAAATATGGATGTGCCACATTGGAAGATTTTCCCTACGATACTTTTGCAACTCCAGAAACTAGCTTTCGTGAATGGTGTGACAATCCAGCAGCTTGGAGAAAAGCCCTGGATTACCGAGTAGAGAACAGAGTTGCCTATCTTCATTACAGCGAGCAGACCACCAATGAATTTCGAAGAAAGATGAAAGAGCTTCTCGTTAATGGTGAGATACTAATAATCCAGGGGTATGGAAGTTCCTGGCGCTATATGCCTATTGGGGATAATCCTAATAGTACACATGATAACACTGAGGAAGGCAAAATGGCCGTTTACTACTCAGATGGGTCACAAGGTTCCCACTCTATGAATGTGGTTGGATACAATGATGACATTTGGGTTGATATAAATCAAAATGGCACTTTAGATCCCGATGAATTAGGAGCCTTTAGAATTGCTAACTCCTATGGAGTAACGTTTAAAGATGAGGGATTTACCTGGGTTGCCTATGATGCAATAAAGCAAAGTTCATTAATACCAGGAGCACCAAACCCAGAGTTTCGTACTCCGGCAATTGTACAATCTACCTGGTATATTCGCCCCAGAGAAGATATTGAAACTCGCCTTCTTGCAGAAGTTACACTCAACCATGCTGTTAGAAATGAGATTGGATTGAGGATTGATGTGAGCGGCCTTGACAATACGGATGAATTTAACACTCGTATTTTTATGGAGAATGGCCCCTATTCATTTGATGGTACAGAAACAGCTCGTCCCTATACCTTTATTTTTGATCTGAGTGATTATATTTGTAGAAATATGATCGATAACTCCCACGTTGAGAGCTGGAACCTCAGACTTCAAGATATGGGTGTTGGACATGATGTTACCATTGAAAGTTTTAAATTGATCGATGTGCAGGGTGGCTCAGAGGAGTATGTGGCTGCAAATCTCCCCCAAGATTTTCACAACCAGGAAAAGATTTACACCCTTAATTTACAACGAGGTGATAGTTATATAAATTATCCACCCATGGTATTTGCCGGCAATTATTACGATGCAAGTTTTCCAGAAACAGCAATAACCCTTTCTGGATCAGTTTTGGATGATGGTCTACCATTGGGCAATCCAATTACCTATTCATGGTCTCAATTAAGTGGCCCTGTAGAAGTGATTTTTGAAGATCCAACAGCCCTTTCTACCAAAGCCTTTCTTAATTTTGAGGGAGATTATGTCTTCAGGCTTACTGCCTCAGATGGTGACAAACAATCGTACAATGATGCATTTGCTTACTATTCTCGATACAACGAACCAACCTACATTGTTTTTGAGGATGACTTTGAAACAGATAAAGGATGGCTAGTTAATCCAGGTGGAACAGACAATGCAACCAAGGGTATGTGGGAGAGAGCAAATCCAGAAGAGACATCCCATAATGGATTTATTTATCAGTTGAATACAACAGTCAGTGGCACCAATGCACTGGTAACAGGTCCTCTTTTAGGCTCCGGTGTGGGAAGTCACGATGTTGATGGTGGTATAACATCCATTCGGTCACCACAAATTTCGCTCCCAGTATCAAATGATCTCATTCTTGGATTCTCCTACTACCTTGCTCATTTTTCCAATGCTGGACCAGAAGACTATTTACGCGTCTCTGTTTCCGGAACCAGTAATCAGGTAATCTTTGAGGAGAATGGTGTTAGCTCCACAGAGCGCGGTGCCCAGTGGAAACGGGTTGAGTTTGACCTCTCCTCTTTTGCTGGTCAGGATGTTTCTATATTTATTGAAATCGGAGACATAGGAGACGCAACACTCTTAGAAGCTGGCATTGATGATCTTGATATTATACTTTCAGAAACAGGACCCTGTATTGACCCCTGTGAAGCACCTACAGGATTATACGCCACTAATATTGGATCTCAATCTGCTGATATCCATTGGGATGAGGTTCCTGGAGCAGAGTCTTATATTATTAAATATCAAGAAACCTATAGCAGCTATTGGTCTATGGTAGGAGAGACAGAAAATACCATGGCCCCAGTTCATACCTTATATCCCGGTACAGAATATAGATTTGTTATTAAAGCGCGTTGTGGTGATGATTGCGAATCCAAAAATTCTCAGGAACTGATTTTTAACACCTCAGAATTTTCCTGTCCTACAACCGGCAACATAGTTTCCAATGATCTTACAGAGACATCAGTTACCATAGACTGGGATCCTGTGACGGAGGCAAGCAATTTCCTGTATCGAATTCGAATAGCAGGAATGGCATGGGACAATTGGATTGACAATGGTCCTGCAAACTATACTATGTTAGAAGAGCTCAATCCCAATACAGACTATGAGTTTCAGGTGCAGAGCATCTGTGAGCTTGGAGAGTCAGCTCCATCGGAAGCCTACTCCTTTCGAACGCTCTCTGAGGGAACAGCCCCAACAATAGTTTCTCAACCTCAAAATGTTACGGTAAATGTTGGTGAGGAAGTTACTCTCTGTGTCACCGCTGCGGGCGCTACCCCTTTTACCTATCAGTGGTACAAGAACAGTGAATTACAATCCGGCGCAGATGGAAGATGCTATACAGCATTGGATCCGGCCACGCTTGCAGATAATGGAACTCATTGTTATGTAGTCGTAAGTAATGCCTATGGTTCTGTCACCAGCTTTTTAGCAACTATAACTGTTCAGGATGTCAGTACCAATATCATTGATGCTGATTTTAATGTTGATGCGGAGAGCTTTTCAGAAGTTAAAGATCTTTTTAGAGGGACTTCACAACCCAATTATGTACGCGCTGAACATACCAGTAGCCAAGGTTTTAATAGTAGTGGTGGCCTACAAGTAAATATTGGTGGAATTGACGATGATGACATAGTAAATATGTCTGGCGGTTTCCAGAAATATTTCTTTCTCTCTTCGCCAAAAACAGTAACGCTTTCTCTTCGCTACAATATGATTATATCTAGTGAGTATGAGGATTATGAATATAGTGAAGTGCTTGTTGCCATGGATGGCAATCTTGTGGGAAATGGCTCGAATGACTATGTTAATCGTCTTGTTGGTAATAACAATGGCGGCCCCAATGACGAAACTGGTTGGCAAACCTTTACTAAAAGTTTAGGTACTTTACCATCTGGTAGTCACATGCTCCAAATTGGCGGATTTAACAATGGAAAGACCCTTGCCAATGAGAGTACCACAATCTTCTTTGATGATGTGATTCTCTCTACTGAGACCACTGGAGAAATTCCGGCAATTACGACTCACCCTCAGGACCAAATTGTTAGCGAGGGTAGTAATGTGACCTTTTGTGTAAGTGCATCAGGATCCACACCCTTAAGTTATGTCTGGTACAGAGATGGAGCAGTGATTCCTGGTGCAACCAGCTCCTGTTATACACTCAACTCAGTTGATGCAAGCGATGATGGTGCACTGATCTATGCAGAGGTGAGTAACAGCTATGGAACAGCTGTTTCCGCAACAGCGACCTTGGCTGTTACCCCTAACTCACCAATCCTCTTGGAAGAAAACTTCAATAGTAATGCCGGTAGCTTTTCATACCACGATGACGTATTCCGTAGTACCAACCAACCAGCCTATGCATCGGGAACCTATACCAGTAACGAAGGTTTTTCCGGCAGTGGTGGTCTGAAGGTTAACATCGGTGGTGTCAATCCTGACGATATTTTAAACATGTCCGGAGGATGGCAAACGACCTTTACGGTTGATGAAACTGCAGAGGTAACTGTTGCACTACGGTATAACCTCGTTCTTAGCTCCGAGTATGAGACCCATGAATATAGTGAGGCCCTGCTTGCGGTAGATGGTGTACTCTATGGTGTTGAAGGTAATGATTATCTTGCCCGCATTAGTGGAAACAACAATGGTGGAACTGAAGATCAAACCTTCTGGCAATATGTTGAGATCAACTGTGGATTCTTAGAACCAGGCACCCATACCCTTACCATTGGTGGTTATAACAGCGAAAAAACCTATACCAATGAAGAGACGAGGGTGTACATTGATGATGTAGTAGTAAGTAAATAGAGATTGTTATTGTCTAAATTTCCCATGCGAAATTGGGACCCTGCAGTTTTTGCGGGGTCCTTTTTTTGATCTATTGGAATATCTTTTAAAACCCTGGTCAGTTAAAAAAGTCCACCGACAAACTCTGCACTAGGGCAGGTAAAAAAGTAACATTTGGTTTGTCAATAATATAGTCCTGGCCCTTATAATTAAACTTGAATCGAACGGTATAGGTACCATAGGGTATATCGCCAAAGGTTAGTGTGAGCTTTGTGTTATCTCCTTTACTATAGATACGAGTACCAAGAATATACACCGTATAAGTAAAGGATTCATTTATGGGTAATGCTGTATTTACGGTGCAAGCCAGTGAGGAGACCTTTTTCACCAACAGTGTTCCTGCATTGTATCTATCGTCATTGGTCGAAATGGTAATTTTCTTTGTTACTGCCTCACCCTTGTTATTATTTGCCTCAATAAAGTAGGTGCCAATTTTTACTGAGTCCAGTTTGAAATTACCACTTGAATCAGTATGGGCATGTGGTTCATAGCTTGCATAGGGCATCGAGGTATTTGCCTCGTAGGTGATGGAAAAGATGAATATCTTTCCATTGACCACGGGCCATCCTAAGGCTCTTACTGTGGTCGAATCATCTTCAACATTTCCTACAATTTCTGAGCCAGACCCGCCATCTGCAGTGCCTGAGCTAAAACAGGATATCAAAAATAACAAGGCTAACAACAATAAAAGTAGTTTTTTCATTATTCAAATCCTATTCTTTTTGTTAAGGGGAATAGTTGAAGGTTCATATGATAGACCCGTTCGAGTTTTCCGGTGTCATTTTTTGCAATGGCAAGTATCTCCTTACGATACTCCTCGCTTTTCAATTTGATCTGCTCATAGCCGTCCTTTGAGAGACTTACACTCACGGTTGACAACACCCGTTCTTTTTTTGCAAACCTCTGAAGAGCAGCCTTGCCTAAATCAAAAAATTGTCCCAATATTTTCATGACTGAAAAAACCGGAATATCCAAACCGGTTGTAATAAGCTTATTTCTTAAATAATAGCGCCCGGAGGCACGCTTTTCAATCATACCAGTGGCAATAAGTGTTTCCAGGCTTTTTCTGATATCAGACACCTTAACTGAAGGATTAAAATAGGCGGCAAGTTTTTTACAGGTAGCATCACTGGTATCAAAAATCGGGACCACATTGATGAGTTCCCGAAGTGCTACATTATACCACTCACCATACAGTGCGTATTGCCTTTGAGAGACTTTGTATATCTTCGATCGCGTAAATTTTTTAAGCTCCTCAAAGTGGGTTTCCTTTTCCAGGGGTTTCTTTGCCTGATTATAGAGAACAAGCAGGTCAAAATAGCGCCTCTCCTTCTTACCCAGATTTAATAGCTTGTGTAATTTCAATTGATACTCAGCAGAAAGGGTTCGCTCACCCTTTAAAATCCTAAGGAAAAATCCAGGATTACACCCCAACTTCCCTGCAACAAATCGAAGAGAGTAACCATAATTGCTCTTTTTCTTCTCTTCAAAAAAATCCTTAAGAAAATCTCTAAAATCGGTGTATTGCATTACTGAGATATCCATACTTATAAATATACACTAAAAGGCTAGTGTTGCCAACAACAAAAGCTTTTAACTATAAGTTAATTAACAATATTTTATATAAGTTATTAATATTAAACAAGTTAAACCTTTATTTGTGTTGCCAATTTGGCAACACAAATTGGACTAAACCTATTGTCCAATTTAATAATTCAAGGTAAATTTATACTATGAAGACAAATAGACTTTTAAGGAAAGGAAATAAGATGAACAGAAAAAAGATGCTTTTATTTGGTGGATTGTTGCTTGCAGGACTTAATGGGTGCTTGTCACCGGTTACCGTGAGTAAAACGCAGGAAGTTCGTTTTGCTGGGATTCCCGAAGTTACTGCAGTTGATAATGGTGTTGCCAATAAAAAGGGACAGGTGCGCATGGCAGGGCATTTCTCTTACAAAATCGATGAACCACAAATACAGGTCTATAGAAAAACTGTGGTAGACACTCATTTTTTTAATGATATCACCATAACAAACCACCGAAGTGTGTTCTACGAACCCAAGGGATCAATTGGCGCCGAGTGCACCTATTCCTTTAGTAACCATGCTGCCTTGGGAGGTCAATTTGGTTTTGCTTCGGTAAATTTTTCATCTCTTTCTGACTCTATTATGCACAATGAGTATTCCATGTTTCGAACTGGCATTCATGGTCGTTTTACAAAAAATCAGCATTGGGTATCTGTGGGCTATCGACCGGAATTGTTTATTGGTAGTTTTCATGGAACCCGTAAACAATATGATAGCGCTATGGTGCTCGATGAGGAAGAGTGGATCCGAAAAATCTTCATTGCCTTTGAACAGTCCGCCTTTGTTCGGGTCTCACCCATTGAGATGGCAGGAGTTTTTCTTGGATTCAAGCACAGTGTAAAACCGGTTGGGGTTATTGACAAATGGAGTGTCCATAAAAACCACTTCCATTTCTATGGTGGTATCAGTGCTGAGCTTCTGACAATGGTCTCGCTAAATGTCTATGGCTCGATACCAATTACTATTGAAAATCAAAATAGAGATATCCCTGCATCAATTGGTGCTTCCATTGGGATTGTATTTAACAGTAAAGGAGAGGATGATGACTAAGAAAACTATCTATACACTCACCGGTATCTGTTGCGCAATTGTGTTATTTGCTGGCTGTTTTCCAACAGGTTGGCACGGTGATGATCCTGGACCGACCTATGTAACCTTTGATAATATATTCCCCTTTACAACATCGGGAAAAGTGTGGGATTATACTGATGAGGATGGCAATGATTTTGTTATAACTGTTCGAGACACTATCTCTGATGAGGGAGACCTTTACTATAAGGTGGAGTTTAGGGAAGTAAAACTAAATATGGTCCAGAGTGACTGGTTTATCAGTGAGCCCTCAGGAATAAAGTATAGCGAACGACTCAAGGGAAGATTTCAGCTCTTTTTACCAAGGCGATTTCTAAGTCGCGGTGGTACCTTTGAGAGTGATTGCCAGAATATCCGGTATGAAATCTTTAAATCATTATCACTGGGTGGCAAAACCTATAGAGATGTTTTAAAACTCAGCTACACCACTGCTGTGCTCCATGGGTTTGACGAAGTCTATTTTGCTGACAATATCGGTATTGTACAAATGGTGGATTATGGTGGACGCTGGCCAGTATATTACTCGTTGAATTGATCTCTCTCTTTACTTTTGAGGAAGAAGAGAAAACGTTGGAGTGCTCTCTAGAAGCTGGTACAAAAATGAAAAGTATGGCTCTGAATCTCTAGCGGATAACGTCATCACTGTGTTTCTTTCGTGCTTTAAGCACAGCCTCAACGATCTTTTTTGCTTTGAAAGGTTTTAGCACGGTAACATCTGCTTCAAAGGCTGTGGCCAATCGAAGAAGGTGCTCCTTGACATCAGCACCAGACATGGCAACGATGCCGACGGGCGGGTGCAATTGACGAATCTCAATGATTGTTTCGACGCCATCTTTTTGTGGCATGGCCATATCGGTCACAACAACATCGTAGGCGGCTGTGGAGAAGTGCTTCATGGCCTCTTCCCCATTATAAACAGCTGTTACAACACAGCCCTCCTTTTCTAATATGGTAGTAACCATGTTTCGAATAACATCCTCATCATCGATGACCAGTACTCGAATCCCTTTTAGTGTCTCTTTTTCTTTAACCATGACGACCCATTAATCCTCTTTGTCAAACATAGACATCTACACCTCTTTGGGCACCGTAAAAAAGAATATCGTACCCTCACCCTCTTTACTTTGTACCCAGATTTCTCCACCATGGGCCTCTATGATAGCCTTGACTAATGACAACCCTAATCCAGAACCTTTGATCCCAACCGTATTGCTCCCTCGCTTAAACTTTTTAAATATCTTACCTAGGTCATCTTCGGCAATGCCCGTACCATTATCCTTTACATAAAACTCAACAACCTCCTCACGGATGGTTGAGCCAATTTCAATACAGGGATTATTATTGATTCCCATGTAATTAATGGCATTCTCAACTAAATTGACAAAGACATGGCTCAAAACTTTTCGATCGACGGTAATCTCGGCATTAACTTTTTGAACAACAGTGACACCACTTTTATCAATTTGTACCTTCATTTTATCAACGACTCCAGCGACCAGCTCTTTAGCATTAGTAGCGACGAGGTTAATTTGATGGGTGCCCTCCTCAAGTCGGGTACATTGCAATAAATTCTCCACCAGCTCGTAAAGGTACTGCAAAGAGTCACGGCCCATGCGAAACATCTCTTCGCGCTTGGCTTGGTTAGTCCTAAACTCTTCCATCTGAAGGAATTCAAAAATAGTCATCAGCGAAGTTAATGGATTACGCATGTCATGGGTAACCACATGGGTAAAATCTAAAATCTCCTTATTTTTTAATTCCAGCTGTCGTTGATACTCAACCAACACAGAGATATCTCTTACACTGCCAAAGAGAGCTGTCTTTCCATACCATTGGATTGGATGGGCTGAGCAAAGTGCATAAAAGGTGTATCCATCCTTTCGAACACGATAACCCTTGAAATTATGAACTGTTTCCCCTTTGTTGACCTTATCAAAGATCTTTTTCTGTTTCTCTTTCTCCTCTTTGGGGCAGAGATCATGGGGGCTGAGAGTCATCAACTCCTTTTGAGCATAGCCAAACATCTCAAACATAGCTTGGTTAACGCCAATAAATCGACCGGTACTCATATCAATGATATAGAGCCCCTCTGAAGCGCGTTCAAACATATTTCGAAAATTCTGCTCCGAAGCGCGTAAAGCATACTCCGCTTCAGATCGTGAAAGTAGTTCACGACGGTAGCGTTCTCGTAAATCACGCATGAACCCAAAGGCAAGGCCAATCAAAACAACCGACACTGCTCCAGGAATTCCTTCATGGGAAATGACCCCATCCCAACCAGTATTAGCGACGATTTTAAAAAGGAGGGTATTAAAAAGAAACATCAAACACCCGGAGACAACACCAGCCTTAATCCCCCAAAACCACGCAAAGATCATTACTGGTAAACCAGCAAAGGCAGTAATAGAGGCATCTATACTTTCAAAAAAGAGTACAAAGCTGCCTCCGTAGAGAAAAAGGGCAACTATTGCAACAAGAATCTGAAACCACACAGAATGCCAAATTCGTGGTGCTCGAGCCTGTTCTGTTTCAACAATATCCATAGGTAATCAATTTACTAAAGCTAAGAACAATATGGTTATAAATAGTATAATATATTGTACCATACAAAAACAGTACAATCAGCCATTTCCTGCAGGACACAAAGAAATATCGAGGGTTTATCACATCACCCATATCATGGAAATGAACAAAAAGGAATTAACCCAGATTATGCAGTATAATCGGAGTGAGAGGATTTGAACCTCCGACTTCTTCGTCCCGAACGAAGCGCGCTACCAGACTGCGCTACACTCCGAAAATAACGCTGATAAAATAGCTCATGTTTCAAAGGTGAGCAAGAGGGGTGAGCAAGGGGAGAATACAATTCTACTATCCAACTATTGTGCGCCATCTTTAGGAACATAGGTGATTCCCAGTCGTCCTACCAAAGCTCCAAGATAGATAAGGTTGGTACCATCATCATCAAGGACCAATGGCACATACCCAACCGATGCAGGGTATTTTCCCTGTGAGGGATCGACGAAAATGACACTCTTACCTTTGCACACCACCCAAGCATGATAGTAGTATCCCTTTAAGGGGGGCATGAAAACAAGGCCATAGACAATAGTGGAAGCTATATTGTTAGCACGAAGCAGTGCGGTCAACAGGGCAGCATGCTCCCCACAATCGCCATAACCAGCCTTCAATGTTTCGTAGGCATTGGAAAAGGTACCCACATTTCTCTTTTTAAGGCGAGTAAACACATGGAAGGTACATTTTTCAATAATCTCACAGGGTTCAGAAAGACCAGTTGTCAATCTCTTTGCCAATGCCTTGATTTCAGGATGATTGGACTGGATTGCTACAGTCGGTTTTAGCCAGCTAGCTTGTGAAAGCTCATCGAGGGAAACCTTATTGCTAAAGCAGTCTTGGGGAAGGGTATGTAAATGGTAGACACCTTTCTTTATTGGTGTATAGCAGGGGAGGATTGAGGGATGCAGTTTTCCCTGGTCCTTTATTGTCAAGACAAGCACTTCTTTGCTCAGTGTTGATCGCTCTGCTGAAACTTTAAAGGCTTCAGCCATATTGAGCCGCGGTGTCAATTCTTCTGTTGATAAAGGCTTCTCTGACAAGGAAGCACCAGCTTTACGAGCCGTAAAAAATGGCTGCACCTCTTGTAAAAGAGTGTTGCCCTTTTTATCAATCTCTATTCGTTCACATTTCCCAAGCACATTATCTTTACTTTCAAAGACAAAATGGTCACTCTCTTTTCCCGGTGTTGAAACACAGGTCGTCTTAACGATGATCTCCGAGGCTGAGGTAAGGTCGAACAAAGTGTCCACCCACTCATGGCCAATGTGAATCTGATTATTCAAAAGGGCAGACTTAATTGCATAGGGCACTCGTAAACTGCCATTGACCCGTGAGAGGTTCTTTGAGTTTTTCATCCCGCCAACAGTTGTCGTTAATTGCCATAGCTCTTTATCTGATTGAGTCAACTCCCATACTGAAGTGCCCGTAGGACTTATCATATTCATTCGAGCATAGGTCAAGGTACCTAAAAAATTATACTCCCGAGTCTCAACAACCTCTGTTTGAACAGGATTATCTTTGATGTGCGTTGCTAAAACAAATTGTAATCTGGTTTTTGTCGAAATTTTCTTTTCTTTTGCATCAACAGCAACCTGTTCTATCATGGCACCAACAGAATGTCCCTTTGATAAGAGGTCAAGAGTGTCACTTTTTTCTAAAATTGTCCAATCATAGGGCACAGAGCCCAAACAGGGACTCATTAAAAAAGAGACATATAATAGTATCAGAAAAAAAGTTTTTGTATGCATAGAATTTATTGAGTATTTCTATTAAAGTTCAGAGGTGTTTTTTGGAATTTGGGCGCTGTACTTATCAAAGGAGACACCAATGATTTCTTTAAAGTGACGCCGAAACTCTTCCTCCTGTATGTAACCCACTCGGTAAATCATTTCATCTGCTGAAAGGAGGGGTTCACTCTTTAAGATGTCCTTCGCCCGATTGATACGGACTTGAATGATAAAATCAGCGATATTCATTCCCAATTCTCTTTCAAAGAGAGCTTCCAAAAAAGCGGGACCTGTTACTAGCTCTTCGCAGAGCATCTCAACGGAGAGATCTGAATCGTGATAGCGGCTCTCAATATATTTGCAAGCAATTTGTACCTGCTTATCCATAATTGACAATCGGGTAGAGGTCAAGAACCGCTTATCGTCTACTCTTTTTTGATAAAAGAGAATGGTGACAATAATAATTAATGAAAAAAGGAGGAGTAAAAAGATCTTAAAGAAATGTCTACCAATGAATCGAATTGGGGAGACAAACTTTTTTAAGCCTCTTTTAAGTAACGAGGGTTTTCTTGATGCTGTGTTGTTTACTGATTCGGGTATACCAGTCTCTTTATTTGATGATGTATCTTTGTCGACTTCTGTTTCAAAAGCTGATTCTTCAAGAGTGCTATCATACTCTTCATTAGGCATAGAATCGTAATTATAGATCGAATGGGTATCTACCGAGGCAATTGTATCGATCGAAAGGAGAGTGTCCTGTATTTCCGCTGTGTCAGCAATAGACTTTTGAGAGATCGTGGAGCTGTCCTGGGAAAAGGAGGGATTCACAAAGAGTATACAGACTTGTAAACTGAGTAATAGATACCGCAGCATGTCCTATTGCTCTTCGTACCGCGTCATCTGTTCAGAAAGCATGACAATGTAATTGTTATTCAGTGCCTCTAGTTTTGCTTTAAGCTTCTGCCCGACTATCATAACTTCATCATATTCACGCTTTGCCATTTTGTGCCAAAGCTCCTTCATGCTATTCTTATTGATAATCTCATTGGTTGACACCTCAAAGTGTAGCACTGTATTATCGGAGATCCTTTTATAAGCGTCCTGTATCATTTGAATACTTTCTGCATGGATCTGCTGGTCGTACCTGGTTTGTAAACTTTTAACCGCCTGAGAGAGGCTTTTACAGAAGAAAGCGCTGTTAAAAATGTAATGTCGACTCTGCTTGTTCTGTCTTGGATTGTAGTAATATTCCCCGATCACCACACCCCGCGTTGTCTTGACAATTGATTTGGGATAGGGAACAATCAACTCCTTTGTTTCTTGCTCAGCCTTACCCACATCAGCCACGAGCTGGTTAGAACTCTTATTATTCTCATTTTCTACACGGTCTAAGGCTCGATTAATCTCCTTAGTGCTGATTGTCTCGGTTTCATCATGTCGCTTTTTCTCCTCCGCCGGGGCTTTATTCAACTCAATCGGCTTTTCTTCTTTCTGTTCAAGAGAGATATCTTGATAGGAATCGCTCTCATCCTGCGAAGCTAAAATTATCTCATAAAGGCCATTTACCACAGAATTGGCATTGAGCTTTAACTCCTTCATCAATTGACCTTCAATGAGGACAAGCTCCTGTTCCTTTACTTGAAGCTCCTGTAACTTGGTCTCTAATCGTTCCAGTTCTATGGAGCAGTCGCTGATCTCCTGTTTTACTGAGACAATTTCTGCATCCCGCTTACGTTTTTCTTCTATAAGCTCGCGCGAATCCTTACTAACCTTTTTTATGTCCTCTTCCTTATTTCGAATCACATCAAGTTTGTTTTGGTAGAAATCAATCAAAAGGTCGATGGTACCACTTTTATTCTCTTCACCGAGGTTTTTCTTAAGGGTCCATAATTGCTCTAAAGCGTATTTGGCATTATCCTGTTCATTTTTAGTTAGCTTTTCAGCAATATCATACATGTTTTGTGATTCCGAGGAAGCCCGAGTGTCAAGTAGTATGGAGTACAAACGGTTGGCATCGGTGGAGCTATTGGATGCTCCAAAGAGCGACTTTCCCACATTTGCTAAACGATTCATGGTTTACCACCCTTTCAACTCTAACAGTCAAGATAGTATTGTTTAAAACCTGCCTTGTTTTTTCGCACCTTTAGTATGATAACCTTTTGGATTCTCCCCTATACTCTGGAAGCTGTGTATCATACAAAATAAAGCAGGAGAAAATATAATTTATATACCTTGACAGGCGTTATTCTTCTTTATTAATTGTATCACAAAGCAAGGAACTTTTCAAATTTTTTGCCTAAATTTGTACCATTTGAAGCAACGATGGTTTTAATTTGTATAGGATTGTTATAAAAGTACCATATGTGGTATAACCCAAAAATTTAACCTGTAACCCAATTCTATTGAGGGATTGACTTGTAGATTTTTTTAAGTTCCTTTTCGGTGTCAAGCAACTCAAAATCAGTAAAACCAGTCTCAATAGCTCGGAGAAGACACTCTTTAGCTTGCCGTTTACTATGGGTCATTGCTTTAAGTCGTGCCAGTTGATACCACCCCTCAAAGCAATCCTTATTATCAACAAGATAATTCTCAATGAGTTCCCGTGCTTCAGTAAGCTCTCTCTTTTCAATATGGGCTATCCATAACAGTTTACGATCATAGGTCTCACCATTTTTTATTAAGGTGCAATAGTGAATCACCTTAGCATACTCTTCCTCAGCCATACTATACTCAGCAAGGCAGACCAATACCTGATCAGAGGGGTTGGCAAGGTTTCTCAATCGTCGCATTAGCAGTTGCGCCTTATCCTCTCTATTGGTTCGCAAATAGACAAGCATCCGCTCCCCATCAATTTCATCTCCGGTAACCTTCAACGTGTCTACAGCCTGCATGATCTTTTCCGTATCCTCGTTACGATCAAGTTGGCGCATTTTTTTAAGAGATTCAGCTATTTCGCTCTTTTTCAATCGATGAAGTATGGCTAGGGTTGATTTAACGTAGGCCTGGATATCGCCTTTCTCCAAAGAGAGTTCCCGAAGGCCAAGCCAGGCAGCAGGCTCCTTGGGAGCCATCTTTACCGCTGCGAGGTAGTGCTTTTTTGCCTTGTCGTATTCCAGTAGTTTTGCATAGACATTTGCTAGGTTTACCCAGAGAGTATGATCCTCTTTATCTATTCCCATAGCTTGGGAGTAGAATTTTTCTGCCTTATCATAGTGCTCCATTTTTTCATAGGCAAAACCAATATTTTTATAGACTGAATAGAACTTAGGATCGTATTTCAGAGCTTTCTCATAGGTAGCTATCGCCTCTGAATATAACTCCAGTTGGATCTGGGTATTACCCATATTGTACCACGCGTCGATAAAATCAGGACGTACAATTGTAGCCTTTTTAAAAAACTCCAAGGCCTTTTTAAAATTGTCTATATTAGAATAATAGTTACCTAAATTTAGGAGTGCGCCATGATTTTCAGGCTCAAGGTCTAATACTTTTGAAAAGGATTTTTTAGCTGCTTCGTTTTTATTTAGGGTCAGCTGTGTAATACCAAGATTATTCCATCCCTCTACCCGGGATGGCTTGAGTTGAGTCAATTGTTTAAATATGGTAATCGCAGTCTTTAAATCGCCTCCACCAAAGCAAGCATTGCCATAGGCCAAAAGGATTGAATAATCCTGAGGATATATCTCCTTTAGGGCTTTATAAATTTTTATACCCTCACCGATGTTATTTCGATCGGTATAGTAGTGTGCGAGTTTTGTAGCGGTCTCTATGTCAGAAGGGGCCTTGGCATAGGCCTTTTTCAACCGCTCGAACTCCTGAGGATCTACTGGGGTTAATGCTGTTTCACTCATATTTTGCTAGTTCATCTACCTTAGGCATATAGTTTGAGGTGAGCACTCGTTCTATATGATCACGATTAGGTACTTTTTTATCAGGAGACCAATTCTTATTGACAACAATATCAAACCATGCATCAAGATAGATATTTCGTATTTCATTAAACTGGGGATGCTGCGGTACCACAATATACTTATTGTTCATGAGCTGCTTAAAGGAAACATTGTAGATCCGACTGATCCAATTACCCCCAAAAAACATTTGCATATCACTGAGGATATCTTTACGAACCGGAATCATACCAAATCGGCTACAGCCCTGAATCTGATTTTCCATGTTGGTAATATGCCGTGCAAGGGTGTAGGAAAGTTTAGGATCGGGGGATTTTTTTGGTATTCCCCACCACCAACCACCGGTTGTTATAGCTTTTCGTCCCTTACGCTTGACCTCACCTTTGTTGGTCAGAATAAAGGAACATCCCTCGGGCATAACCGCCACTCCCATATCCTCGGTGTTCTTCAAATACCCTTTCATACCTTCATATCCAGTACCGTGGATAAAAAAACAGTCAAGTTGGGTCATAAAAGAGAGGAATACCTCTCCATCGGCAAATCCCTGCCATACACCAGCACCACTCCATGCATCCTGCCACATCTTATCATTGTAAATTCCCGCAGCAGCATAGACCGCTTCCCAATGGAATGCATCGACCACACTTTTACCGTTAAGGGAAACCACAGCCTCCTCTTCACCATCGCACTGAAATATTCTATCAATGAGTCTCTGAGCAGTCCCAGAATATCGTTTTCCACGATGGGCCACCTTGGGTCCCATCTTCCCCTCATAGGCAGTATGTGCCCAAATCCACCCAATAACAAATATATCGTAATAGTCCCATAGGTTAGGATCATCATCAAGTATAAAGGTTGCTGGGAGCCCAAACCCATTATACTCTTTGAGGATTGCATTAATCGCATCACGATGCTTACGCCACACTTCAATTGCATCGGCGACTTTACTTTTGAGATATACCATGATACGAGTTTCAAATTTTCTTGGTATATAGTATTGTTTGTCTCGTATTTTTCCAAGCGAGGTTAGCATATAGGTTTCGTTAAACTCTCGTAATTCTTCCCCCGTCAAGATATTCTCCAGCGGAAGAACTTTACCAGACTTTACCAGCGAGGCACTTTTCTCAAAGGGTACTTTAACAAGACCTACAACTCCGGCATGTTGATCCAATGCAAAATCAACACTATCAACACTGTTATAGTGGACAACTTCTACCACCTGTTTTTCTTTCTCATTAAACTGTGGAACAACCTCATTCTTAAAAAAGGCTTCCTGTTGATCTACCATCCTGATAAGGACTTTCATTGTCAAAGAGGAAGTACAGGTAAGAAAAAGAATTCCCAACAGTAGGATGGAGTGCTTCCAGTTTTTCATAATGCTTATTTCTCCTTACCGTTTAGTGCCATTGATTCAACCTTTTTGTTGGCACTTCTTAGTCGTTTAATAAAAATCTTTAAAAACTCTGTGGCAATTGTTGGAAAATCAATTAGAAGATCAAATAGTTCTTCCCGTTGTATGCAAAGAAGGGTACAACTCCCCTGGGCATAGACACTGGCAGAGCGAACTTCTGTATCAAAGAGAGCCATTTCGCCAAAACATTCACCCTGGGCAAGTGTTGCCAGGTGAATACTTTCGGTTTCGTCAATTACCTTTTTTATCGCCACAGAGCCTTCCTTGATAAGATAGAGAGAGTCACCGACATCGTTCTCTCGAACAATCTCCTTGGTATCTACAAATTGCAATTCTTGGGCAATGGTCGCAATTGCCCGAAGCTCGCTTGTCTTCATTGAAGAAAAGAGTGCGCTTTTTTTAAGGAAGATCACATTCTCAAGCACATGAAAAGTATTCTTTTCAGTCTCTTTCACTGCAGCAACACCTTACCAAACATTATGACGAGCTACTCTTTCTTGTAAAGTAACTCACCCAACAAAACAACACCTTCTGAACAACAATTTATATTACCTAAATAGCTGTACAGGCACTAGTTAGATTATAAAATAGCGGAGAGCCTAAAACAAGCACTACCAAAGCACTCACTATTCACTCTGCTTGGCAACTATGATATAATTAAGTTAGTATGATAGACCTTTGCTGTCTAAAGCGTAAGAAACTTGTTAAGAATAAAATCCTAATAGTGCCAAATACTCATAGGAAAGACAATAGTACAAAAAAGAGATGAGAAATAATGGTAAAACCCTTCTCCAAGCATCTACTCCAACTTATTCAGAATCACCTTTTAAAGCATATTCCAAACCATTATGATCACTTTCTCCTGAAACAGCAGTGTGAAAACAACGCCTTTCTTTTAGCAAAGCAACAGATTCGACATCTTAAGAGCCTTAAAAGTATTAAATCTTTGGAAGAGGTTGAATTTAGAGTCTTTTCACAATGGGGCGAAGATGGGATCATTCAATATCTCATCAACCATATTCCTATTGCCAAGGACTCCTTTATTGAATTTGGGGTGGATACCTATGTTGAATCAAACACTCGATTTCTTTTAATGAACAACAATTGGTGCGGCCTTATTTTTGATCCTGACAAACAAAATATCAGGTCAATCCGTGCAGAGCCGTACTATTGGCGTTACGACCTCACCGCTCAATGCCAGAGAGTAACCAGAGAGAATTGTAACGATCTCTTTACAAAGCAGGGATTTTTTGGAGAAATTGGTCTTTTAAGTATCGATATTGATGGCAATGACTATTGGGTATGGAATGCTATTGAGTGCATCACACCACGAATTGTAATTTGTGAATACAATCCACTCTTTGGCAATTCACGGGCAATTTCAATCCCCTATGAAAAACAATTCAATAGAACCGAAGCTCATTTTTCAAATCTTTATTTTGGCGCTTCTCTAAAGGCACTTTGCTTCCTTGCCCATAAAAAGGGTTATGCCTTTGTGGGGACCAATAGTGCTGGATGCAATGCATTCTTCGTAAAAAAGGAGTACCTGTCAAGCTGCAAAACCTTAACAGCAGACCAGGGATATCGAGATACTCGAGTGAGGGAGTCCTTTGATGAACAGGGGAATAGAAACCATTTAAGCGGCACGGCACGGCTTGATCAAATTGGACACCTGCCGGTGGTTGATGTAGAAACTGGAAGGACCTATCCTCTTGGGAAAATGGTCTAAAGCATTATCAGTCGCTCTACTGCAGAAAAACTTCCCAAAGATACTCTAACAAAGTAAAGTCCCTGTGGGATCTTGTACCCACGTTTATCTACCATAGTCCAATCAATCACTGTGGATGTATTTCGAACCATACGATCCAGTCGTGCAACCTCTCTACCTGCGGCATTAAATACGCCAACCTTGAGTTTCTCTGAAAAACCTGAGACAAGGTTTTCCTTAGAGATTCTAAGCTTAATGCGAACCGATTGACGATCGGGACTTTGCACTATACTCAATCCACCGTGTAAATCCTGTAGTCGATAATTCTTTATAAGTCCAACTAGGCGTCCAACCTGGAGAGAACAGGCGAGACTTTTTTCAAAGGAGACCGAATGCATGGTCCATTTCAGTTTCAGATCAAATTTTGCCCAATCACCTTCATTAGCTTGATTACTGCATTTGAATTCAAATTGATCTGTCGTGGGATTTTTGAATGCTGTCAACCATTGCACATCCCCATAATTGGCATTGCTATCTTTCATTTCAATATGAGAATAGGATGAGCTTAAGACGCCCTTGACATCCGGTGTTGTATCTACAACCGACTTATTTTCTATAGTAGCACTGAGGGTAACTGTTTCCCCAGGATTTAGTTTACCATCATTATTGCCCAAGACATCATCTTTCAAGGTGATCCCCTTGAGCACAGGATAAAAGCCCGCACACTTTATCATGTACATATCTGCTTCAAGCATCTTTTCAGCAGTGACCTTAGCATTTCTATCAGATTCCCACATACTCGCACCAAGTTCGGTGATAACGCAATAGAGTCGGTAGGCAGAAGAGTCACTCCATCCCCAATCCTCTGTTCCCCCGTTAAGAGACCATCCATTATAAGAGATATAGGAGGGACCCCACTTTTTAAATCGTCCATAACAGGCCTGCTGTTCCTCACACATGGTATAGTACTTGACAGAATCTGCTCTTGGCAAACGTACTCGATAGTTATAGCCAAAGGGGATAACCAGCACATCATTTGCACTGTGATGATTTTGCCAGGTTCGAAATTTGTGATTATTGATGAAATCTACCATCGCCTTTGTCTCTGGCTCTGAAACTGGGTAGTATCCTCGATAATTCATTTTAGAGGAGTCTGGACTGGAATTGACATTGTCGTACCCCCATTTATAGGGATAGTTGCGGTTAAGATCTACACCGTCATTTCTAGCAGATACTCCCCGATGATCACGTCTATTTTTACGAAGAGACTCACCCTTTTGCATATACTCATAGGTATCGGGGTTCATAACCGGAACAAAATAGATTTGCCTATTGTCAACAAGCCAGGTTATCTCTGGGTCTTTACCATAATTCTGGCACAGGTGGTACATATCCAATCGTACACAGGCAGGTCCTATCACTTCACAGGCATGTTGTCCTCCGGTAATAAGGGCTTCCGGTTTCTTGTTATCCGCACTGGGGCTATTGGAAATCTTTGCATAATAGATTTCACGAGCTTGAATGGTACTTGGTGTTAACACACCACGTTTCACAATGTTGGGATGCCTCTTTGTTAATCCGTCCAGAATTGTATCAACCTCAGATAAGGTAGGATAATAGCCAAAGCGGCCGCGATCTTTAGTATTAAAGGATGCTCGATGACTTTGAGAAAGATTTTTTCGTGTAATGGTCACTGAAAGCCCTCTTTTTTCTAAGAGGGGCACAACTGATTCCTTGACAATCACACTAAGATACTTTTTAAAATCATGTATAATAAAAACATCCTTTGATGCAAAAAGTTCCTGAACCTGAGAGGGGTGAGAATAAAAAATCATTCCCTGATGATATGCCTCTTCCGCTACGGTCGAAAAAACGGAAAGAACAATAATCACATAGATAACAAAGCTTTGTACACGTCGCATGAAAGCCCCCATTATGGAAATAAATCACTTATTAAAATAGCATGGTTGGTCATTAGCATAAATAATTCTGTGAACCTACAAACCGGGCAGATTCACATATATCACATATATCACATATATCACACATCTACATATAATATAACCAATATTAATCGATTAAGACTAAAAATCTTTCACCCTTTTAAACTGGGGACATAAGGATGTTGCCCCAATTTAGACCTTTCCAGGAAAGTTCCTAGGACCCTTCCCCTATTTCTTGGAGAATCCAACGTTTGAAAGGGTTTTCACCTTCTCCTCCGAAAGAGTATCCGGTGAGAAAGAGTAGTGAGAGAACTCCAATCGTCGTGGATAGTTTTTCCTAAAACTATCAAAAAAGGTTCCCCTATTTTGAGGGTCCTTCCTGGGTACCTCTTTAAATTTTTTAGCGTCTTCCAGAATATCATAGGCCATGGATACCGCATCCTCAAGTGTTGACGCTTCATCAGAAAAGGTGAGCTTTTTACTCCTAATTCTATCTAACACCTCTTGTTTGCGCCAAACAACCTCTTTAAAGAAAAAGGCACAGGCAGCTTTATAGATCATCTCTACACCGCCGATCTTACCATCATAGGAATAACCAGCGATATGGGGTGTACCAATATCAACGCAACTAAGTAGATCAAAGTTTATATGCGGTTCATTTTCCCATACATCAAAGATGAGTCCACCAAACTTACCCTTCTGAGATAAAAGTGCACTCTCGTCAACCACTTGACCGCGACTCGTATTGATCAATACCACACCCTTTTTGCATAATTCAATAAATTGCTTGTTTACCATGTGAGCAGTAGTATCACTGCCATCCTTTTTTAAAGGAACGTGCAAAGTGATAATATCTGAGCTCTCTAAAAGCTCATCTAAGGATCGATAGAGAGGACTCTGGGTTAAGCGCTGCTTAGGGGGATCTGTAAGAATACAGGAGATTCCCAAGGACTTAGCCATTTGAAAAACCCGGGATCCAATATTGCCAACACCAACAATTCCCAGTGTTAATTTGGAAAGGGGACGTTTAATCTTTGTTGCCATAGCTACCATCGCAGCTAACACGTATTCGGCAACAGAGTTGGCATTTGATCCAGGTGCGCTGGCAAACCCAATACACTTCTCTTTTAAGTAAGTGGTATCCACATGATCGGTACCAATGGTCGTCGTACCGACAAATCGTATTCCGGTATTCTCTAAGAGAGTACTATTGACCTCGGTAATTGACCGTACGATTAAAAGAGTTGCCTCCTTAAGAAGTGCCTTGGTTATCTCGCGACCGGAGACAGTGGTCACCTCACCGAGATGAGAGAACGCCTCTTTGACAAAAGGTATATTACTATCTGCGACTATTTTCATTGTGTTCCCTTGGAAATAAATTCCTGTTATATGGTTTTGCCAGGAAGTATACGTTGGGGCTATCATTAAAATAATTAAACGCTTACACCCACAAGGAATGATTAAGTCCCGAATATTGCTGAGACTATTGCTGTCTTTCAAATCAATTACTACGAATGGTGATACAATATGTCTAATTTCACAACATTCAATCAATGAATCACCAAAAATTATCTTTTGGCTAAGCCTCCTTTAATGGTTTTTCACTGAGCAACAAAACAAAATGTAATTATCAGAGGTCGCCTTTATTTTTAAACGGCTTTTATCTATTTTAAAAGTGATACATCCCTTTTATAGTATCGATTTACTTCTTAACTAATGCACATAGGACTACTATGACACCACACCATATCCGCGACTATGACATCCTTGTTTTGGGTGAGACCTACATTGAATTCCAAACTGATGGAAATATTGCCCATGCCGACACCTACACCAAGGACATTGGCGGTGCAGATGTTTACGTGGGCGTAACAGCCGCAAAACTTGGTTCTGGGGTCTCCTTTATTTCAGCCATTGCCCGCGATCCCTTTCATACAATGATCAGAGATCGTCTACTATCCTATGGTATTAATATTGATCATGTTTCAACCTCTGATGGTTACAATGGTCTCTATTTTCTCAGCTCCCGAAAACCGGATGAACGGGAGTACCTATTTCATCACCCCGGAAGCGCAGCACAACACATCAGCCCATCAATGATTTACGACAACCTTTTACAAAACAGTAAAATTGTCTATGCCTCCAGTGAATTGCAGTCAATTTCAAAACCGGCCCGTCATGCCGTATTCAAGGCCTTTCACTCTGCGCACATCAATGATGTGATGGTTGCCTATGATCCAAACTTACGACTCCAACGATGGTCTTTAGATGATGCAAAGGAGAGTCTTTGGGGAGTTCTCCCACTCCTCGATGTGATCCTTCCCTCTGCACCAGACGAGTCAAAAGCTCTTTTTGGCTATGAGCGTCCCTTGGATGTCATAGGTTTTTTATGGGACCGAGGCGTCTCAATTGTGGTGGTCAAGCATGGTCAACATGGCTGTATGATTGGATATGATGGAAAGATAGAAGAGCTTGCTGTACCAAACACTAACAAACCAATCACCTACCAAGGTCTCATCGGCAGTGCCTTTAATGGTGGGTTTCTCCACAGCATTGCTCGAGGAAACGACCCCTTTTCTGCTGCAGAATTTGCCCTAAAAATAGCTTCCTTCAAAGGAATGACTGGAAATGGAGTCTCCTCACTACCAGCTATAGAAAATCTGGTATGACCGATGTCTAACTGGATGCTCTTACTTCCTCCCGTAGGAGGCTCTCGGCAAGCAACAAAACACCTTTTAGAGGCATGTAAGAACTCCCCTTCTCTTGAAACTATTCATGAATTTGATTGCCACAAATATCATTCAGCCTTTGCAACCCTGTTAAAAACTCCTGATGAGGATATGATTGTCGACCTTCTCAATCAGTCCTTGGTTGTGCAGTGTCTGCAACATAGCATTACCCATCTGTTCGTTCCTGCTTTGTGCCCTCTAACCCGTTTTACGTTGGAATTGCTCTTCAAACAGGGGATGACAACCATCCACTGGTTTATTGAAGATTATAGACGCGCCACCTATCTTAAGGATGTTTTGCCCGGTTATTCTCACTGCATTGCCATTCAAAGAGGACCTATTCCTCAATGGTGTTTACAGTCCAATACGCACTATTGCTATTTGCCAACTGCCGCCTCTGGGGAAAGCATTAAAGGTTATGAAACAAATAAAGCTGCTCAGAAATCATTGGATATTGCCTTTGTGGGTCTACCTTCAACCTATCGTATCACAATTTTGGAGAGACTCTGCTCGCAAGGATTTTCCCTTGCAATTGCCGGAGAAGGGTGGAATAAATACAAAGGTCCCCTTGTGAAATCAATAGTAAACAATTCCTGGATTGACACAGAGGAATCACTTGCCATCATGCAATCGGCAAAGATCGTCTTAAATCTCTCATTTAATAAACCATCACCGCACAATTTTGATGACCAAATCAGCCCCCGTGTTTTCGACATCCTTGCCATGGGATCTGTTCTGATATCAGATTCACTGCCTTTACTTGATGAGTCTTTAAAGGAATGTTTATACTATACCTTTCAAAACGAAGAGGAGCTTGATTCTCTTATCAGCCGAGTTTTGGGTGAGTATCATTTGCTAAATGATCGATTGCAGAACAATCATACACACATAAAACAATCTCACACCTGGGAACAGAGAGTCGAACAGATTTTGGCTTTTGCCAACAATCGTTAGTTTCTTCCTATGATTTAACCTAATATGAGGTATGTTAGTACTCTTCATAAAACTCAAAGGGGAACCGGATGGTCAGGACACCTAGGGTATCTGGCACTGATTGAAATTGCCAGGTTTTTATTTTAGCGACAACCATTTTTTCAAACCCTGCATCACCAATATCTGAATTTACAACATTGGCGCTACTAATAGACCCATCTGCTCGAATATTCATCTCAACCAAAAGCTTACCGGAAATTTTAACACCCCGACGAAGCTTTTTGTTATAGATATATTGCAGTTGATTTTGATTCCCATTGATAACCTTCTTTATGTAAGAAGGACGCCTATAAAGATGGGTGCTGAGTGCACGCTTGCGGGCTAACATACGTATTTCCTCTTTAGAACTTACTCCTTTTGCTATCAGGGATTGACGGAGTTTCTCAAGTTCCCTTTCCTTCTTCTCACGATCCTTCTCGCCGGTAAAGTCAATTTCCCCAATACTATCAATAAGCCCCATGATGTTTTCATCACCATCTCTTTTTGTCAACTCACCTTTGCGACTGTTCACCAACTCATCGCGAATCGAGCTTTCCGACATCATCTGCTTAAATTTATTAACACTATTCATGAAGCTGTCATCTTGATAGGCGGCAAGTTGTTTTTTTGCCTCATCGGCCATTTTCTTTTGATAATCGTAAAACTCACCAAGCATCAACATACGTCGATTTGCCTCGCGTGCCCACTTCCTCGATCGATCATGTTTAATGGTATAGCGATACTCAATAACTGCCTCTTCGGACTCACCTAACTCCTCATGGGATCGCCCTTTAAAAAAGCGTGCTTCACTCAGCCGACGACTTCCTTTGTTTTTCTGAAGAAACCGTGAAAAGTATTTAATTGAATTACGGTAATCCATTAAAAGGTAATACTGCTTTGCCCGATCAAAGTCGGAGAGGTCGGTCTTTTCGACGCTTCTTCGCTTGTTCTCAATGGAAGTTAGAAAATCCAAAAGTTTCCAGGATAAAACGCCGGCATCGGTATTGGGATAGTTACTTATTACTAATTCATACACCTGAATCGCTTTTTTATACTCGCTCATCATGGAGTGACAAAAGGCCTTATGCACCAAGACAATCGATCGAAGATCTGGCCCCAGCTCGGACATTGCCAAAACATCCTCATATATTTTGATGGCTTCGGGATACTTCCTATTTCTTTCCCAAAAATAGGCGATCTCCAAGACCTTTATAATTTTGTTCTCCTCCTGGGGATTGATAAACTCTTTACCAAGGGCAAATCGAATAGAGGCGAGAATAAATTTTACCGGCATATGGTAAAACTGCTTTGCATCACTTTCCTGCATGGTGAATTGATCACCCGAAATCAATGCCTGAATTCGTGCTTCTATCTCATAATTTTGTGCATCCTCTTCACCATGCTCAATTCGCCGTTTAATGAGTTCATATTTCGCAACAATTCCAAAAGCATTTGAGGCCTCTTGATCAAAGGCAGCTTTGCCAAGTAAGTAATTGATCTCGGTAAAACGAATATCAATAAGACCAATGTTAAAAAAAATAGCAGAGGCAAAAAAGAGTAAAATCAGAAATGCCCGTACAAAGAGTCCCATGATCTATTCGCTTGAAAGAGAGGTATAAAAATCAGCTTTATTGATTTAATTTTCACCCAAAGGTCCAGATCTTCGATCAATGGCATAGCATGAACCGTCAATCCCCTTAACATACTTCTTTATTTCTGCGGCAACCTGGATCATCTGTGCGTGCCTGGTAAAAGGGCGCGTTTTGTTGGTTACTACTGCAATTGACACACTGATCAAAGGGAATCGCTGCCGTTGTCCTTGACGGTTAATTGATTCGATAAATCCATTTCTCGCATCAACCGTATTATAGAACTGATAAATCCCGCGATCGAATATCGTGACAAAGGCCTTTGCAAAGACTTCCCAATATTCGTAGGGGGTCACTACTACAAAGTCGTCGCCTCCTTCGTGGCCAACAAAAACATTGGCAATATCGTTTCGTTGAGCAACGGCGTTTAAACAGTCCCGGGTATAGGTAATTGCCTCATCCCCACGGGTGAATCCATACTTGTCATTATAGGCCTTGAAGTTGTCCAGATCACAATAGAGCACACAAATATCTGTTTGATTCAAGAGACACTGGTCGATATATCGAGCAATGGTTATGTTCCCTGGAAGCCCCGTTAGTGGGTTGGCCCCTTTGGCTTCATCGCGCATCCGTTGAAAGGCAACACTCATCTCATTAAAGGATGAAGCTAATAATCCAATCTCATCCTGGCGCACAATAGGTACTCTAATATCCAACTGGCCCCGTGAAATTGACTGTGTGGCACCGATAAGAGAACGGAGGGGAAGAAGGATCATTTTAAAAATTGCCCAAGCAAAGAGTATATGGATTATCACTACTAAAAGAGCAATAAAAAAGCATTGCCGATAGAGATAGTTCATCTGCTTGTTGATGTCCTTCATCACAAGCTTTATGGAAGCAACGCCGTTTTGATCTTTATTAAATGTAAAAGGAATATAGAGATCGATTCGTTTTGTCTTTTTGTCAACATTATGATAAAAGAGCTTGTCCTCAAAACTCTGTTTGGTGATAGCCTTGTTGATCATTTTGAGCTCTTTTGGTGTAGCCACCTTATTTTTAATGAGCTTATTATTTTGAAGCGCGATAAAAACCTTGCCACTTTCATGAAAAAGGGTCAGGTCCCGGATTGATAGTTTTTCGCACTCTTTAAGGATTTTGTTGATATTTGCACTTGTCAAGTTGTCGTTGTTTTGGATAATATTATCAATTCGATATTTTAAGCTTGAGCCTTTATGGAGACTATTTAAAATGGCATTCTCCATAATCAATCCGGTTTGATTCTCCCAAACCATAACATTAAATATGGTGACATTGAGAATGGTCACTCCTACGTAAATGAGCCCCGTTTTAAATAGAATTGATTTAGTATTAATGCGCATTATTTTCCATACCCCCTCTTACATAGAGGGCACTCCCTTTTGGAGTCACCATCTCTCTACAGAGGATAGGTATCACTTTGAAAATGAGTTACGTGATATGGTGTTACGCGAATTCTCGCCAATTATTATTAAGTATATTATTAATGGGATGAAATTACTATAACAAATACAGACTATTCTCTTTGGAATCCATATTCCTTTAGTTTATTGCGCAAAGTCCGAATTGAAATATCGAGCATCTCTGCAGCCCGAGTCCTGTTTTGATTGCAGAATTCCAAAGTTTGGAGTATCAGCTTCTTTTCAGCATCGGAAACAGTCATTCCCGGTGTAAGCCCACTCTCTTTGCTTTCCATGGGTTGGTTAAACTGAAAGTGTTGCGGTGAAATCAATCCAGATTTTGTTAACACCACTGCCCGTTCAATGGAATTTTCAAGCTCACGAATATTTCCTGGCCATGCATGGGACTGCAACGCCTTTATTGCAGCGTCTTCTATTCCGGATACTCGAAATCCGTTTTCGTTATTATACTTTTCAATAAAATGATCCACAAGCAGCGGGATTTCACTCATCCGGTCCCGCAAGGGAGGTAAGGTTATTCTAAAAACGTTGAGTCGATAAAAAAGATCTTCACGAAAAGATTCATTTTTTACCTGCTCCTCTAAATTGCGATTTGACGTTGCAATGATTCGCGCATCAACAGGAATCGGTGCATCACCACCGACCTTATTTACTTCTCGCTCCTGAAGTACGCGTAAAAGTTTTGCCTGCACATTTATTGGCATTTCTCCTATCTCATCGAGAAGGAGTGTGCCACCGGAGGCTAACTCAAATTTACCCGCTTTGGTTTTAAGGGCGCCGGTGAAAGCTCCCTTTTCATGGCCAAACAACTCTGATTCTATCAGGCCATCGGGGAGGGCTGCACAATTGACTTTTACAAACTGTTCACCATGGCGTTGGCTTGAGAAGTGAATCGAACGAGCAATCATCTCCTTACCAGTTCCCGATTCACCGGTTATTAACACGGTTGACCGGCTGGGGGCTATGTCAGCGACTAACTGTTTGATTGATTGAATTTTATCAGATTGCCCAATATAGTCCCATCTCTTTTTCAAGGTATTCTTTAACTGAATATTCTCCTTTACCAAAGTCTGATGTTGAAGGGCACGAGAAACGGAAAACTCTAATTTGTCAATAAGATCCATCCCCTTCTCAATAAAATCATAGGCACCCTGTTTCATTGTTGCCACCGCAGTTGCCACATCACCATAGGCAGTCATGATGATAAAGGGAACCATGGTATCTACTTCTCGTATTTTGGCTAACAGCTCCACACCGGTCATTGAAGGCATTTTAACATCAGAGATTATTAGGTCAACCGTTTCGTTTTTAAATCGCTGTAATGCCTCAGCACCGGTTGAGCAGGGAATGGTCTCGTACCCCTCTCGATTTAGTACTTCCACAACCGAACTGAGCATGTGAACATCATCATCGACAACTAATATCTTTACCTCATCGTTTATCAAGACCTATAACTCCTTCTTTGCATGTGGCAAAAAAACTTTAATGGTAGTGCCCTTATTGACAACACTATCCACTTTTATATATCCTGAGTGATAATCAACGAATTTTTTGACAATGGCAAGTCCCAATCCTGTCCCATTTTCTTTAGACGTATGAAAGGGATCAAAAATCTTATCAATACGCTCTTTCTCGATCCCTACCCCAGTGTCAGTGATAGTAAAGTGAACAAATTCATCCTTACCATCTTTGGGTTTACCACAAGAAACAGTCAATTCACCACCCTCAGGCATTGCCTGCACTGCATTAAAACAGAGATTCATGATCATCTGCTGTAATTTTTCTGGATCAGCTGCAACGTAAACCGGACACTTATCATTCCACTTTTTATGAACAGCAATCTCTTTACCAATCCGTTCAATTTCGATATCAACGAAGTTGACTGTTTCAGTAAGCACATCCTGTAGCAGAACCCTTCTGAGTTGTGATTTAATGGGCCTACAGTAAACTAAAAGATTGGTAACAATACGATTCAGTCGAGATAGAGCATCAATAATTTTACGTAAAATTTCCCGTCGAGGTTCATCATCTTGTAAATCACGATTAAGCAAACTTGCCCAAACTCCCATAGCGCCAAGGGGATTTCTAATTTCATGTACGATTGTAGCAGCCATTTCACCAAGAGCCGCCATGGTCTTTTTCTGTTGCATCTCCTCTTCTAATGCCTTTATCTGTGTGAGATCGGTAAATATCTCTACCGCACCAAGGGTCTCCTTTTTCTGATCCTTAAGTACTGCACTCTGATAAGACACCGGGACGGGACTTCCCGATTTGCTCCAGATTACCTTCTCGTCTCGGACATGTCCCTTTCCAGACTTTAATACACTCAGGACATTAACCTTTGTAAAGGTATGGTCATTAAAGAGGTCATCGAAGGATTTATCCCAAACCTCATCCTGTTTGTAGCCAATTATTTCTGCTGCAGCTTTGTTGAACTGGGTGATTTTGCCAGCGGTGTTTACACTAATCACCCCATTATTCATGCTCTCTAGGATACTGTTGAGGTAGGTTTGCATCTCCTCCTGTTTTGCAAGACTTTCCTTGAGGGCTCGATTCTTTTTGTCAAGCTCAATATTAATCTTTTTAAAATCCTTTTGCATGGCTTCATAGGCACTACTCAATTTGTCAGCCCGAGCCTGGAAATCTTGAAAGGCCTGCTGAAGCTGTTCAAACATAGGATCGGAAACAGCTGGTTTTTTATTATTCATCAATAGGTTGCTACCCTTTTTGACTGGAGGTTTGCAGGTACTTTTTAAGTCGATCCTCTAATTCTAAAAACTCCTTAATCACCTGCTCGGTCCTAACAAGTACCGTATCAAAGGTTTCAGTAGCCGGGGAAGAGGGTATGTTATTTTTTTCCTTTTGCCAAAGAGCGATGTTCTCTTTTACATCCTCTCGCTCTTGAGTAATCTTTTCTAACAACTCTTTTTTTTCATTGAACAACCCCATGACACTTGCCACATCTCCGCGATTAACAGCGATAGATCCCAAAATCTTTTGCACAAGAACTTTCAACTGTTCATACCAGTCGGATTGTCGGGTATAGGAATTGGTCAATGTTTCAAGCAAAGTGGTATAATTCATACTGAAGCGCCTTTTGCTCAGTTAGGATAGGATTGAAAGTAGTTTGTAGTTATTGATTACCGTAAAACAGCTTTATATTCATGCTCCCAGACAGTGTCTTCCAATTTCCATTTAGCCTGTCGGGTCCAATAATCGTCGGGATATTTGTGAATTAATTCGTTAAAAGTGGTAATAGCTTTTTGATGTTTTTTCAAATTTTTATAGATACTACCAATTTGAAAGAGTCCCCACGGTGTATCCTGATAGGCTTGATACTTTCGGGTAACTTTAACATAGTAATCAAGTGCTTTGGAGTACTTTTTCCCTTTGTAATATTGATCGGCAATTTTATAATATGAATCGGGAACTCGTTCAAAGAGTGATTCCTTTTCGCCAGTAAGGATTGTCTTCTGAAAAGACTCCACTGCCCGAGTTGCATTACCGACCCGTTCATAGGCAGAACCTAATTTGTATAACGCATATACCTTGTCAAGAGGAGATTGCGCCATTCCTGCAGCACTTCTGAAGGCATCAACAGCCTTTTTATCCTGCATAAGGTCTTTGTAGGCATCGCCCAGTTTTTCATAGGCTTTGCCACAGAGTTTATGGGTTCGATATTTTTGAATAAATCCACGATAGAGATTCTCTGCACGAGCTGGTTCTCCTCGTTCAGCATAGGATAGCGCCTTCAAGAAAAGCGATGGCGCAGCCAATTCATGGTGACCATGCCGATCAATCACTTGCTGAAAATAGCTTTCCCCTATTTTATAATTCTTAAGCTTCATATAGCACACACCAATATCAAAGAGACATCGTGCTGCCACATCGCCTTTGGGGTACCGTACCAAAACTTTTTTAAAATCCTCAATGGCCTTGTCAAATTGATTGTTGGTAAAGGATCGGACGCCTGTCAGCATTGCTTGGCCTGGATCGGTGACACTATCGACAATTGACATAACTAACAGAGAATCAATGCGAATTTCAATTGTAGCATAGCGTGTTTCATCGGGGATTTTACTGATCTCGCGATGCATCTCATCACGAGCTAAAGCACCAATGTCTATCTTTTCCTTTTTATGGATTGCATTATAGGCTGACACGTATCGTTGCAAAAGCCCTTCGGCCTCTCGTTTGCCCGGTTCATAGGTGGTTGACTTAATGTAGAGCTGCAAATGTTTAATCGCTGTTTTATAAGCCTTCTCCTCCCCATAAATCTTACCAAGATAAAAATGAGCATTGTGCCCCAATTCTTTATAGGCAACAGCTTTATGAAAATTGACTTTTGCCATTTTATTCTGGCCCTTACGTCGTCGGATTAGTCCGGCATAGTAGTAGGCACCATAATGCTTTGGGTGCAATTTTATAGTCCTACGAAAATGTTCGATAGCCTTATCAAAAAGAGCATACTCCTGTGTAGACACCGCCTTTTGATAGGCTCGTACCCCAGCATCAAATTCACTTTGGGCAGCACTGGTTTTGGATGCACCTCTTTTTACAACTTTTTTTGGTTGGGTTGTTTTTTTCTTAACCTTTGGCTTTCCTGTCGTGGCTTCGGCCTCTAGTATGGCCTGAGTACTTTCATCGACCTTGATATTCTCTTTGTAGGATTTTCCAAACTTCACAATACCAATCAATCGATTGACTTGCGCCTGAACACTATCACGCTCGGCAGGATCACAGTACTGATAATAATCCTGGAGCTCCTTGATTGCATTCTGATATTGTCCGTCCCGTTCATAGACTGCGGCAAGCATCTTCTTTGCTTTTCCCCAACCAGGGTTATAGGTAAGTGCTTTTTTTAAATTATAGGAGGCAAGACGAAATCGATTTTGATAGTTTCGGATCTCTGCAAGATGCATATAGGTGTTGTAGTTGTCAGGATAAGCAGCCAACACTTTTTTAAATTCTTCAACAGCCTGATCAAATTTTTTTTCGTTTTTATATTTTATCCCAAGCCGATAATGGATATAATCATTGGTATCCTTTGCCCAAAGCAGAGAGGTCCAAAAAAAGAAAAGAGCAACAGCAAGGACTCCGATTCTCAAAGGAGTACAATTCTTTACAGACACAACATTCCCTTCTTACAAATATAATTTATTTCTTTAAGTCACCCTTTATTATACAATGTAAACAAATCAGTTACAAGACATTCGAATAAAAAGAGAGACCAATTAATCACCGTAGATATTCATCGACCGCAAGATACTCTTTTATATATTCACCGACGCTTTCTTCTAAAGACCGGCAAACATGGGAGCATCCAGCAGCTTCAAGTTTAGTCATATCAGCACAGGTATAGTATTGATATTTTCCTTGGAGCTCCTTGGGCATTTCGATATATTGGATTGTCGTTTTTTTATTTGCAGCAGTAAACATTGCCGTGGCAACATCGTTCCAAGAACGGGCAGCACCAGTGCCTATATTATAAATACCATTTACATCATCACGACCTAAAAAAAAGAGGGTCATAGCAACAGCATCCTTTACATAGATAAAATCCCGCTGCTGCTCTCCATCTTTGTACGCATCTCGATAGGATTTAAAAAGAGAGATAGTACCTTGATCTTGAATCTGTGGGTAGGCCTTATTGATCACGCTTCTCATTGAACCTTTATGGTACTCATTTGGCCCGTAAACATTGAAATATTTTAATCCCACACACCGTGAAAGCCATCCGCGACGTTTTGCCAGTTTATCAAAAAGCTGTTTTGAGTATCCATACATATTTAATGGTTGTAATGTATCTAAGGCATCCTCATCATCACGATAGCCCTGATTACCATTTCCATAGGTTGCCGCACTTGAGGCATAAATAAATCGACAATCGCGTTTTCCTTCATGCCATTGTGCAAGCCGCGCTGTATAGATGTAGTTATTCTCCATTAAATATCCTGCATCTTTCTCGGTAGTCGAAGAGCAGGCTCCCAGGTGAATTATTGCCTTAAGGGAATTACCAAAATTCCCCTGTTCCAACTTTGTGATAAATGCCTGTTTATCCATATAGTCATCGAATCGTAGTGAAACAAGATTTTTCCATTTCTCTGATTCACCCAAGTGATCCACAATAAGAATTGAGTCTTCCCCGCGCTGATTAAGGTCCCAGACTACAGCACTACCAATAAATCCAGCACCACCGGTGACAACTATCACATCAATCCTCCTTAAGAGAAAAGTAATCTATTGGTAAATCAATAAAGTTTCTATTAGTAAATATAACTATTGTATCTATTTTTCCAATTGTATTGATAATTTTAGTTATATTTCATATTACCATTAATGTATAATAATAGGACAAATTATGCAATGTAAATCCTCATCAGAAAAACTGGAATATTTTTAATGCACTGCTCAAAATGCGGAACCTTGGCCCCTCAAAGCACAGAACTTGAACATTGCACCGTTTGCGGAAGTTATGCTGCATCCAATACCGAACCTTTAAATCTATCACATGACTCAACAGATATCCCCTGGGAGCAGAGTGGAGCCCTTGGGCTTGGAGCGGCATTTATAAAAACAGTGCACCTATCGTTGCTCAAGCCAACCACCTTTTTCACTAAAATCTCTTCTAAGAGTAATCTCTTTTACGCCCTTCTTTTTGCGCTTTTGGCAAGCTCTATCGGTGCTCTGGGTGATCTGCTCTGGAACAAAGCCTTCACTGCAATAGGGAATGCTGCAACATTACAAAATTATGAATTTATGCAGTTGTTCAATGCTTCCACACTCGTCTTCTATCCCTTATCGACGATTCTGGGTGTAGGTGCAACAACATGCTATATCTATGCATTGCTTTATATTTCAAAGAGTAACAGTGCAAACCTATCCACGACCTGTTGTGTTGTTTGCTATTCACAAAGTGCCCTCATACTCCAATGCATTCCCTTTATTGGCCCTGCAATAGCACCCATCTGGGCGCTGTTAATTTTAATAGTTGGTATCAGCTCTGTCCACCATATATCAAAGCTTCGCGCAGGAATGACGATCATTTTACCCTTTCTTCTACTCATGGTTCTTGTCCTGTTTTGCCTCATCTTTTTTATTGGTGGCACACTACTTTCTACTTCAATACTTAAAGAAATTCTTCCCTTATTCCGATAAATACTAGGGGAGAAGCATAAGAATATGTATAATTATAAAAGGGTATGGTTCAATGGCAAACAATATTAAGATGCTTTTAGATGTAAACATGCCTATTTCTGTCCAACTGGGCCAGACAAATATGACAATTCGTGAACTTTTAAATTTAAAAAAGGGTAAGTTGGTTCAATTGCAGCGCATGGCCGGTGAACCGGTAGACGTCTTTATTGACCACAAATTATTGGCCAAGGGTGAAATTACTGTTGTGGATGATCGTCTCTCTATTCGAATCGGTACCCTATACGGTCATAAGGAGCGATATAAACATCTGTAAACCAATTGCGTTCTGTCAGTCTTTCGACACTCTCCATAAAAACCACTGTGATTTACCTATTGTAAATCAGAAGCTTTTATACCATCAATCTTAATATTGTCTAAATAAAGTTCTGCTGTATCACCACTTTGCGCCATGGGATAAAAAATCACTGCACGAACCTTGTTTCTCACATTACCATCGTTCCACTTCACTCCAGCAGTACTTTGGGGAGACCCCTCTTCTGGCTCTAAGTCTGGCACGGTAATTGTTCTTTCCATCCAGTAGGTAGTGATTAATACCGCAGTCCCCATGTGGCCCCATCCATCCTTGGCAGGGTTCCACTCTTCGATCTTTTTAGTAATGAAGGCAACCCGAATATTCCTGTTTCCCATAGCATGAAACCGAAGCCTAAAAAATTTGGTAAAGTCGGAATACTTATCATCGGATTTAAGATTAAATCCTATTGCAGCAAAGGGTGCTGGATGGGGAACATCACTTTTTCCGGATTTGAGGTTAAATTTGATATACAGTCCTCTACTTCCATTAAATCCACTATCCGGTTGAACTATCTCGCTAAAATCGGGATCATCAAAGGGGCTTGGCTCCATGGATGAGCTCCCACCAACACCAGAATCGGTTATGCCGAACCAGGTACCTTGACTACTACTAAAGCCACTGTCGATTGATAGGGTTGTGCGATTAAAGGGTGTTTTTTCAAAGTCCTCGATCATCAAAGAATCGGGGCCAGACACGTTGACCTTACGCACTTTAGTAATAGCTTTGTTACCCGCAGAGTCTGAAACATCGTAGTAAATTCTATAATTACCGATTCCATGGATATTAAGATTGCTCGCATCGACGGTAATTTTAGAAAAGGGAATCGTATCATCCACATTGTCAACAGCAAAGGCACCAGCTTCATTATAGGGGTAGCCCAATGAGATATTTACAGTTTCCTGCCCCTTTAGGTAGATTATTGGGGGACTTAAATCAGCAACAATAACCACGCGCCAAACCGTATCTGCCCGATTACCCGCTTTGTCAATAGCAGTATAATACACATCATATACAGCACCAAGCGAGTCGGTCTTAACCAAATCATCTCCATGGGGTGTTGGCACAACGTCACCATCAACACTATCATAGGCAGTAGCACCACTATCAACATAACGGCTTTTAAAGTCTACATAGGTAACAGAATCTCCCTTGCGAGTAATAATAGGAGGCATTGTGTCACGAGGAGGCAACACATTCACCTGTCGTATCTCGGTATCTGCCTTATTGCCAGCATCATCAGAGACATCATAATACATTTTATAATTACCAATAACATCGGGTTTTACCGAGTCTCGTATTGTAAATTTATCAATAGATATGGTATCAAAGGTCGAGTCATTTATACTGTCAACTGCTATGGCGCCCGGCTCAACATAATTGGTCCCCACGTATAGAGTAAAGGGATTTGCACCAGCTAAATAAATTTTAGGTGGAACTCGATCGGGAACAGTGATGACGAGTACAATACGTTTTATCTCATCCTTATAGCCATTTTCATTCTTAACGCGATACCAAGCTACATAGGTGCCCAATTTATTGGTGAATGTCTCTCGGTCAACCGACTTTCCTTTATCATCCTCAAAGCTGACTGTGACACGGCTGTAAAGATCGGACCCATCATTATCTTTACAACGATACCCATATTCAAAATAGCTATCACCCTGAATAACAGAAACCGTATCATTTCCTTCCAGGGTAATTTGCGGTTTTGTTCCCCCAATGTCGTAGGGGTTTTCAAACCGCAACTCCGTGCACGCCACGATAATTAAAGCAATTATCATGAGGATACTGTAAATTCCTGCCCTTGACCTCATCATTGCTCTCCCAAGTATATTTCCTATTATTCCTTTTCGGTTACCGCTACAATTTATTTTGCCCGTGGATCGGGGATTAAAAAATTCACTGTAAATCCTAAAGCAAATACCCCAGCACCACCATAGAGAAGATTTCGTAACAGTGCTGTCTTTTCAAGAATCTCTCGTTTACTCGTTGCCTCATCTTTATTATTTGCTTTGTCATAGGCATCCTGCCTTTGAGGAATGAGCATATTATTGGTAATAATTCCACAGGCCAAGCTGCCTACGCCAAGAATTCCTGTCAAAACGGCAACCGATCGTTTTCGCTTGCTTTTCTTTTTTATGCCACCCGAAGCGAGTGGGACCTTTTCTACTTTAGCCTTTTTTACTTTCACGACAACTGTTTTTGTTGCTCTATTTCCCGATCGATCCATAACTGAATAGACTACCTTATATTGACCAGCTTTATTGGGATTCACCTCTCCCTGAATATTGATAAAGGGAGTAACATCGCCATCAACATCATCTGTGGCATTGATCGTTGGCTCTTCATAAACGTCACCAACAGTAATGGTAGTAGGAGAACCACCAATCAAATTAATTTGGGGTGGTTTTCGGTCATTACGTTTAGTAGAAGGCTCTAAAACATTGATAAGTCGCTCGGCTATGGCAGAATTTTCCGCTTTGTCTTGCACCGAATAGGTTACCACATAAATGCCTGGAGTATTAACATCAACAGTACCGGATGTTTCAATGTGTGAAGAGATAACACCATCACAGTTATCTTTAGCAACAGCTCCCAACTCTCGATAGGGTTTCCCCTGGAGCACATTGATGGTCGTTCCTCCATTCATAGTGATCGTTGGTACAATGGTATCAATGACGATCACTGTTCTTGTTTCACTGGTAACATTGTTAGCCCGATCCTTTACTGAGTAGGTTATGGTAAAGGTATCAACAACTGAAGCATTGACTGTACCGGACAACTTCATCTGATTTGTCATGTCACCATCTTCGTTATCTCTTGCAGTTGCACCAGGTTCAACATAGGTATCCACACCAGCATTTAAAACCAGTGGATTATCACCTGTAAGAGAGATGACCGGGGCAGATCTATCTTTGCTACTCTTCTTAAGCATGGCCACAACTTTGGGATCGTTCCTCCAAGGAGAACCCAAGGGCTCTAATAGCTCCTTTGTTTTCTCATAGTTTCCCAATTTCAACTCGATAGCCGCTAACAGTATGGCGATTTTAGGATCTGCGTACCGATCTAAAGCTTCAGTGTATGCCCGACGAGCTTCTTCAACCAAACCAGCCTTTTCAAAGAGTTTACCAGCTCGCTCCAAATATTCTTGAAATTTCAAATAGTCAAGATGAAAGAGATAGAGGTAGCTTTCTGCTGCAGCCTCATCTTTACCTAAATGCTGCTGAATATCGCCTAACACCAACCAGCTATTTGCAAAGTTTGGTAGAAGTTCCACGGATTTATTAAAGGTTTCCAGCGCATGTACCCAGTCCTTTGAATCGACAAAACCCATACCAATGGAGTAATAGATTTCACCCTCAGGCTTTCCGGAAAGCGCAGCTGCCTTTTGGACATACGTATTCATCTGATGACTTTTTTGTAGTAAGACGGATAATTTTGCCAGGTGAATGTAAACAGCAGGGTTTTGCTCATCGTAGGTTAAAAGATCGGTAAAACTTTGAAATGCTTTTTCTTGATCACCCAAAGCCTCATACACTACACCCTGTTCAAATAAAGTGATATGTTTAAGAGCTGAATTAGTTTTAAGAGCAGCAATAGCTTTTTGTGCGTCTTTATAGTTATTTGCCTGCTGAAGAAGACGGCCGTAAAACAGATGTAGCTTTGGATAGTGTCCACCAAGGGCAGAGACCAACTCTTGCGCAATTGTCAAGGCACTGCTCATATTATCAGCTGCTGCATAGAGTTTACTGCTGAGATAATAGGCTAAATAAGCGGAGCCATCACTCTTCTTTATTCTTTCACATTCGGTGGCATTTTTAAGGTTGATCGCTTTGTCTGCACCTTCGCTTTGAACAAGAATTGTTCCGTATCGTTTGATCTTTTTTGAATCCTTGCCAATGATCGACGTTAAAAGATTTTTATCTTTCCCACTAGCTTGCGATACTTGCAGCAGCGCGCCTAGTTTAATTATGCCTTCGCTTAAAGAGCGATCAAAGTCATCCATTTCAATGGCAATCTGCGACTTTTCGGTGGCACTTCCTTTCACAGCCTCAACGGTGATATGCAGTGTAACCTGTTCTTGAGAGACCACTTCATATTCTGAATAGAGGAGATGGGTAGCACTCAGCTCCTTTCCTGCATCGAGGTATTTAGCCTTGGAAACACGCTTCTGAAAATTACGATGGGCAGATACGATGGGTGAAATGGCCTCTATAGGAATGATAGCAACATCGTCAAAGGCATCAATTTTAAAATAGAGAAATGATTCAATCAACGCTGAAACCCATACGGTTTGGGGATTCACACTGTACCCAAAATTATTTGGACGGGCAATGAGCAGTCGAGTTGGTCCCTTTTTTGAAATGTCCTGGAGCTCAGTCTCTTGACTAACTATCAGTACTGGAATACAAATAAGTATAACAAAATACCACAGACGGCACTGTTTCATCATTCCCCCGAATTGAATAATTTACTAAACGAGTGTCTATGTGTTCCTATCCCAATAACTAACTTAATATAACTTTTTTTACCTACTTTCATGCAATAAGTAATCAATTTTGTGTTAACCTTTTCCAATCGAAATCCAACCTTTTCTTCACAAAAGTCCAAAATGCAGCTCTTAAACCCAGATAATGCAATAGGAAGTAGCGCAGAAGCACAACCCTATGCCCATTAAGACTTTCAGGCTTTTCGGCCATATCACCTTGTAGATATGACCTTCAAAACCTTCAAGTCTTACTAAATCATAATCTTGCACTTCTGCATCTACTCCTACTGCATAGTCTGGGTTGAACGTGTATCAATGTATCAGGCCTAAATCAATTTAGCCGCCCTTTTCACAGGGTATCGCGAATACTATATACCACCCATTAACTAAAGCTGTGTCACAATTCCAAAAAAATGTCATTGCGAGGAGCGTAGCGACGTGGCAATCCCTTAAATTGGCTCAAAATGCGAGATTATTCGCAGAGGCTCACCAAGTCCCGCGCTTCGCTCGTAATGACATGAGCCAATTTAATAGTTATGACACGACCTCTAACTATCCAGGTTCAAAAATCAGAGAAATTTTGATAACCGGTTTGTATTTTCCAAACAATGAAGAAAAGAATGTATTTTATGTAACTACCAAAATTTTTATAAAAATCAATTAATAGGGAACCGAACCGATGAAAAAAAATCTTATTATTGGCATCCTCTCAGCAGCTCTTGTAATGATTACCTCCTGTGCAAAGCCTAAGGAGCCGGAAAACCAGAAAACAACACCAGCCACAGAGAATTCGGCAACCGCTACCAAACCTACCACAGGCCCGGTAACGCTCATACAAAGTGAAGGTCATTTTAATGAGGTGCTTAATTCAAACCAAGATCGACTTCTCATTTTTGATTTTTATGCAGACTGGTGCGCTCCCTGTAAAGCACTTTCGCCACTACTACAAAAAATTGCTGAAGAGAGTCAGGATAGGGCTACTGTATTTAAAGTCGATGTGATGAAGCATAAAGCAATTGCACAAAAATATAAAGTTTCCGGTATACCGCACGTTGTTTTTACCAAAAATGGAAAAACAGTGCATTCAATGACAGGACTCATGCCTAAAGAGGCGTATATTAAAGCAATCAATCAATATTCTACAAACTAGCTAGATAATCCGAAAACTGCTCCAATGCTTGGGGAAGGTCATCTCTTCCAAGCCCAATGCGGAAGTAGTTATGGGGCATATCAAAAAGGTCTCCAGAAACAAGCAACAGTTTTTTTCTCTGTGCACAATCCTGGGCAACCTCTTTGGCTGATCTCTCATTGGTAAAATAGGGAAAGAGCACTGAGCCCCCCTCCCCTTTGTTTAAATGAAGAATGCTATTATAGGCACCAAAGAGTTCGGAGACGCTATTATAATTTTTTCTAATTGTGTCTAAACTTTTATTGATTAGATATTTCCTCTTTTTTAAAGCTATCTCTGCAAGAAACTCACTGGGTGCGCTGTTGCAGATTGTTGTATAGTCTTTTAGGGTTTTAACTCTGTATAAAAAATCTTGATCCTTTGATACCAACCACCCAATGCGAAGACCTGGGAGACCATAGCTTTTAGAGAGCCCACTCAGGGAAATACCTTTCTCATATAGGTCCACCATTGGTGTTAGCTGAGTGTCGTAAAAATATTCTAAATCATGGTACATCTCATCAGAAAAAAGAACAATCCCATGGTGACGTGCTATTGCAATGATCTGAGAGAGTTCCTCCTGTTTTGGAACAAAACCAGTGGGATTGTGGGGGAAGTTTAATATAATAGCTTTGGTTTTCGATGAAATAGCATGCTCCAGAAAATTAAGGTCAAGCTGCCATCGATCGCCACTATTATGTAAAGGCCACCGTGTTATCTGACAACCAAGAGATTCTGGGATTTCTAACAGTGATTGATAAAGCGGAAAAAGTGTGATCACCTCATCACCTTTCTCCAATAAGGCATTTAATCCAAGAAAGATGAGCTCCTGTGGAGCTGCTACTACGATTTCATCCTCGGTTACCGCTTGATACAAATGACTTATCGATTTTCTAAGCGACTCCTTACCCGGGGCTTCGGTATACCCAAGGGATAGCTGCATGAATTGGTCTGTATAATCCTCGTTGTCAAGCGAAATAAGCTCTTGGATTGTACAGGTGTCGCAGTCGGAGGAGCTCATCTGATACTTTAAAGAGAACTCATGCTGAGCAAAAAAACGCTCTAACTTAAATGGTGCTATATCCATTAAACCCCCTTTGAAATAACCTACAATTAAACCTATCAATGAATGTAACCTAAATTGAGCGATTGTTTTGAGAAAAGGTTAGGTTAGCCGTGCTGCTAATGGATTTTATAAAAACGCAGCTTAACCTGGAAGGTTAAGTGAGTATTTTAAGGAATCCCAGGAGTAGTGCGGATGACATGAGATTTTCCAAATAAAATCGCTCATTTTAGGTGTAATATATTTTTGAATATACATAACCTAGCAATTTTACTCAAAACAGAATGTGTAAATATGGCAAAGCACGCCTTGGTCATAAATCCCTGGGTAACAGATTTCAAACTCTATGATGAATGGATGCACCCGGTGGGACTCTACTTTTTAATCTCTCTGCTCCACCATAATCAATGGGAGTATACCTTTATAAACTGTCTCCAAAGGGAGAGTTCAAGTCGCTCAAAACGGTTTAGTACAGGAAATTTTCCCCATACGGTTATAGAAAAGCCATTGCTTTATAGTCAAATCCCGCGTAGGTATAAGCGATATGGGATTTCTAAAGAGCTCTTTGACACCCTTATTTCTGACTCAAAACCTCCGGATATAATCTTTGTTGGCTCCGCTATGACCTATTGGTTTGATGGACTTGTGGAAACTATAGAAAATATTAAAAAGCATTTCCCCAAAACACCACTTGTTGTTGGTGGCACCTCTGCCACCTTAATTCCCGATTTAGTGCAAAAGAAATTTCCCGACACATTTCTCTTTGCCGGACCCCTCTCAGAAACTATAAAAACAATTCCCCTCTTTAACAGCCTCTCCTTATCACAATGGAGCCCCTCCTTTATTCCAGTTTTCACAAAGAAAAAGCACTGGCATCACGGACCAATTCTAACCTCTCTGGGATGTCCATTTCGTTGTTCCTATTGCGCTTCCTCTTTGCTGTCACCTAAATATCACCCCCGCGACCTTAACCAGGTAATCGAAGAGGTAACCCATTTATATAACTCCTATGGAATAGCAGATTTTGCCTTCTACGATGATGCCCTTCTATTTCATCCAGAAAAACAGTTTTTACCATTCCTTGAAAAGATCAATAGTACTGCCCCGAACATTCGTTTACACACACCCAATGGACTTCATATTCGATGGCTCAATCCGAAGGTCTTGGATGCCATGAAAGTCTTTGGCATAAAAACCCTTCGCTTCGGCTATGAGTCGGGATCATCTAAGTATTCCAGTGACACCTATGGCAAATCTACTCGGCAAGAGCTTATAGAAAAAGTTACACAATCAAAAAAGTGTGGGTATAACGCAACTGAAATCGGCGTCTATGTTATGGCAGGCTTACCTGGTCAAACAGTAGAAGAGGTTATGGAGGAGATCGAATTTGTAGCAGCACAAAAGGTGCTTGTCAAGCCGGTTTTTATATCCCCAGTGCCCAAGACTCCCCTATTTGATCACTTTGTACAATCAGCCCCTCAGATTCTACATAATCCTCTGACCCACAATGATACCTACTTTATTACCCAATTACCCGGTTGGGGCACCAATGCTGTGGATGAGATAAAAATATGTGCAAAAGAACGAAACAACTCACTCTATCCGAAAATGTAATTGGTAATACTAGCTCTGATTAAAGAAATGAAAAAAGGAGTATCCGTTCTACATCAACTAAGAGGGTCAGGTTGATGGTTGATTGTACGATGATAACTACCGGCCACTTTTCTAAAAAAGGTCTATTCAACCAGCTACACAAAGAGAAGGAGAGAAGCAAGAATCCATAGAGTTTAAACCGAGGAATACCAAAAAAGAGCAATAGAACAATCGCAAAAAGATAGATTCCAGAAAGTAATAGTAATCGTTTATAGAAAGGTTTATGCATAAGCTCTTCAGGATTGTCTTTTACCAAGACCATAACTTTTTCAGGCATGGCAATAGTTATGATTTCAGCAATTATTCCAGCTAAAACGCAGGGAAGAAGCATTAGAATAATTACATTTGACATTGAATTGGTTAATCCCTATATTCTTAGGTTCAATTTTCGAAGAATTTTATTAACACTTTTTTAGATTATTGATATATTATTAAATAAAATTACTTTACTTAAAAAGACGAGCATCGGCAATTATTGCTTTAAGGAAGTTCCATGTCTCGAAGGTTACAAAAACATATACTTGAATCATATCATACAAACATTCAAAATATTTTCAAAACAAGGAAAAGATATCCCTATTTGCAGATCGATGATCAGCATGATTACGATAATATAAGTGAATTTTGTAATATATTTATAAATTTTAAAAAGCAAAATTCCTTTGAAATAGAACTGATTGGGGCGGTTCCCATTACACAGGAGATAGCAGACCTTGCGGAGATATATCAGGGGCATGCTGATCCAGACCAAAGCAAAATCACGCTTACTATTAATCCCAAGCAGATTGAGGCAGTGGCAGACTTAGCATCGCTCTTTAAAAAGACTGCCCTCATGGGTGATCTTATCGGCAATCCTTCATGGCAACAAATTTCTGCGCGAACAATTCACTCACTGCAACGCTTTGTTCGAATCATTAAGGAGTACGTAGTCCAGAAACAGAAAGAGTTGAGTTAACAGCCTTCACCTTAAGATGTCCCTTTCTGCTCCAGCGTAATTTTTCCAGGACAATCGAATTTTTCAAAGAATCTTCCCATAAAGGGATGATCTGAGCCAGATACTCTGATGGTACAGACAAAATAGATCATATAAATATTCTGAACATTGACATGCCATTTTGCATTAAAGGAGCGTTTGTTAAGCACGTTCACTTTGGCGTCGTCAAAGAGTCGCATCAATCCCCACTGACCACCATAGATAAAATCTTTTGCAGCTGATTCATTAGCAAAAATCTTAAGAGAGATTCCCTTAGAACCAGCTTCATTGGGCCAGGTAAACTGAATTTGATCACCCACACCTGCCGGTTCTAACTTATACTCCTGGTCAGCAATAATAAAGATGGCACTGTTCTTGTTGCTTTTTGAAGAGGTAATAGCCAGCTTTTGAGTCCTGAGTGTTCCATCGGGTTGAAAAAAGATATCTCTGATCTGTTCAGCCCTTTTTAAGGTTGTCAGCAGTTTGGGTGAAAAGTGTACTTCAACAGTACCAATTTTTTTAACCTGCCACTTGTTATCGCGCTTTATAATAAAGGAGGAGAGACGCCTATCATAGAAGCCCCACAAGACTCCGGTGGTGGGTCGAAAAAAGTCCATAACATCATCAAAGAGCGCTTCATCACCCCGCTTAATAAAGGGATAACGCCCAGCCATCCGCTTAGTAAAGGGCGTGAACACATCATCATGCCAAAGTGAATTAAGGTGCTCTCTAAGACTATTTGAAACAGCAGTTCCCGTATACTCAATAGGGCTCAGTAGCAGCGTGCGAATTGCATGGGATAACTCATCAGGAAGACCAGCAAGCTCACCATTGGTAAAGTTCCAAGCACTTAATAGAGGATCACTCTCCTTGCCATTAAAAAGTGCAACAACTTTATCACCATTATTGGCATCCAGGGCGATCAATTTCTCTGCAAGGGTAAGCAGTTTATCTTGGTACCCTTTAAAACCTTCAAAAGAACCGCCAGCTGATTTAACAAAGGAACGAAATGGTTTAAAGGCATTACTCAACTCTTCAACACCCTTTTTCCGTTTAAAAAAGGTGGTAGGATCGACCTTGACCTTGGTCAACTTCTTCACCTTTTTCTTTGCCATTTTCGACACAACACCGGGAACTTCTGGTCCATCCTCTTCTTGTTCTTTTATATGGGTCAGTTCGGACACCTTTTCAAAAAGCCGTGCTATCTCTGATTGGTCTCGTCCAAGCTTTTGTAAGATCCTCCCGCTTCGCGATATATCACCAAAGGGCTCCATTGATAAGGACATTAAAAATGCCAACCACTTGCTCTTGACATCTGCAAAATAGACCGCTAACAGATCTTGATAAAGACCTTCTGGATCCAAAGTATTTTTAGGCATTTGACTTGCCGCTGTTCCAAGTACCCAATCAATTTTGTAGGGATCCTTACTTCTCTCCAAAAGCCCTTTTTGGACAAAATGGTCCCACCCATCCTGGGTATAGAGCATACTAATACTTTGATCAGTCTCTAATATACCCTGACCTTCTCGTGAAAGGATCTCATCCAAGGTAAGCCGAGGAGCCTCAACAGAGAGACGATTTATCACTGACTCATACAGCGTTTGTGCATTGGGTAATCGACAGAGTCGTCTGCGAGCCCGGGACACCAAAATCTGGTTTTCCTGTATTAAGGGGAAATCACCAGCTTTAAGGTATTCAAGATAGAGTCCAATATTATTTTGAAGAATGGTTTCTACATTCTCTGAAAGTCGTGAGCCCCGTTTTGATGTGAGCAAGGCTGATTTTACCGACTCCAATAGCGCACCATGCAGAGCTGCAGTATCAACCAATTTAAATTGTCCAGCAACCGCCTCTGAAATGGATAGATACGTCTTGAGTGTCCGATAGAGCTCTCGGTAGTCATCACCGGAAAGTTCCTGTGACCGCTCCGTGTAGCGTTTAATACGATATTCAAGCCACTGCGTTGCCGGTCCGACAATATATTTATTTACCTTTTTAAAATATTCCTGCTTTACTGGTTCATAAGCTTTATCAGCCTTATACATGCCTAAACCCATTGAGAGGGGCGCACCCTTCTCCTCCATCTGTTTAAGCATAGAAACCGTCGTGCCCAAACGGCCAAGCCGTTTGTAAACCTCTGATCGTGTTCCAGCTGTGCCTTGGGAAAGCTGCAGCTCTTTCTTCACCGAGTTATTTAAACCAATTGATTTTCTACCAGAGGCAAAAATGTAGGTGCCCAACACCAGGGCCACCAAAAATATGAGCCCCGATAATCCATAGTGACGAAGCATCTCCCGGCGAGAGAAACGTTGAGTCTTTTTAACAAGATTAGATCCTCCGGGAATCACATCTCTAAATAGGGTGTGGGTAAAAAAGGGACGAACCTGTTGACCCCGTGCAGTGGAGGTTATAGGTTTATCCTCGCCTTTAAGACGATGTGGGTTGAGGGGATGACTGGCAATGGTATTACTAACACTGATCTGCAAATTTGACTGTTGCGGTGAATCATCTTCCAAAGGGACACAACTGGTAAAATAAAAACCCCGAAATGCCGGCCTTCCTTCATAGGAACTTGGTTTAAACAGCTCAGATATGAAATCACCCAATTTCTGCTGGAGCCCATCAAAGTGGATGACAAACCGGCAAATCAACCGTCTGCGCTCCTCGGTCTTCTCCTTTGCAAGCATTCGCAGGCGTAAATCCTTTAATGATTCGCTGAGGATTTCAAACTCCTTCAAAAAGGCACGGCGTGGAGATTCTCGCAGCTGTTCGCCGGAAAGGGTCGCACCAAGAATTTGCTCATTCCACTTTCCTGCAGGATCACGAAAGAGCTCATTAAATCCAGGGATAGTATCACTGCGACTAATAACGAGAAAAACCGGAAATTCAATTCCCCATGCAGCAATCAGCTCATCAATGCGCTGGCGCAGTTCACTGGCGGTCTGCTTAATAAGGTGGGGATCATCATTAAGAAAGAGCCCTGCATTGACCGTCATCACCATTCCGTCAATAGCCCGTTCTGAACGCACATTCTGAATAGCACTCACCGTTGCGCGCCACTCATCTTTGCCACTCTCATTCATAAGAACACCAGGCACATCAACCCAAACCGCATCATTGCCAAAGTTCCAGGAGATGCCGCTCTGATCGGCAAGCATCATACCATCCTGTTCTGTGGGATATTGCAAGGGAAAGTGGAGTCCTGAACCAGAGAGAAGCTGAGACTTTCCCGATTTATCCTGGCCACATACCAAAAACCAGGGACGCTCATATAGAGCACCACGACGTAAAAAGCCCTTTCGTTTGACCGACTCGAGATATCGCTCAATGGCAAGATTGATTTCTTGAGAAACGCGTTTGTAAACAATACGATCTCCGGCAATTGGGCCGGAGCTACTCTTTTTTTTATTCCCCAAAACAAAATGGAGTGTTACCCAGACTGCAGTGCCTAGCCAACAGAGGATCGTTGTCAAACCAGTGATCCAACCAGGTATGGGAAGGAAAACACCAAGAATAATGAGTATGATACCAACGACACCAAGTACGATCCACCAGGGTAATACCCTTTTTGTCCTTTTTTTCATGGATTAGTCCATTTTGTTAAGAGATGAGAATAGTTCTTTAATGCTTACAACACCCTCTCGCAATACTCGTATAGCCCCTTCGTTGGTCACATCAACCACCGTAGAAGGTGGTGACTGGGGAAGTACACCATAATCTATCATCAGATCGACCTTATTTTCGAAGAGAGAGTACAGATAATCTGGTTCACCACAGTACTCCTCACCACTGATGTTGGCACTGGTTGAAAAAAGTGGCCAGTCGCAATGATCAGAAAAATATTGGATAAAGGGATGATCTGAAATACGCACACCAATGGTTTCATCTGAATTGGTAACCGGAAGGATCAAGGTGATCTTTCCCGGCCAAAATTGTTGTGCAAGCCAACGAGCACTTTTATTCATTTCCAGGTTAAATTTGGAAAACTGTTCTTGACGACCAGCAACGATGATCAGGGGATTGCTCTTTCCCCGGTTTTTTATGGCATATATTTTTTCACGCACCTCATCAGTGGTGATCCCACCAAGCCCATAGACCGTCTCAGTGGGATACACAAAAACAGCTCCGCCATTGACCTTTTCAAGGATGTTCTTAAAAGTATCTTCCGATCGATCCTCTTTTTGTAAATCGCTCCAAATGATACGATCAGCTTGCATCGTCACCGAACTGTTCCCTAAAAGCGCGCATTTTATCACGTAATCCAGTATCCTTCGTACCCATTATCTGCGCGGCTAATAGAGCAGCATTCTTAGCACCACCAATACCAACAGAGGCAACCGGTATTCCAGGAGGCATCTGCACAATTGAATAGAGCGCATCTTGACCATGAAGCGCCCCAGACTCCACAGGAACCCCAATAACCGGTAATACGGTAAGACTAGCAACAACACCAGGTAGATGGGCAGCCAGGCCTGCCATGGCTATAATAACTTCATACCCTTCACTCTCCGCTGTGGAGGCAAACTTTTTAATCTTATTAGGATTACGATGCGCAGAAATCACAAAGGTCTCAAAGTCAATCCCAAACTCTTTAAGGACAGCTTGGGCTTTTTCTGCAACTGGCATGTCAGATTTTGATCCCATAACAAGGGCAACTTTTCCACTCACAACTCTACTCCTTCATTAGATGATTCAATGTAATTTTAGCTCCCTGGCATACTATCACCAAATTTATTGTCCCAGTGAGTCTATATATTATAAACGAATTTAAAAATAATTTTAGAATTCAGAGCCTGTATGTTTTTTATTTTTAGATACTACAACTATTTTCAACCGCTTTACCATATTTCAAGAATCAAAAAATACCTGAAAAAAAGTGATTAGATAACCTTTCTTTGATGTGGTTGCCTATAATAACTCAGTTTCGTTTTAAGGTTAAGCAAAAATCCTTTGGATAAGGAAATTGAAAGAGGTGAACTCATAGTGGGTAATTGATTGAATGTAACGAAATCCAAAGCATTTTGTAGCCAACCGCAGTAAGAAATGAATTTTTTGAAGAAATCATATGGTTTTCAAATAGAATTCAAGGGGGAATCAGCAAGATCACCTGAGAGCTTTTGTTACCTGCTTGCCTATAAAAACTGGTTCACCAAATAGGTGACCGCGAAGCAGAGGCGAGTCAGACTGCATTGTTACCCACGAGCCACACAGGTTTTATTGATGCAAGCAGTTAAAGAGCTTGAAGGAAGCTTGCTGTGGGGGGAAATTTCCCCCCGGTTTAAGCTTTTAAAAAAATATAGATTAGCTTAACTCTTTTTTAAACGAGCAACTCCCTTCATACCAATATCGCGACGAAAGGTCACTCCCTCAAATTCTATCATAGCGACATTTTCATAGGCCGTTGCAATAGCCTCTTCTAAGGTTGGCTCACAGGCACTCACAGCTAAAACACGACCACCACTGGTTACCAAGGTGTCCTCATCAACCTTTTCTGTTCCTGCATGATACACGTCAACATTAGCTTTGCTTCGTTCTGCTTTGTCAATACCGACAATCTTTTTACCCTTTTCATACTTTCCTGGATAGCCACCAGAGGCAAGCACAACCGCCACACAGGCCTCCTTTTTAATAGTCCATTGAACAGAATCTAAGGTACCATCGGTACAGGCTGAGAGCACCTCAAACCAATCACAGTCAACCAGAGGAAGCACTGCTTGGGTTTCTGGATCACCGAAACGGCAGTTATACTCAACAACCTTGGGGCCCTCTTTGGTCATCATAAGACCAGCATAGAGAAGCCCACGATAGGTGGCGCCCTCCTCTTTCATAGCATTGAGGGTTGGCACAATGACTTCCTCTTCAATCTGCGCCAACAATGCCTCATTTACTAGTGGGGCTGGAGCATAGGCTCCCATACCACCAGTATTGGGACCTTTATCACCATCAAAGATTGGTTTGTGGTCCTGAGAAACAGGAAGAACTTTGTAATTTTTACCATCGCTTAATACAAATACCGATGCCTCTTCACCTTCCATTTTCTCCTCAATAATCACCGTATCACCGGCTGCACCAAAGGCTTTATCATCAAAAATAAGCGACAGAGCACCCTCGGCTTCCTCCATGGTGTTGCAAACAATTGCCCCTTTACCTGCAGCAAGGCCACTGGCCTTTATCACAATTGGTGCACCAACTTTTCCAAGATATTCCATGGCAGCACTCTTATCAGTAAATGATTCAAAGGCGGCTGTTGGGATATTATATTTTTTCATCAAGTTTTTTGAGTAAAATTTACTTCCCTCTATTTGTGCGGCCTTTTTTGTGGGACCAAAAATTGGTAGGCGAGCCTTTTGGAAGGTGTCAACGATTCCCTCAACCAAAGGCTGTTCCGGACCAACGACTGTGAGATCGATCTCATTTTTTATTGCCCAGTTTGCCAAATCTTTCCAATTGTTTATCTTTGCATCAACAATCATACAACCGTCATTTTCCATTCCAGCATTTCCAGGAAAGGCATATAAACACAAAGGCCGATCTGACCTGAGTAGTGCCTTGAGAAGCGCATGTTCACGACCACCGCCCCCAACGATCAGTATGGAATCCATAAAATCCACAACATCCTCCAGGATAAAATTCTCTTCTCAGTTAACGTATACTTTAGCAGATAAAAATATAATATGGAAATTCCTGTTAACGAATCTTATGGTGCAGATCAGAGAGGCAAACAATAAATATTCTCTTTTATTTGTTTTCTTAACTGAAATCATGTATTTAAGTAGGCTGTACCCTATTGCTCGTCACCGCAATCTAGTTACCATCACCAAATATTTGAAAAGCGGTGCATTAAATTCTGAATACATAGTATAATTATTCTATGGTTAGAACTAGGCAACGTAGGTACACTATGTAGATATTGTTGTTTTCTCCAAGGTGGTTGAACCGTGACACAGCCTTTGCACATTCCTCAGTGGAGCTCCTCCTTTGAAACAGGAATTGCTGAAATTGATTTTCAGCACAAATACTTTCTTGAATTGATGAAACGATTCAATGACACCACCAGCAATGACCTGTCGGAAAAGCTTTGCGCCAGTCACCTTAATGAGATTGTATTGTACGCTCAATTTCATTTTTGTAGTGAAGAAAACATCATGCAGTTGATTGAATATCCTGCGTATGAAGACCACAAACTGCTCCACATACAAATTCTTGATGAGTTGTCAAAAAGAATAAAACTCTATGAAATAGGTGCCATTACAATCTTTGAAATCGCAACCTTTTTAGTGACCTGGTTCATTGACCACACCACAAAAGAAGATATAAAGCTGGCACATCACAAAAAATAATCCCGTGCACAGGTATGGAAAAGCAATACAATACTCAGTTGCCCCTTGATTTATTAGCACATTTATCTGATACCATTTACCTGTTGGACCTCTCCCTAGGCAAAACCCTTTTCCTTAACAAGGAAGAGTTTTGTGGGTACACCCGAAAGGAGCTTGAAAGTCCACAATCCATTCTTCATGCAGTACATCCTGACGATCAAGAAGCACTCCAAAGGCATTGGCAAAACCTATTGACAAAGGTATGTGAAGGATCATCAAATATTGAATACCGGCTTAGAAACAAGGACAACGATTGGGAATGGATCAATAGTAGAGAGGTTGTATTAGAATATGATGAAAACAAAAACCCTAAAATTCTACTTATTACTCTTCGTACCATTACTAAACAGAAGGTGTTTGAACAAGAGATACAATCAGAAAAGGAGTATGTTGAAAACCTTATTGAAACTGCCAATGCCATGGTAATTGGTTTAGATGTTACCGGAAACATCACCGTATTTAATCAGACTGCTGAAGAGATAACCGGGTATAGCCGCACCGATCTTATTCATAAAAATTGGTTTGAAGTATTAGTACCAAAGGATCGGTATCCCCAGGTATGGGAGATTTTTGAGGAACTGATACAAAAGGGAATTCCTAAAAATTTCGAGAATCCTATTTTAACCAAAGGTGGCAAGGAAAAATACATACTATGGCGTAACAGTGAACTGCGAAAGAATAAGGAGATAATCGGCACCATATCCTTTGGTATCGATATTACAGAGCAGAAAAAAGTAGAAGATTCACTCCGAGAGAGTGAGCATTATCTGATGGAAGCTCAATCTATTGCCAAAATTGGTCATTGGAAATTGCACCCCGCAACAATGACGGTAGAAGGTTCTGATGAGTTATTTAAAATTTTTGAACTGAGTCGAGACGAAGCCACCTTACAATCCTTTGTTGATATTGTTCATCCAGAAGATCGTGAGTATGACCTATACCATATACAACGAGGCATGGAAACAGGAGAGCCCTGGGATATAGAACACCGTCTTCAATGTAAAGATGGTCGCATCAAGCATGTTCACGCAATTGGAGAAGCTGTCAAAGATGAAACGGGAAAGGTTGCCCTACTTATTGGAACAGTGCAAGATATTACTGAAAGAAAAAAAGCTGAGGAGGAACTCCGTGTTTCCAAGGAAAAATTACAGACAACCTTGCATGAGCTGGAAAAACTAAAACAGCACATTGAAAATGAGAACCGGTACCTTCGGGAAGAGATCAAATTGGCTCATAATTTTGGCGATATTATTGGAAGAAGCGCTAAAATGAAACAGATGCTCTCTGATATTGAACAAGTCGCCTCAACAGAAACTACGGTCTTAGTCGTTGGTGAAACCGGAACAGGAAAAGAGTTGGTAGCACGAGCAATCCACAGCCTAAGCAACCGAAAAAACAGCCCCCTAGTTAAAGTCAACTGTGCAGCCTTACCAGCAAACCTTATTGAAAGTGAACTTTTTGGTCATGAAAAGGGTGCCTTTACCGGTGCTACTAAGCAGACAATCGGACGATTTGAACTTGCCAATGGAGGGACACTCTTTCTGGATGAAATAGGAGATTTTTCTGTTGAACTTCAAGCGAAACTTCTCCGGGTATTACAGGATGGAGAATTTGAAAGAATTGGTAATCCAACAACCATATCCGTTGATGTCCGCATAATTGCTGCGACCAATAGAGATTTAGACAAGTCTATGAGCGAAGGAAATTTTAGACAAGATCTCTATTATCGTCTCCATGTATTTCCCGTACAATGCCCTCCTCTGCGGGAGCGTAAAGAGGATATATCGGTGTTAGTGCAGCACTTTCTTCACAAATATAGTATTAAAGCAGGCAAAGAGATCTCATCAATTTCTCTCACCACAATCAAGGCTTTAGAAAAGTATGACTGGCCAGGCAATGTCCGTGAACTAGAGAACATTATTGAAAGAGCTGTTATAACGAGCCCAGGAAAAAAATTAACCCTTGGCCCCTGGTTTAACCATCCTTCAACCACAGATGGTACTAAACCTCCCCTTCCTTTGCAGGAGTATGAAAAAGAGTACATAGTATCCATTTTGGAACGAACCAATTGGCGCATTCGTGGTGAACAGGGTGCAGCTAAGCTTCTGGGACTCAAACCCACAACCCTTGAGTCTCGAATGGAAAAACTGAGTATTAAACGATAGCAAAGCTCCGACATTTCGGACGACCTACGAAATATCGTAGATCGAGAAGCCTTATAATGAGTCAACGGCACATCCATCTAAGCCACATAACTCCATATAATTTAAAGTAATACAATTATTAATTCTAAAGCAAATTTGATTTGGCATTGCTTTTGCGAATTTATAGAGTAGTTATAAATTTTTAGTTTCAAAAAGAAGTAGGTGTCCGATGGAAATCACATCAGAAAATTTTGCAAAAGTAGTCCTGGAGTCTAAAAAGCCGGTGATTGTTGAATTCATGTGGAACTTTAGTTCCAAGTGTAAAATGATGAGTCACAGAATCGAAAAGGTGTTGGAATCAATAGCTGCTCCAATTGATCACTTTCAAATTGATATCTACAAAAACTCCGATATGCGGGATAGTTTTAGAATTCGAGACATCCCAACCTTCTATTTTTACTACAGAGGAGAAATCATTAGCTCAATCAGTGGCATAGAGAGTGAATCGGTTTTCGAAACAGAGATTCAAAACCTTATTGATCTTACACAAAAAGAGACAAAGAAAACAGAAAACCTAATTTAATATTCATCCAAATTGTTTAAAAGAAATACTTTCCGGGGTAACTCCGAGATCCATCATTTGGTAGCCATTAATCCCTATTTGATACTATTTTATTCAATAGCTTATATACTTTTATAATAGAATAGACATTTTCAACTAGGATTAATAACCATTGATGAAACTCAAACTTTCCACGCTCCTATACTTTTTACTTTTTCTATTAATCACCCCTTTCGCTTCAGAGCCAACTATTGAAATTGATCTTGATCAAGATAGTGAAGTGATTCCCTCAGCCTTAATAAAAGTTGCCGAGGAGGCCTTTGATCTAAATACAAAGGGATTAGATGCACTAAATCTTGAAAACTATGACGAAGCACTTACCTTTTTTAAAAAGGCCGCTCAGACATTACCCAACTATAGTGACGCCATTAATAACTGCGGAGTCGTCTATTTTAGACGAGGTAATATCTCCCTTGCCGAGGAAACCTGGCAAAAGGTAATCGAGATCGACCCTGAGTACGCAATTGTCTACTATAATCTGGGCATATTGTCCTTCAATAAAAAAGAGACAACCCTTGCTAAGACCTACTTTCGACAAGCCCTTGACAAAAATGATCGTTTTGTTGATGCCTTGGTCATGCTGGGCAAGATCAACCTCTCCCAGGGTTATGAAAAGGAAGCTATCCGGATTCTTAAAAAGGCCTATGGCATCAACCGTGCTCATCAGGGATCTTGGGGGACATATGCCTTTGCATTAATCAAATCAGGAGACACTCTGTCTGCAGAAAAAATATTAAAGCGGGAAAGCAAAAACCATCATGCCTTAAAAATGCTTGGCGAAATTGAAGCAACCCGTGGAGCAGATGGGCAAGCGCTATCATATTTACAGGAGGCGATTTCTCGGGGTGGTGATAAAGCTATTTACCTTACCATTGCCGAGATTCATCTTGCCAAGGGAAACAAAAATAGGGCCTTTGAAACAATGAAGACCTTTTTCAAACAGGTATCCTATCCCTCTGCCGATGCATGGCTTTTAGGCGGCATTATTGCCAAGGAGTGTGATGATCTTCAAACAGCCCGCACCTATTTTGACAAAGGCCTATCCTACTATCCAAAGGATGAGATTCTTCGGTATAATGCAGGCTTGCTTCACTTCTATCACAATGAATATCAAAAGGCAAAAAAGATTTGGGATGCCCTTAGTGACACCATTAATGATCCCGCTCTTTATCATTTAAAAGCTGTTGTTGCTCATAAGCTTAAAGAAAATGAACTGGCCGAATCGTTAATTCAAAGGGCATTGCTGCTGGATGCAAAAGCCGCCTACCATGATTTTCTTGGCGTTCTCCTCTTTGAAAAAGGAAAAAAAGAGCGAGCTATTCGACAATTTAAAAAGGCACTGAGTAAAAATCCGGCTCTCTATAGTGCACAACTCAACCTGGCCCTTGCTGAAAAGGATGATAAAAATCTTGTAGAGGCGATTGAAAAAACTGAGAGGGAATTGCGCCTCTGTAAATCTGATTGTAAGGGAATCGCCCTACGACTGGCAATACTCTACTATTATCGAAGGGATTTTGCTCGAGCTATTTCTCTCATGCAAACCATTGATCAAGAAAAACGGGACCTTACAATTTATAAGCATTTGGCCCTTTTTTATACTGCCCAGGGCTCATGGGACAAAGCTCTCTCAACCTTAGAGGAAGCACGGACCCTGTTTACCCTGGACCCGCAAACCGAGTACACCCTGGCTGAAACCTATCTCCATACTGGTTTGTATAGTAAAGGCATTGCGATTCTGACAAAGCTCATTCCAAAGTGGACCGGCAATTCCTGGCGCTTATACTACCAGCTTGGTTATGCACAGGTCAAACAGAATGCTCTTGAACAGGCGCAGACCGCCTTAGAAAAAAGCTTGCAACTAAATAAAAAAAGTATTGCCACCAGGGGCCTTTTAGCCTTTGTATTCAACAGTCGTGGCCTTTCAAAAAAAGCACAAAACCTTTGGGCGCAAACCCTTAAAGAAGATCCACAGAATCCCACTATTTGGATTAATATGGGTTTAGTTTTAGAACAGGAGGGAAACTATCAAAAAGCTTTAGAAAAATATGAAAAAGCCCTCAGCCTAGATCCTAAAAACCTTTCTATCCATATTAATGTCGGTAATGTCTACGAATCAAAGGGGGAGCTTAACAGGGCACTAAAATCCTACGAACGAGCCCTGGGTTCTCCAAAAAGAAATGTTGCCCTCTATAATGCCTTTAATGTAGCTATTCGTGATAAAAAGTATAGAAAAGCAGAAAAATTTCACATACTTTTGCAAAAAGAGTTTTCCCAGTCTATTAACACAAAACGGGCCTCCGGGGAGATGCTCTTGATTAAAGGTGATACACTTGCAGCAGAAAAATCTTTTGAATCTCTTTCCCAAAAGAATCACAATGACTGGTTTGCTTTGGCTACAATTTACGTACATTATGGAAAACATAATCTTGCAAAACGGGCAATAGTACACATACCGGACACACCGGTTTGGGAGAAAATAAAAAAGAGGCTTACCGCCAAACAGGCCTTTGCCGAAAAGGAGTATGACCAGGCTTACTCCCTTTACAGCACATTAAAAGACACCTCTTTTTCCGGTCTTTATAATCAAGCCTTAGCAGCCTTTAATGCACAACACTATGGCCCTATCAACGAGATGGAAAATAACTTACTTGACAAAGCTCAAAGTACAGCCAACCAAAAACCCCTCTATCGATTGTTGGGAAACACCGCAATTAAGCAGCAGGACTGGCTTAAAGCTCGACGATGGTTCACCCGTTTAACCGAAATAGAACAAGAGAATGGTTTAGCCTGGTACAATAGGGCAGTAGCAGAGTATAACCTTGATAAAATAGATCTATCCTGGGAATATTATCAGAAGGCACGAGCCTTGAATCCTTCTTACTCAAATCAGGATATTGAGAAAAAGTACCAAGCAACACAGGTAAAACCAAAGAAAAAAATTGAGTTTACCCAGTTAGAAAAGATGTATAACGAAGCTGTTGAACACCAGGCTCAGGGTAATGAAAAGGCAGCAGAGAGCCTCTATAGAAAAATTGTTCAAGAGGACGATCGCTTTTATCGGGCTTGGAATAATCTTGGTGCTATTTATGGGGCTCAGGGAGAGATCGAGTTGGCCATTGACTGTTACAAAAACGCTGTTTCAAAAAGAGCTGATATTGCTGATGGCTACGCCAATTTGGTTAACATATACCTCGCCCTAGAGAAATACAGTAAAGCTGAAAAATGGCTAACCAGAGGCAAAAAACATAATCCCGACAACACTCTCTTAGAGCAACTGGAGAAACAACTTAAAAGCGCAAAAAAGAGTGCTCAGTAATTATTTTATGGGCACTTTTTTAGCCCAGATTATCCAGTAGGAGTAGATGCAGAAGTGCAAGGTTATGAATTAGTAAGACTTGAAGGTTTTGATGGGCATATCTGCAAGGTGATATGGCCGAAAAGCCTGAAAGTCTTAATGGGCATAGGATTGTGCTTCTGCGC
>JANQEN010000093.1 GCA_028278335.1 Chitinivibrionales bacterium | reverse complement strand
ATTATGATTTAGTAAGACTTGAAGGTTTTGAAGGGCATATCTACAAGGTGATATGGCCGAAAAGCCTGAAAGTCTTAATGGGCATAGGATTGTGCTTCTGCGCTTCTTCCTATTGCATAATCTGGGTTTAATAAAGTGTGTAACAAAACCTCCAATTATGGCGTTTTATTATAAGAAGTCAGCCTTAACCTTAATCCTTGGAGGTGTTCATGTTTAAATCCCATAATCGAGCTGGGCGTCGGTGTCAATCTCAGGAACTTGATCTTACCATATTCATGAGTCTTTTGGTTGTACTGGTGCCAATGCTTTTAATCACTGCGGAGTTTGCTAAGATTACGATAATTGACTTTACTTTGCCGCACAATGGCGCTGATCCGAGTAATAAGAGTGCAATAAAATCAGCTGACACCCTATTGCAGCTTACAACAATTGTCTCGGATTCAACTTTTACTGTTGCTGCGCAGGGCGGGTTTCTTCCCTCTATTACTTATAGAGAGTTTCATCACTATGTGGCTGAGGATGATCAGTATGCCTTTACTGTTGAGAGAGGATTGGATTCCAATGTGTTTCACCCACTAACTCAAAGAGTGATGGAAAAGCAGGAGCTGAGAAATAGAAATCTTTATGCTACGGATGCGAAGAGAACAATCATTAAAAGCTTTTATACCAAACATAATGAACTTCTTGTTGATGCAAAAAACAACCCAGCTAAAAGCCTTGCTTTGGGGGATACTCTATATACAGCCACCATGCCATCACGCATAGTTGTGGTAAAAAGCAAAGAGATGGTTGATAAGCGGCCACTCAATGCTTATGATCTTTTACGGTGTACCCTTTTGAAGGTTAAAGTGAAATATGGTATGCTCTCTGATGGTAATCGAATCACCATTGCATCGGAAAGCCAGGTCGCCTATGATAAAATCGTTCAGATCATGGATGTGGCACAGGAAGCCAATTTTACCGACCTTGGTATAGCAAAGCTGAGAAATTCTTAGTGCTGTATTTAAATAATGAGAATAGATAAAGGGCGCAGACAAGCAGCGCCCCTACATTTGTATTGAAGTAATGGATTGCTTCGCTTTGCTCACAATGACCAATGCTATTCGATATTCATCAATCTTTTACTCTTTTGCGCCAGGGATGTATAGGGCGGCGAAGCCGGTGATTTTTGCAAAGCAAAAATTACTGAAGCAAACGCGGAACCCGGAGCAGCCCGGTTCGAGGCGTTAGCCGAGAAGGCGCCCAAAAAATAAAAATCATTCATATATTTAGAGTTGGGCAACTCCCATATGCTTTTAAAAATCTTTCAATATTAAAAATCTCTAAAAATTATCTGCAAGTGGAAAGTTTTCATGAAACTATTATAGAATTAATACTCTAAGGTATTATTTTATAGGTCTTAAGATAATTGTAAAAAACATCGGGAGAAGGAATGGCAATAAAGACCATACCCCTTATTGAGTGGGGAACAAAAAAGGCGCAGACCCAATTAAAACGGATAACCAGTGGTACTGCAAGCCGCAGCATAGAAATAGTGCGCGCTGTTGAGGGAGTGTTAGAGGACATTTTGGAAAAGGGCGATTCGGCGCTTTTCGCGTACTCAAAACGATTTGATGGCATGAAGCTCTCCTCGAAAAATGTTCGGCTCTCATCAGAATATATTAAGGCACAGGCGCAAAAAGTCCCTAACAATCTTAAGGCGACCATGCGTCAAGCAGCAAAACGGGTTCGTGCCTATCACCGGAAGCAGAAAATTGACACCACCTTTACCCTTAAAACAGCTGAGGGGACACTTGCGCAAATTACCCGTCCCTTAAGTCGCGTTGCTGTGTATATCCCCGGTGGGTATACCGTGTATCCCTCATCGGTGTTGATGAGCGTGATTCCCGCCCAGATCGCAGGAGTTAAAGAAATTGTAGCGGTGACGCCACCACGCAAGGAGCTTAATCCCCATATTGCCTTTGTGTTGGATATGCTTAAGGTTAACGAGGTTTATCAAGTGGGCGGTGCCCAGGCGGTGGGAGCCTTAGCATACGGCACCAAAAGCATACCGGCAGTTGACAAAATAGTTGGACCGGGAAACAGCTATGTGGCCATGGCAAAAAAGATGGTCTATGGCACAGTTGACATTGACTGTGTGGCTGGGCCCAGCGAAGTGGTTGTGCTTGCTGATAGCTCAGCTAATCCTTTGTGGGTTGCCTTGGACCTGCTCTCACAGGCAGAGCACGGCTCTGGAGATGAAACTGCGGTGCTTGTTACTGAGGATAGAGCCTTTGCGCAGGCTGTACAGGAGTGTGTAAAGAAGGAGATTATGCAGTCACCGGTTCGTGATGTGATTGAGGCGCTTCCCGCCCATGGTATTACGATTTTTGTGTGTAACAGTCGACAGGAGAGTATTGAGTGTGTCAATTTATTGGCTCCAGAGCATCTTCAGATTATAACAACCACCTATAAACAGGACCTTAAAAAGATTCAGAATGCCTCGGCAATTTTTCTTGGAGCCCATACTCCGGTTGCCTTAGGGGATTACTTTGTGGGAACCAATCACGTGCTCCCCACTGGTGGTGCAGCACGGTATGCCTCGCCCTTGGGTGTTGACAGTTTTATAAAACGAATATCCGTTGCCGAGGCATCAAAGAAGGGGCTTGCTGAATGCGCTCCCCATGTGTCCCGTTTTGCTCGTGCTGAGCGGTTTGTACATCATGCGCTCAGTGTTGAAAGAAGAGTGTCTGGAGAGAATAAATGAGTGAAAAAGCCTTTGCTGTTCCTGATTTTCCCTGGCAGATTGTTGTTGCCTCAGATCTTAAGCCCGGTGTCTCGGTTAATGACATCTTTGATGTTGACAAGCACTCCTTTACTGAATTGTTCGAGAAGCTGGCACCGCAGCTTTCCCTTTCAGTGGAGAACACCTTAGGAGTTGGTGGAGCTCGCTTAGAGGTTGACCTTACTTTTACCTCGCTTAAGGATTTTACTCCTGATCTGCTTGTGCAAAGGGTGCCTGTGCTAAATGCTCTATTGGAGGTTAAAAAGACCCTGGTCTCCTATCACTCAGGAAAGGTTGACAAAGCAGCACTGCAACCCTTTGTTGCAAATGAGTTGATACCCTATCCAATTCGATCGCTTCTTTCGGATATCGCAAAGAAGAGTGACTCGCAGATGCCAATGGCTCCACCTGCACAAACAACCCAACCAGAGGAGCAGGGTTCTGTTTTAGATTCAATCCTTGATATGACCGTAGAAACTAAAACAGAAACACCCAAAGAGGATAGAGGGGATTCCCTGGAGAAGCCTGTGGATGGTCTTATCCAAGGAGTCACCCATGGTTTGAGTACTGATGTGTCAACCACTGATGTGGCAAAGATTACCGAGACTATTGATACAGTGATTGGTTCACAGGTTGATGCTGTGCTTCATGACAAAGACTTTGTGACCTTGGAATCGGCATGGCGAGAGCTTAAGTTTTTAATTGATAATACCAATTTCAGAGCTGGGATTAAAGTGCAGGTTATTGTCTGTGCGAAAGAGGCGCTTTGTGAGTCTTTGGCGACCCACCTATTTCGACCTGCCTGGAATGAGGGAGTCATGGCTCCCGATGTTGTTGTGTCCTGTCATGCGCTTGGTCAGGGGCCAGCTGCTATTGACATTGTGCAAAACCTTGCTGCCTTTGGTCAGAGTACGCAAACACCGATCATTGCCTGGGCAGGCCCCAGTTTCTTTGGGTGCGAAGACTTTGGTGAATTAGAAGAGAAGGTGCCCAGTCTGCGAGCGGCCCTGACTGGTACTGGCTATGAACGGTGGCGCAGCATTCGTGAAACCAGCGAAGCCAGCTGGCTTGTGCTTGCCACTAACAGCTTTGCCCTGCGAAATCGCTATGGAAAAGAGGGCCTTAAAACAAAGAGCTTTAGCTATGAAGAAACCAAGGAAAACTCCGCAGCACCACAGGGATCAGCGTCGCTTTGTGTGGCAACGCTCTTGTCAAAGGAGCTTGCTTTGCTTGGTACAGATGAGATACTTTCCCGTCGTGGTAAAACATCAATGGATGTGCTCTCATTTTTTACGGTGACTCGCAAGGGAGAGACCTTTCTCTCTGCAACAGCAGTTCCCTTTACCAGCGATCAGATTGCCGATTGTGTTGACGCTGGATTGATGCCCATTACAGCACAGGCTGATGATCCTAGTTTCTATCTGGCATCAAATACTGTGTATGGTAGTGAGGCTACAACACTTTCTTCTATGGCCATGGTGGGTCATGTGGCACGACTACTCATTGCCATTGCACAAAATTATAGTGATAGATCAATTGATGACCTTAAGCAACTTATGGGCGCAGTGTTAAAAAAGATTCTGGTTGGCAAGACCACTGGTATTGATGCTGAGTCCTGTTTGACAATTGAAATAACAGAAGATCAAGAGGCTACAAAGAATTTTTCCATAACCGCTGACATGCCCTTTGCTTTATTGGGCAGTGATGTGGGTGTTACTGTTTCCTTTTCGCTTTAATGTCCTTGAGAAGATCAGGAGGAGCTATGACAAACAGAATAATGTGTCTTTTTGGCGTAAGTGTGGTCATGTTGGTTTCTACTCTCTGTGCGTCAATCGACTCACTGAGTGGTGATTTAGAGGTGATTGGGAGAGGGAAGGGTACCCATGAGTCAAAGGCGCTCCTTGCAGCCAAACATGATGCCATTGATAGGGCTATCATCAAGCTGTTGCTGTATGAAACTGAACAGAAGCGGTATAAAAAGAAACGACTAGAAGCAATAACCAAAAACATTAGCGCCCTAAAAAACTATACAATTAAAGATCAAGGTAAAGACTCGTCGGGAAGTAACACTGTTGTTATTAAAGCCTTGGTCTCGCGACTTTCGCTCAAACAGGGACTTGCCACATTTAAGATCACTTTGGAATCGATCAAGAAGCCAAAGGTCATGGTGCTGGTCATGGAGGATAATGTCGATATAAAGCACCTGTCAAGCAGAGCTGCTGAGATAGCTATCGGCGGTTATTTGCAGGACCCTTTCCAGTTTGAACTCATAGATCCGGCTATTGTTTCCTCAGTAAAGACTTCAGCACAAAAGATGGGATCCCTTGCCAAGGATGCAACAAATGCTGCGACCTTAGGTGCCATGTACGGTGCAGAGATCATTGTCACAGGCTATGTGACCAGTGCGCAAAAGGATGAGGTCTCGGACAAGCCCGGTGGGATTCAGTTTGTTCAGGCTGAGGTATCACTTCGAGCCATAAATTGCACTACTGGAGAGGTGCTTGCCTCTGGTGAAGCCGAGGAAACCCAGGTTCACATTAGCCCTAAGATTGCCAGTGAAAAGGCAATTGCTACTGCCTCACTCAAAATCATACAGAAAATCACCCCGCCCATAGTCGAGGGATGGGCAAAGCAGGTCGAAGAGGGCATTCCGCTCAACCTTTTTGTAAAGGGTGTGCAGACGATCCGGGTCAAAAATATTGTGATGCAAACGGTAAAGGACATGATCGATGTAACACAGGTAACTGACAAGGGTTGGAATGAAGCAAACAAGACCTTAAGCTTAGCAATCTCCTTTCGGGGAAGTATCAATGACTTTTGTACAAAAAGTAACGGCTATAAGATGAATTCTCGGGGCGGTAGTTTTGCCGTGACTGGCCAGCGAGGAACCGATATCTCCGTACTGTTACAATCAAAATAACAATGATCACAAGAAAAAAGACACGACAGATAACCGTTGGTTCAATTCCTATCGGGGGAAGAGCACCGGTTGTTATTCAATCTATGACTAACACAGCCACCACCGATGTCGATGGCACCGTCTATCAAATTGAAAAACTGGTGCAGGCCGGTTGCCAAATCGTACGGGTGGCAATCCCTGACCAAAAGGCTGTGGAAGCTTTTAAGCTGATTCGGGCAGCAGTTAAATCACCATTGGTTGCGGATATCCATTTTCAATATCGCTTTGCCCTTGCTGCAATCGAAGCTGGAGCTGACAAGGTGCGCATCAATCCTGGAAATATCGGATCAAAAAAACGGGTGCGCGAGGTCGTGGACGCAGCAAAACAGGCAGGTATACCTTTGAGGATCGGTGTCAATGCCGGTTCCTTAGAAAAAGACCTTTTAGAAAAATATACTCATCCAACACCACAGGCGCTTGCTGAGAGCGCAATGCGCTACGTTTCTATGATGGAATCCTTTGGGTATGAGGATTTTATTTTGTCAATCAAGGCCTCCGATGTGTTAACCACGATTGAGGCCTGTAAACTCTTGGCAACACAATGTGACTATCCGCAGCATATTGGCATCACCGAAGCAGGTACAGTACGAAGTGGAGCTATCAGGTCTGCTGTGGGAATTGGAGCATTACTCTTTGAGGGAATTGGCGATACAATTCGCGTCTCTTTAAGTGGAGATCCTGTAGAAGAGATCTATGTTGCCAAGGAGATTCTCAAATCTTTGGCACTTGCACAGGGGCCAGTGGTCATTGCCTGTCCTACCTGTGGACGCACCAATATTGGGGTTGCTGAGCTTGCTCAAAAAGTGGAAGAGAGTGTTTCTGGATTAACCGTACCGATTAAGATTGCGGTTATGGGATGCATTGTAAATGGCCCTGGAGAAGCGCGCGAGGCTGATATAGGCGTTGCTGGAGGTAAGGGTACGGGTGTTATTTTCCAGCAAGGAAAAGAGATTGAAAAGGTTGAAGAGCGTGAAATAATTCCACGACTCCTTTATCATATTGAAAATATCACCGATGGAAAGAGCCGGTAATTTGTCCATAGTAATAAAAAATCCACATAATTGATTTTGAAACTTTCTAATTACTATATTAATAGCTCATAATACGCCGCACCTATTGATTCTGAATTCTTGTTGTATATGATGTTCCTGTTGGGGGATAGGTTTTTTGGTTGCGAATAACGTAATCAAGGATTAGGATTTAGAAATTCACACTACGTAGATACAATATAGAAACGATTCTCAATTATTCCTTCGAGAGATTGGACTATGTAGCATACATAAACCCAGTGAGTTCAAGTAAGGAGTGTTCCATTGAGGGCAATGTCTTCAAATTCATACTTTGTAGAGGATGGTAATCTCGGAATCTATCTTAAGGATATTTCCCGATACAAACCTCTATCAACTCACGAAGAGTATCAGATGGCAGTACAGATACATTCTGGAAATAATCATGCCCTGGATGCATTGGTTAAAGCTAATCTTCGATTTGTTGTCAGTGTAGCGCGAAATTATCAAAACCAAGGCATGTCATTGGTCGATCTCATCAATGAGGGAAACCTGGGATTAATAAAGGCAGCAAAACGGTTTGACGAAAAGAAGAACTTTAAGTTTATCTCCTATGCTGTTTGGTGGATTCGCCAGGCGATTCTTCAGGGATTGGCTGACCATTCTCGAATCGTCAAGGTTCCCCTTAACCGTGTTGCTACCATTCACAAGGTGGGTAAGGCACGGGTAAACTTGGAACAAAAGTTTCGTCGACTACCAAACGCCAGCGAGGTAGCCCAGGAATTGGGTATCACCGAAGATGATGTAGATAACTCTATGAAGATTGGCAGTAGTCACGCTTCGCTGGATGCACCGCTAACTGACAACACCAGTGGATCGCTCATCGATCTCATGCAGGATAACAAGCACGAAAAGGCCGATGATTTTGCCATGCGCATGTCTCAGAACAGGGTTATCAATCGACTCTTTGCAGTTTTGACAGAGCGGGAACGGGAAGTGGTGCGTCTCTATTATGGTATTGATGAGGACTCCAACTATACGCTCACCGAAATTGGTTCTCGCATGAATATTACCCGGGAGCGGGTGCGTCAGATCAAGGATATTGCTCTTAAAAAACTGAAGCGCTCAAAAAAGATCAAAAATTTAAAATTTAGTGTCGTGTAGAACTAAAACAAAAAAAGGCTCGATTCTCGAGCCTTTTTTTGTTTTATGTGGTCTTGCTTATTATTTCTTCTTCGTTTCAGCACAATCCAGTACAGCACGAATACTTCCCTCATCCAAAACCATACCTATCTTTACATGCCATCCCTTTCCATTGGTAAAGGTGTTGGATGTATCGATATCTTTCTCAACTCTCCTTACACAGTCACGCAATTTAGTGTAATTCAATTTTTTTCCCTTGAGGGATAATTTAAGCTTTTGGGTAGCCTTGTCTATTGCTTTTTTATTTGCAACGGCACAGGCTTCGGTAAAGACAAGGTGCTGCGCTGTTCCCTGTGAGGTAACTCTCTTTACTGGTAGTGCTTTGTTTTGTTCAAGTTCAGCCTTTTCGATAAAGCGCCAAGTATTATCTGCGCTAATAAGAACAATGCGATTATCATTCAGGGTGACTGTATAATCTTCATCAATAGTTTTGTTTGTCTGATTTTCAAAAACCCAAGTATTGTCCTCTTTAAGCACGATGTTTTGGTCCTTACTTACACTGAGGACCATGTCAGCAGCCAGGAGTTGTCCTGTTATACCTATTATAAGTATGCCCACCAGAGGAATTATTGTCTTGTTCATAGATCATCCTTTCCACATCAGATTAATAATGAATTACAATTAATATAGTTAACCGTTTTTTTCAGGAGTTAACATAATCTATTTGAGAATAAAAGCATTTGTTTTGATCAGGAGATGTATCTCATTAAGGTTGAGCATCATCGGTTGTTTTTAAAATATTGATATATAGATATATATGTGTCTTAGAGCATTTAAAGTACCAATGAGTCTTTCGATTGTCTGATTTCTACAGAAATATAAAGATATTGATTGCCTAGGTGGAGAAAAGAATGCTATATTTATTCGTTTAAAATGCTAAATCCACCAATTTTTCCTTTTACGAAGAGTAATATAGGAAAAAAGGGATTGCATTATGAACAAAAATAGAGTAAAATTTAATACTCGTATAAATCCGCTAATAATCGCACTACACTACAGTTTAAGGGCAAAGATTTTATGTCACCGGTGCTAGATATTGTGGTTGTTGACGACAACATGTTGATAACCGAACTATTTGATAACTATTTTCAGATTTCTGATCTGGATATTAACCTATACATTTTCAATGATCCCTTTAAGGCATTGGATTTTATCAAGAGCGGCAACAAAATTGATGTGCTCATTTCCGATTATAAGATGCCTGGCATAAATGGCCTGGAGCTTTTAGAGGCTGCCTCTAATGGAACAACGCGAATCTTGATCTCTGGTTATGTTTCAAGTATCGCTGTTGAAAAGCTTGCTGAACTCAATGCTATCTTTTTTGAGAAGCCCGTTCCTATGAAGGAGATTGATAAGATTCTTTTGCACAAATCATTGGAAAAGCAGGTGTAAGGTTTTATCTCGCTTACAGATAATCTAAAAGGTCATTTCCCTGTTTGTGTCCACCAAGTTTGGCTATTGATTCAGCAGAATGCCCAGTTTTTTGTAGGGGATCCAGGACATCTTTTTTAAGATCCGGCACACAGGAGAGTATACAGGTACTATGCGCTTCGCCTGTAATAGTGATTGATGTGCTGTTAAGAGCAGCAGGAATTAGAACAGTCTGCCCAGTAGAGAGCTGAAGCTCCTCTGATTGGTTTGATATTATTGAAATAGGTCCATTTAGCACAGATATAACTGAGAATGATTTTTTTTCTTGTAGTTGCACAGCTGCTTCTTGGGCAAAATCATACTCCTCCAACATAAAATGACGACAGGCAACACGAATTGTATGCAAGACACCCTGATGATCTTCAAGGACAAGGGGAGAAATTTTGTGTTCATCGTGATACGTTGTATTAATACACTGCAATGATTCGGTGATATGGAGATCACGAGGGCTGCCCAATTTGTCAACTCGTCCCCAGTCATAGAGTCGAAAAGTGATGTCGCTTGACTGTTGCACCTCGTAAAGGAGGGTCCCATCCAGAATCGCATGCACTGTTTGCGAAGGGATAAAGAGCATGTCACCCTTTTGAATCGATATTTTATTAAGGAGTTCTCCAAGGGTGTTCTCCTTAATACCCTCTTTAACCATTGATTTGGTAACCCCTTCATTAAAACCAACAATAATTTCAGCTTGTGGTTTTGCGTCAACTATATACCAACACTCTGTTTTGCCATTGATCCCCCAATCATGTTCTGCTACTTGTTGATCATTGGGATGTACCTGAACAGAGAGTTTGTCATTAGCATCAATAAATTTATAGAGGAGCGGAAAAGGGATAGATTCTGCACCGATTCCAAGGATGTCCTGTGGTGCATGGGTTATGATTTCCTGAAGAGTTTTTCCACAATACCCAGAGTTGGTAGCTACTGAGATATCTGTTTCATAACCAGATATCTCCCAGGATTCTCCAACAGGAAGATCAGGAGGAAGGTCCTTTGCGAGGACTCGATATAAATTTCTACCACCCCAGATTTTATCTTTAAAGATTGGTTTAAATTGTATTGGTAGGTGATTTGAAGCCTGTAGGGTCATGGATCCTATTTCATGATTTTCTTTTCAAAGGCATCGTAGGTGTCAAAAATATATTTGTCGAAAATGATGTTAAATTTGAGTGTCTCAAAGATGTAATTAACATATTCATTGGAGGAGATTAAATAGATAGCACCACCCATCTCCTTGACTTTGTTTAGATTATAAATAAGCGCACCAATGCCACCACTGCAGATAAACTTCACATTATTCAAGTCAAAGACTATATGATAGAATCCTTCTTCAATAATAGTTTTAATTTTGTGGTCAAGCAAACGGGCGCTTTCCCAGTCAACTTTTCCTGAAATAGAGACAATTTTAAATTTATCTTTACTTGTGATATCAAGTTTCATTCTTGGTCACCTTTTGTTAAACTTTTTATCTCAAGAATTTTATTCAACTTCATCAAAATCAGCGTCTTCTATTGAATTTGTTTTTGCAGCGTAACGCTTAATGTTTTGTCGACTACCTTTTTTTACTTGAGGCTGCTTTTTCGAAAAAAGTGATGCAATAAAACGAATCACAAAAATTAGTAACAGAATTCGAACAAGCAAAATTACTAGGGCGGTCATATGTCGTTTTTATTGTATGATTGTGCTAAACATTAGTCAATTTATAATAGTTCTTCCACTGTGGGCATGTTCCTTAAAGGCTATATATAAAATATGTAATGACCTTATTTGAAAGCAGAAATTAGAATCATTAATCATAATATTTTTACTGAACACAACCGAATAATACTTGAAATTATTTTTCTCTCTATGTAATTTATAGCCCTTTTGATAATTCACCGTTTGGGGGGCTTGGTTGATAATATCAAGATTGATTTGATTCAATTGGCATTGGATGAAGAGCTCCCAATATTAAGGAACAAGAAGCATGAAACTATCACGACATACTTTGCGACGGAAGGCATTACGTTTTTTTACATTGACCCCTGCTGGTGAAACCATTTTACTTGCTGTGTTGGTTGGTGTTTTGGGAGGATTTGGTGCAATTCTTTTTAAGAAACTGATCCTTTTTTTACAGGCACTATTTTGGAGTACACCGGACATGTCCTGTGAGTCTCTCTTCTCAGTCTCTTGGCTAAAGCGACTGGTTACGCCTGCTATTGGAGGAATAATCGTTGGGCCTATGATTTACTTCTTTGCCCGTGAGGCTAAAGGGCATGGGGTTCCTGAAGTTATTGCTGCAGTGATTACTCGAAACAGTATTATTAGGCCAATCGTAGTGTTTGTAAAGACACTCGCCTCGGCAGTCTCTATCAGCAGTGGTGGGTCTGTGGGGCGAGAAGGACCAATTGTTCAGATAGGAGCGGCCTTAGCGTCCTCTATTGGCCAGTTTTTTAGAGTGACACCGATCCAGCTAAAGACTCTAGTTGGATGTGGTGTTGCTGCAGGTATTGGAGCGACCTTTAATGCGCCAATTGCAGGAACCCTATTTGCTTTAGAGCTTATTGTTAGTGACTTTGGGCTGACCGCTTTCACACCGATTATTGTATCTGCAGTTTCTGCAACTGCTATTGCCCACCATTTCCATGGCAATGTGATTGAATTCGTACTCCCCCCTTTTCAAATGGTTTCCCTTTGGGAGTTTGGACTCTATTTGCTTTTAGGTGTAATAGCGGGTTTCTTTGGATTTCTCTTTTCAAAAAGCCTTTATAGCATAGAAGATCTTTTTGAGAAGATTAAATTACCTCCCTGGATACGACCAGCTCTTGGTGGTATTTTGGTCGGAGGTGTGGCCATCCTTTTTCCTCATATCATGGGTGTAGGATACGACAATATTCGCCTTATGTTTGATGGCCAGTTTACCATTAAGATCATGATCTTACTTGCAGTGCTTAAAATAATAACCACCGGCGTTACAATTGGTTCCGGTGGATCGGGAGGAATTTTTGCCCCTTCACTATTTATTGGAGCCATGCTGGGTGGTGCCTATGGTTATGTAGTAAACATCTTTTTCCCTCACATGTCCGGCCCTTTTGGGGCTTATGCATTGGTAGGCATGGCTGCGGTCAATGGCGCCTGTACATTGGCTCCTCTGTCAGCCATAATCATATTAATTGAGTTGACCAATAATTATGGTATTATAATCCCGCTTATGTTTACGGTTGTTGCCTCGACCTTTATTTCACGCAAATGTAGCTCTTTGTCAATTTACACCAGAAAACTTATTCGTCGTGGAATCCAGGTTCATCAGGGGGAAGACTTAAATATTCTTCGTGCTATTAGTGTAAAGGATGTGTTGCGTCATGATGAGTCGAAAATTGTGGATGACTGTTCAATGGAGGATTTATTAAGCCTTGCTTTAAAGAAACATAGGAATGTTATTTTTACTATTGATAAAGAGTCTAAGTTTACCGGGATGGTGTCGCTCCATGATATAAAACACATTTTATCAGATCCAGATTCGCTTAAGGAGCAAGTGAAAATGGCAGACTTACGGCAGACAATGATCCCAGTAAAAATCACACAAAATTTAGATGCTGTTATTAATCTCTTTGCTAAAACTGGATTTGACAGACTCCCTGTTGTAAATGATAGCGGTGTTTTAGTTGGCTCTCTTATTATGAGTGATATCATTCGACAATACAATCTTGAAGTTGCCAATAGGAATATCGCAATAGAGCTTGGCGCACAGATTCAAACGTTGGATGAATCCAAGCGACTCTATCTTGGTGGCACAACGACCATTGTTGAGGAGTTGGTCCCCCGTTGGATTGTAGGAAAAAGTATTGGCGAGTTAGAGTTGCGTAAACGGTATGATGTGTCTGTACTTATTGTCAAGGAGAAGCAGCAAGGAAAAGAGCCACGACTGGTCACACCTGGTGGTACCTATGTATTTCGTGAGGGAGATACTCTTTTGCTCGGTGGAAAAGAGGAGCATATAGAACAGTTTCTGCTTTCTTAACAAGGTACGTTAGATAAGCTTTCTTGCGATCGGATCGGCACAGTCAAGTCCCTTGTTTGTTGGTTGCCAATAAGGTCTGTTATATATAATATGCCCACTTTGTTGCAGGGTTTCTAAAAGCTTTTTTCTGTGAGGTGTAGCAAAGGGAGGTCCAACTAGCTCTTCAAAACGATTTTCATCAATACCTCTAGCTGTCCGTAATCCTAAAAAGATAACTTCTCTTTCCAATTTTGTTTTATCAATATACTCATGCATGACGTGAGGAAGAGCCCCTTTGGATACTTGTGAACAATATGAATCAAGACATGCATCATTAGCAAAGCGTTGATTATCAATAAAGGAGTGAGCTGAGGGACCCAATCCAATATAGGAGGAGTGATCCCAATAGGCTACATTGTGCTTACACTCCCTGCTAGGTTTTGAGAAGTTCGAGACCTCATATCGTTTAAATCCATGATTGGACAATTGAGTGATGAGAAGGTTGTTCATTGCATCAACCTCTGATTCAGAGGGAAGTGGTAGGAGTTTTTTATGGCGATGAAATGGTGTGTTTCCCGAGAGAGTGAGTTGATAAGCAGAGACATGGCTGAGACAATCAAAGGAGAGAAACGTATTGAGTGTTTGTTTGAATGATTTAACTGTTTGGCCAGGTATACCATACATAATATCTACATTTATATCAGGAAATTGGTTTAAGCAGGGGTGGCTCAATAGCTGAAGGGATTGTCTTCGGTTATGGACTCGTCCTAATAATGAAAGCTCACGATCCTGTAAGGATTGGATTCCAAGAGACAAACGATTTATCCCATTTGTTAACCAACGTGATGCTTTAGCTTTGGAAAAAGAGTCGGGGTTACACTCCAGTGACGATTCTTGAAGATTTGGAAATAAAAGGAAGGAGGATATACCGTGATATAGTTGGTCCCAATGAGCGACAGATAAAAGAGATGGGGTGCCACCGCCAAAATAGAGCGTGTTCACCTTTTTAGCTCGAAGATTGAACTTCTTGTCTAAAAGTGTAAGCTCTTTAAGGATAGAAGTGATAAATCGATCAACAAGAGCGCTGTTGTGCTGAATTGAATAAAAGTCGCAGTAGCGACATTTTGACTTACAAAAGGGAATATGAACATACAGTGAAAAAGAGCTTGTTTTAGTCATGTAACATTAGAAATAATGATAAATTTAAGAACAACAAAATCAATAAGCAGACACAAAATATATTTACGTATTGTTTTTCAGAAGGCAGAAGTTATTGGCTTGTGGTGAATCATATTTGGGAAAATCTATGATGTCCTCAATGGTAATCGGTGTTGCAACCTCGGTATCAAAGCTACAAGCGTGGGACCCTTTGGACACGCTTGACTTTGCTATAAAAAATGAGATACCTCTTGTTCAACTCTATTTGAATGAGACTCTCTTGAAAGATAAGCTGTTACAGGAGAAGGTGAGGATTGTAACTAAAGATTCCCATATTACAGTTACCTGTCATTTGCCAGGCTTTTTGAATAGGCGAGATCTCACACCAGCCATAGTTGAAGCTGCTTGTGCTGTGCTTGTCTTTGAAAAAAAGAAACAGGTTGTTGTGCATTTTGATGAAGCCACTACTTTTGATGAAGCTATTCAATGTATTAAGACGTTACATGGCCGGGGGCTCTCTGTGGGCATAGAAAATTATCATGTTAATTATTCTGCTATTAACAAAAATGTTTCGAAATATTGCCACCTCATCTCAAAAGCAAAAGAGATTGGGTTGAATGTATGTGCAGTATTTGATATACCGAGACTTTTTATCAAGGAAATAGCTTCTAATCATAACTCCCTTAATCTAGCTAATAAAATCCTTAAGTCTCTTGCACAAATAAAGTACCCGTTGATATTGCATTGTATTGATGTTACAGATGCCAATCAGGATCGTGAGGACTGGTGTGCTATTGGTCAGGGAATAATCCCTTACGATAAGATTTTTCAATTAATCAAGAGCACGGGAAATCTATTGGATCATGTGGTTTTGGAGTTTGAAGATAAGGACAAGATTTGTGAGAGCATAGGCGTGATTAAAAAGCTCTGTTCATCATAGAAATAGTAATAATAATGGTAAGAAATTGTTGGCCTTAGCGGCCGCGTCGCCTCCGTCGTACTTTAGCACCAAGCCCTGCAAAGAGCCCAGTACCTCTCTTTTGACTACCCTGCTGAGTCATTATCTCGTCGGTTGTCCATACTTTGATGTTTGAGGCAACCTCCTCGTCAAGGGCGATGCTCATATTTTCACACTCAATAACAATAGTAGGATACTTCTGATGCAATTTGACTAAAACTCCTGGACGAATCTGTAAACCATGAAGACGGTGCATTTGTTGATCGCTTTTACACTGTACATAGGAAACTTTAGCTGATTGACCGACAGTAAGCTCAGACAAGGGAATGACAGATGTTTGTGCAGTAGTGGCAAGGCGTTTGCAGCATTCACCCTTAGGAATTCTTTTACCATGGGGGCACTCCCGTGGGTGCCCAAGTAAAGTGCAGATACCATCAACAAGGGCTGGTGTTATGGTATGCTCAAATTCTCCAGCACCAGTTTCAAAATCACCACCAAAGACATCGCTTATCAAACGTTCAGCTAAGCGATGTGCTCGAATGACTTGCCGTGCGTACACTTCACCCTTCTCGGTAAGCGAGATGGTTTGTGATTCCCGTGAAAGATTTACAAAGCTTTTATCTTTTAATATGTCGACCATTGTATCAGTGTAGTCGAGGTGTACATTTTCTTTAAGAACAGCAATGTCACTACACCCATTCTCTTTCATATACCATAGCTGTTCTAAGTATTCGTCCTGATCACGTTTTTTCAAAATTAATGCTCCTTTATAACAAGGCAATGAGCAACCAATTAAGTAATCCTGCAAGAACAAAGGATGAGACATTTATTATGAGGGTCATAATAAGTCCTGTTTTTAAGCCAACTTCTTTACACATTGCAACAATGTTTGCAAAGCAGGGTACAAACATTGTGGTGATAACCACAGCAACAATACTTTGTATATAAGTCAAGTCACCGGCATTCACCATTTTTAGAATTAATCCAGCTGCAGCTTCATGGCGGGCCATGGTTAGAATAAGCGCATCTACCATATCAATAGGAAGGCCCAGCCAGTTGGTTATTATTGGGTGCAGAGCAGATTTAAGTATGCCTAAGCCGCCTGATTTGTCAAGAAAAAAGAGGACCACAGCGGCTATGACAAAGATGGGCACCGCTTCCTTAAGAAACCATAAAAGACGATAATAGGTTTTAGTAACAATAGCTTTTAAATTGGGGATCCGGATGGGGGGCAATTCCTGGATAAAATCACTCTGACCATCATCCTTGATAAGTTTATTGAGCAGTGCCCCTGCCAAGATTTCAACTAAAATCAGAGCAGAAAAGGCGATGATAAAAGCACCGATTCCTGTTTTGCCTAAGATGGCCATGTTGAGCCCCAGCTGCGCTGAGCAGGGAATAGCAAAGGCAATAAGATAAATAGCAATATATTTTTCTTTCCAAGAAGACAAGCCGCGAGTTGTCAAGGTTGCCATGGTTTTACAGCCAAATCCAAGAACCAGGGGCATGATAGATTTTCCGGTGATGCCAATTTTGCTAAAGAGCCTATTTGTCAATACACAGAGATTCGGTATATATCCTATATCTTCAAGCATGCCAAACATAAGAAAGAAGATTGAGAGGATTGGCAAAACAGTACAAAAAGCATTAAATAGCCCTAGGGTAAGAATGCCGTAATCGCCAACTAAAAACGCTTCGATCCAAGGGATGGTTAACCAATGGGAGATTTGTGCTACTAAGGGATCAACAATGGTTTTGCTTATGGTTCCTTCAACAAATCCGGCCACATGGACAACCGCAAAATAGGTTAAGGCAATAAAGAAGATCAGAATGGGAGGGCCAACAATTGGGTGACGACAGGCCTGAGCAAACTGTTTTAATATTTTTGATCCCTTTTGATCTCGTTGGGAAACTACCGTGGAAAAGATATAGTCTACCCACTGATTCTGTTTCTTTGCAATAGTTCGGCTAATACTTGCATTGATTGTGTGGCTTAAGGAATCTCGAAGCGTCGTTATTTTCCTGCTATCCACTGTTGGCGCATGTGCGGTAAGAAGAGGCTCAACAGTTTGATCATCCTCTAACAATAGAATTGAAATAGAACGTTTACCTAAGGTGGTCTCAGGTAGAGATGTCTCGATTTCATTAATGGCATTTTCTATAGCTTCTCCGTAGGTTAAACATGTTTTGCTTTTGGGCGCTTCAATTATAGCCTTGGAGAGCTTATCGATTTGCCGGTCCTTAATGGATGTAAAGCGGATAACCGGTGTGTCAAGTGTTTGAGCCATGGAATCGATATTAACCAACATCCCTTTGCGTTTTGCTTCAGTAACAGCGGTGAGTACGATGATCAGAGGAAGGTCAAGCTCTAATAAATCAGCGGTTAGCGTGAGCGATTGCTTTATTTGATTTGCGTCAATGCATTGAATGAGGAGGTCCGGCTTTTCTGTAAAGAGCATATCTCTGATGGCAAGTTCCTCTTCAGAGTGTATGTAGAGAGAGTGGAGTCCCGGTGTGTCAAAAACTTCAAAACGTTGACCCTGAATGGTGCAAGTGGCTTTTTGTGCTTCTACTGTTGTCAAGGGATAGTTGGCTACGATTGAATAATCACCGGTCAATACATTAAAGAGATTGCTCTTTCCCGTATTGGGATGACCCAATATAATGATCTTTTTCGTAGTTAGATTATCATTGATTGAATCGGTGTGTTCCATAGTGATTTAGGTACACTGCTCACAGAGTCCATAGATAAGTACCTTGTGATCAGTAACCGTAAAGTTGAAGGATTGCGCTATTGTTGAAAGTTGATTTTCAAATTCGGGATTGGAGAATTCAATTATCGTACCACACTGTTTACAGTATAAATGTTCGTGATGTTCATGTCCTAGGATATGCTCGTAGTGGGAGTGCCCATGGTCCAGATCGACTTTTTGAATTAGTTTACAATCTTCTAAGTGAGCAAGCGTTCGATAGACTGTTGCTCTACTAACTCGGCTCCCGTTACGTTTTAGGGTTTCAACTATGTCCTCTGCCTCAAAATGATCATGGTCTATAAACACCTGTTCCAATATGAGCTTACGCTGCTTTGTAAAGCTAAGCCCCTTTTTCCGTAAGTGTTGGATAAAGATATCTGTTTCAGAACGGTTTGTTTCACTCATAGCAAAATATTAGATTGAGAATTATCAGCTGCACAATGAGACTAAGTCTCAATATTAATATAGTATACATCTTTACCCTTTTCAACATAAAGTGCAGTCACGAGTGATTTTTAAGGGATTGATGAACAGATGGAACTCAAGAAGGTGGCTGTGCAAAAAAAGCCGCTTGGCCACCTTCTAATAAGTCAAGGGGTTAGTATCGAGAGTCTGCAAAATCGACCCAACCACCGCTTTGTACTAATGTTGCACCAAACTCATCTACAGAATAAGATGTGCTAAAGATAACGGTTCCATTTTCTAAACATTGAATCTGCGATTTTTCAAGGTCAATTTCGCAAGAAAGTCCCTCTTTGCTTTGTAATGAGAACAGTTTGTCCAAAGTCTCTTTTTCAAGCTCAATGGCTAACATGCCACAGTTAAACATGTTTTGTCGGAAAATGCGAGCAAAACTCTCTGCAATCACAGCGGTGATGCCGTTAACCTCCAAAGCCCAAGGGGCATGTTCGCGGGATGAACCGCAGCCAAAATTGGAGCGAGTAACAACTACCCTTGCCTCTTTTATGGAGGGTGCCGAAGGATCAAAACCTTCAAGCTTTAAATCCTCTAATAGATGCGGTTTTAATGCCTCTTTTGAGACTTCGGTCAAATATTTTGCTGGGATTATTTCGTCTGTATTGATATCTGAACGATCCAGAAAAAGCAGAGGACCTCCAAATGATTTCATAATTATATCCTTCCTAAAATAGGTTTTAATAATCTTTACAAATTATACGTCTCGTGGATCGGTCAAGTAACCGTTGATCCCACTGGCAGCCGCGCTGGCCGGGCTCATCAGGTGGACCATACCACCCTTACCCATGCGACCGTTAAAATTTCTGTTAGTTGTCGAAGCGCATACTTCTCCTTCAGCTAACACACCATTTGACATACCAAGACAGGCACCACAGGTTGGATTAGTAATACAATAGCCTGCATTGATAAATGAAGCAAGAAGTCCCTCTTCCATAGCCTGTTTGTAAATCGCTGGGGTGGCCGGACTTACAATTCCCCGAACACCCGGGGCCAGTGCTGTTCCAGAAACGATTGTTGCGGCAATACGTAAATCAGAAATACGACCATTGGTGCAGCTTCCAATATAGACCTGATCGATTTTTCTTGCACCAAGCTCTTTAATTTTCTTAACATTGTCTGGTTTAAACCCATCGGTTGCCACCGGTTCTAAGGTGGAGACATCCAGAGTAATGGTTTTCGCATAGGATGCATCCGAATCAGAGTGCCACTGTGTAAAGGCTTGAGTAGCCTGCTCCTTACTCTCATAATCATCTTTGATAAAGGGCCATAAGTACTCTACCGTTTTCATATCTGGCATACAGACACCTGAGGTGCCGCCTGCTTCAATGGCCATATTACAGAGCGTCATGCGTTCTTCCATATCCATAGCTTCCACCACAGGACCATGCAGTTCTATGATGTGGTCTGTAGCACCATTAACCGTTAACTGACGGATAAGCTCTAAGATAATATCCTTTGCATATACTCCCTCTTGAAGGGAACCACAGAGTTCAACTTTAATAGTCTCTGGTTTACGAAAGGCACATACTCCCTTTAAAATGCCAACTTCGAGATCTGTCGTACCGACTCCCGCAGCAAAGGCACCAAAAGCACCGTGAGTGCAGGTGTGGCTATCACCCATAATCACGGTATAGCCAGGGCGGATAAATCCCTTTTCAGGGAAGAGTGCATGACATACACCATTGGCGCCAATATCAAAGAAGTCTGTGATATTGTTGCGATGAGCCCAATCGCGAAGGATCTTTGCCTGGGTTGCACTTTTGCTATCCTTTGATGGCGTCACATGATCAATGACCGCCTTAATTTTGGTAGGATCGAAAACGCGATCTTTGCCACGCTTCATGAGGTCGGTGATAGCAATTGGTGTAGTTATTTCATGACATAATACCGCATCTAAGGAGAGAACCTTTGTTCCTGAAAAAGGCTCATCCACGCAATGGGCATCGAATATTTTTTCTGTGATTGTTTTTCCCATATAATCTCCTTTTACATCATTCTTGGTGGCATGGCGTTCCATATGGCACAAAATTCACCATCACCACAATTTTTTATTCGGTGAGGAAAGGAGGAGTGAAAGGTTACACTATCTCCCTTTTTCAGTTTGTATTCCTTTTCATTGATGATTAGCTGCGCAGTCCCTTTGAGCACATACCCAATCTCGACTCCTTCATGCCCTCTCCGGGTTAATCCAGCTGATTGTTCCGGTGCAAGGGTTAACATAAACATTTCCACGGGATAGAGTGAATGGCCACTTATGGCCAATTGTTCATATTGTACACCGTCTTTTAAATTTGTAGTGCGTTGGCCTTCATGGGTTATTCGCACGTGCTTATCGCTGGTGAGGGTCTTAAAAAGATGGGGAATGTCAACTCCTAAAGCATCACACACTTTAAATAATGTATCGATCGAGGGAGAGACAGCTGATCGCTCGATTTGACTCAACATGCTCACAGAGATCCCAGCCTTCTTGGCAACACTAGCTTGAGTGAAGCCAACTTTCTCTCGATAGGTCTTTAAAATCGAACCAAGATTGTCTTTTTTGCTGTGAAGTAATACTGTATTCATTACAGTAATTATAAATATTGGTCCTTATGTTTGGCAAGAGAAAAAGTTTTTTTATATATAGTGTTATAATGGGATATGACTTATTTTTTAAGGATAAAAAGTAGTAATAGTCTAAGAGCTTTTCAATTTAAACAATTAAGTGAAGTAGCAAGAGAATGGCCGATACCCCAATAAAGGACAATAACTCTCCTTCCGAAGACGATACCAATCGTTTTAATAAAAACATCTCCTTTCAGGAGCTCGAAAAGAGCCTGGTGACCGATTCGGAAATTTCAAAAAAGAGTGGTATGAATCTTGATGAGCTTAAGCCGGTGAGTGTCAGTATCAACGAGATTGATAATTTAAAGAAACTCCTTCACACAAAAGAGATTGAGATAGCCAGTGGTGATTTAGCGTCCCATGTTCAAAGTGATGAGAGTACCAAGGACCTTATCGGTAAAAAGAGTGGTACCTATTACCATGACATTATTTTTGCTCTGGTCCAGATCAGACTTCCCGAGGAGGAAGCTGCGCGAGATTGGCACGAAATCCTCAAACATAAGCAAGACATGAGCGCAAAGCTTAATCGAAATATCGGTATTCATGTTGCCTCTCTGGACTATTACATCAACATTAAAAGGCGTGTGTTTAATCCCAAAATTATTGATGCCAATGAGTATGCTGATACGGCCAGCCGTGCAATTACTGATGATCTTACCCGTGCCTATAACCGGCACTTTTTTGATGGTGAGCTAAAAAGAATATTTACCTTTGCGAAAATGTTTAGCAAAACCTTTGCGGTGCTCATGTTTGATTTGGATCATTTTAAAGCGTACAATGATATCAACGGTCATATTAAGGGTGATATTGCGCTTATTCAGACAGTCAATATTTTTCATGCAGTCTGTGGTTCAAATGCTACGGTGTGTCGCTATGGAGGTGAGGAGTTTGCCATTCTTCTTCCCGATTGTGATATGCAGGAGGCCGTGCGTATTGCTGACAATGCCCGAAAGGCGGTCTTCGATTTTCGCTTTGTCAATGAGCAGCAATTACCTGGTGAGCGTCTCTCTGTGTCCTGTGGGATAACAACATTTCGTGCAGATCACCAGAAACCACAGGAGATCGTTGAGGAGGCAGATATTGCTCTATATCGAGCTAAACGGGCCGGTCGAAACAGGATTAAAACTTTTCTTAAACAGAAGTAACTATGGAAACACAATTAATTCGCGGAAATACAAAACTTATTGGACTTCTGGGCAATCCTGTTGCTCACTCGCTCTCTCCCCTCTTTCAAAATCATGCGCTGGCAAAACTTGATCTTCCCTACGTATATATCCCGCTTCGTGTCGATCAGAAAGACTTACACACAGCATTGCATGCACTTCGTGCCTTTGATTTTGCCGGAGCCAATGTGACGATCCCCTATAAAAAGTCAGTACTTCCCTATTGTGATGTCCTTTCTGAATTGTCAATGCATATTGAGGCAGTCAACACCCTGTATGTTCGCGAGGGATTACTCTATGGAACATCAACCGATGCGGACGGCTTTTTTCGTGCCCTTCAAGATATTGACCATGATGTGACTGGTGGCTCTGTTGTTATACTAGGAAATGGAGGAACTGCTCGGACCTTAGCCTTTTCCTGTATATTAACAAAGAATATCGAGCGCTTAACCTTAATTGGTCGAAACCATGAACGGATTAGTGCACTTGCCGAAGAGATCAAGAAAAAGACAAGTGTTACCTGTCATACAGCACTCTTCGATACAACTGCTTGTAAAGAAGCGCTTGCTTCGTGCACTCTTTGTGTCAATACAACATCCGTTGGCATGCATCCTGATGTAGATGCTTCACCCTTACCAAAAGAGGCATTTGACGATAACATGGTGGTGTTTGACACCATTTATAATCCTGCTGAAACACTCTTTCTGCAACATGCAAAGAGAGCAGGATGTATAGCACAAAACGGACTTGGCATGCTTCTCTATCAGGGATTAGAATCGTTTACATACTGGACTGGACAGGAGGTCTCTCCGGATCTCTTTGTTTTAGAGGAGTTACAAGCTTTAATCAAGTAGTACTTCTCATGATGTCTTAATAGCATCCTTGCAATTAAAATCATTCAAACCACTCTAAGCTAAGCAATCAGGTATAATTGATTACATTAATACAAGGAAGTTACAAGTACTATGCAATGGAAGGTTAATCAATCGTCAGTCAAAGGAACCCTGATCGTCCCCTCCTCCAAATCGCACACGATTCGTGCACTTCTGATTGCCACATTGGCACAGGGAGAGTCGATTCTTGAGGAGTGTCTTTTAGAGGGAGATGGACGCTCTGCCCTGGATGCAGCTAAAGGATTGGGAGCGGAATGCGCCCTCTCTGGCTCCACCTTGACAGTTGCAGGAACGGGTGGGAAATTGGATCATGGTTCTGAGGCGCTCTTTCTGGGTAACAGTGGAACCGGCACCCGGCTTTTTGCTTCTGCTGCAGCATTAGGTGCAAGGCCTCGTCAATTTGATGGGGACCACTCTTTACGAACACGACCTATGAAACCGCTTCTTAAAGCCCTACAAGATTTAGGGGCCTCCTTTACAATCGAGCAGAATGACCAAGACATACCATTTTCTATTCAGGGGCCAGTTGTTGGTGGCACAACGAGGGTTAGTGGGGTGACCTCCCAATTTCTCTCAAGCCTTTTGCTTTCCCTGCCTTTGGCTCCAAAGGATACCATCATACATGTTGAAGACCTTCATGAGCGACCCTATGTGGAAATTACCTTATGGTGGCTTGATAAAATGGGCATCTCTTATAGAGTGTCCGATGATTTTGCTACCTTTTTTATCGAAGGCGGGCAGTCATACCAGCCTATACGCGAGCGAATCCCCGGCGACTTCTCCTCGGCCACTTTTGGTGCAGTGGTAGCTGCCTTAACTGGAGGTCCGGTGACCTTAGAAAACATTGACTTTAGTGATCCTCAGGGTGACAAAGAGGTGTTTTCTGCGTTAGAGCGCATGGGGGTTACTGTAAAGCGAAAGCACCATAGCGCTGTGGTTTCCTGCGACAATCAGCTGCAAGGAGCGACAATTGATCTGAACACAATGCCCGATGCGCTTCCGGCACTCTCTGTTTTGGGTTGTCATGCCTTAGGTGAAACGCGAATTGTTAATGTAAAGCAGGCACGGATTAAAGAGACCGATCGTATTGCCGTTATGTCTGGGGAGTTATCAAAAATGGGTGCTGCTATTGAGGAGCTTGAGGATGGCCTGATTATTAAAAAAAGCTCTCTTGTGGGAACGCAAGTGAATGGACATGATGATCATCGAGTAGTTATGGCCTTAGCCTTGGCAGGTTTAATTTCTTCTGGAGAAACGATCATTGACACTGCAGAATCAGCATCAGTTACCTACCCAGGTTTTGTGGAGAGTTTTTCTCAATTAGGTGCTGCTATTACAATTAATGATAAGTAAATAAGATAGGACAAGGATTGATCCAATGAAAATTACTATAGACTTGAAGGAACGTTCCTATCCAATATATGTGAACGAAGAGAAACGTTTTACTGAGGTACTAAAAAAAAGATTTCCCAAGAGCAGTTTTGTTGTCATTACCAACACAACGATTGCCAAACTCTATCAAAAAACCATAAAACGATGGGGTGACGCACTCCCCTTGCAAACCTTTTTAATTGAAGATGGAGAGGTGCATAAGAGTTTTAAGACCTGGAAAGCCATTTTGGACTTTCTATTAAAAAAGCGTCTTGATCGAAATACCGTTCTTATTGCCTTTGGTGGTGGTGTTGTAGGTGATATATCTGGTTTTGCCGCGTCAGCGTTTTTGCGTGGCGTCAATTATGTGCAAGTGCCAACAACGCTTTTGGCAATGGTTGATTCCAGTGTTGGCGGCAAGACAGCGATCAATCATGCGCAGGGAAAGAATCTTATTGGTGCCTTTTACCAACCCCAGCTTGTTTGGATCGATACCACTTTTCTCAAGACCTTACCGAAGCAAGAATTTCTAGCCGGTTATGGGGAGGTCTATAAATATGCCTTTATTGGTGGAAAGTCGATGTTTGATTTTATACGTACAAATCACAAGGCAATTGTTTCGCGAAAAAAGGATATTCTTTGTGAGGCTATTGTACGGAGTGTCAAGATAAAGGCCAAGGTCGTGTCTGAGGATGAACGAGAGGCGGGAAAAAGAGCACTTTTAAATCTGGGACACACCTTTGGGCATGCCCTAGAACGCTTTTACAACTATAAGGGTCTCATGCATGGCGAAGCTGTTATCTGGGGAATCCTTTGCGCCGTAAAAGCGAGTCAAAAGGTTGGACACATCTCCTCCCGTGCAAGCAATACTTTCGACTCAATCCTTTCTTTGCCCGCGTTACCAAAACTTCCAGCACCTCTGGAGAGTAAAAAACTCTACCACCATATGTTCTCCGACAAGAAAGTTCGTTCGGGAAAGATTCGTTTTGTCTTGCCGGTGAAGCCTGGTGTTTCAGCTGTATTTGACGATGTCGATGAATCGGTTGTTTTGGAAGCGCTTCAAGAGGTTTTACCAAATGCTCGATAACCCGGTGTTCTAAAGGTAGGTCTGTGTAATAGTACCGGCAAGTACGGTTGCTGCAAGTTCTGTGCGTAGTCGTTTCCCTCCCAGCTTAACTAACCGGGCTGCTTTGCTTTGGAATAGGATGATTTCTTCTGAAGAAAAACCCTCTGGCGGGCCAATAAGGCAGCCAATACGCTCTGGTGATTGACCCTTTGGTAATAATGAATCCAGAGACTGTCCTTGTACATCAGCAACAAGCAGTAAATCATACTCATTAAACAGGTCTTCCACAATGGGAGCTGGTTGTGCAAGTTCAGTAAACCAGCAATTCCAGGATTGCTTGGCTGCCGAAACTATTTTTCTATAAAACCGGGGATAATATTTATCAAATTGAGTGGTCCATTTTATTTTCTGGCAATGTTGACTCAATAGCGGAACTATTTTAGCTACACTTAGTGGAGGAAGTAGGGTAAGCGCCATCTCAAAAGCGTCTCGTTGAGGTACTCCAAGGAAAAGGTCAAGGTGAGGATAGTTTTGGGGTTGTTTTTTTTGCTCTAGGATTGTGAGCGTACAGCCTTTTTTGTGTCGCACAGTAAACTCACAGAGGAACAGAGATCCCTTTCCGTCAGTGACAGAAAGCCGGCTTTTGGGTATAATGCGGAGAACATCAGTAAGATGACGAGTCTCTTCAAGATCTAATTCGATAGATTGAGCTGAAATTCGATCTGAGAAAAATAGAAATTCTGTAATTGTTTTCCCCATGATATGTGTTCCTCAAGTCTACTAGATACCCTGGTTTATTAGTTTTTCAATGAATATATTTTATGTCTTTAAGAGATGGTTTTTACATCATCGGTGATAACTAATACAAACAGAAATAAATTAGCATGACTTCAGACAATAAATGGGATGGAAGAGGAAAGGGGAGCTATTTAGGCAACCTAATCTTTGTCAAGCTTATAACTTTTGTTGGACCGATTCCCGCTTATCTGCTGCTATTTTTTGTTTCTTTATATTATTCTTGGGCTGATAAAAAAAGTATTCATGCCCTAAAAAAATTTCGATTACGGATTGGACTTTCTAAGGGAAACCTTTTTCATCTTCAGCGACACTTCTTTGCCTTTGGTACCAGTATTATTGATCGAGTGACCTTTTCAGTTAAAAAGAGACACCCCTTCTCCTTCTCTCTGATCAACAAAGAGTGTCTTTCCGACTGTCTCAAGCAGGGACAGGGTGGTATACTACTCTCTGCCCATATTGGCAATTGGGAGGTTGGTGGCAGTTCGCTTTTCGACTATTATGGCGCCCCAGTCAATGCGGTGATGCTTGACAACGAGTACCATCATATCAAAGAGGTGTATAAAAACTCTATAGAACAGAGACGCTTTAAGACAATTGTGATAAAAGAGGATGCACTTTCGTTTATTATTGAAATTAAAGCGGCTCTTGCACGAAATGAGCTTGTCTGTATCCATGGTGATCGGGTGCTTGCAGGCAAGACTGAGGTTCTTCCTTTTTTTAATCATGATGCTGAGTTTCCCTCTGGACCATTTAAGATCGCCGCGATAACCAAGGCCCCATTGATCCCTGTTTTTGCCTTAAAAGCAGGTTTGTTTAAGTACACCTTTAAAGCATACGATCCAATTAGGATTGAGCCAGATAAAGAAAATGGTATGGAAGCTGCAATCCAACAGGCTATGACAACCTATTTAGCAATTTTAGAAGAAGAGGTAAAGAAGCACCCCTATCAATGGTATAATTTTTACGATATTTGGTTGGACTCGGTGCAGAGACAATAGCTATTCTTGACCAGCAATCTCATGGAGAATAGGAGCGATTTCATCAACAACACCAGAAATTACCTTTTCCGAACTATAAAACCCATCACTGATCTTTTTTTTGAGGGAGGCGATGTACTGTTTTCTCTCTGGATCATCCATCCAGAGGAACTGCCCCTGTCGGATTGCTGGATTTCTCTCTTGCATTTTCATTGCATCATCCCTGATTTACCATTACTTCCCTGTAATGAATGTATTTCAATATAATTGCTTATTTATTGTATCGACAGGTGTAAAAAAAACCTTTAATAGGGGTTGAAAATATTAGAAACAATCCTAACCAGCAATCAACAAGATGGCCGTGGTAAGGTACTCAATTTAAAATTTTTAGCTATTTTAAATATAAAAAAGGTAATAAAATCCCTATTAACAAGATATGAATTTTGAGCCTCCTTGAGGCACTTTATGCAATTAAATGATCCGGGCAAATACTTTTTTGTAACATTCTTCCCAATTGGATAATCTAATTAAAAGAATTATGAAAGAAATTGATACGCTAACAATAACATCTGCCCAAAAGGGCAGGAAAAAAGCCTTTAGGGCACTCTATGATTGGTATGCACCTTTTGTATGGAAGGTTATCTTTAGAACAGTGAATGGCAGAGAGGAAGTGGCAAAACAGGTTATGCAAAATGTCTTTGTGAAAGTTCATTCGGTGTTGACTTCCTTTAAATTTCAATCCAATTTCTCAACCTGGCTTTATCGCATAACCTATAATGAGGCAGTTGGCTATCTTATAAAGCAAAATAGAGAACAAAAGCGCATGGTACCCATTGATGATTCCCAAAGAGATGTTCCATTTGAGGGTGAATTTAGTGACCGTGATATGGTGTCTAAGATTCTTGGGGGACTCTCAAGAAAAGATCGTTTTTTACTGGTTGCCCGTGAGGTTAATGATGTGCCCTTTGATGAGCTTGCTGAGATTACAGGCCAATCTGCAGGTGCTTTGCGCACTCAGCTGCATCGACTAAAACTGCAGATCAAGGAGCTGTTTAATCCAATTGAGCAGTTTTCTTAACTTTGATATAGGAATATTAATATGGATCAGAATGAATTTTTTTATAAAAAAATGGCTGAAGTTCCGGAGTTACCGGGGGATATCTTTCCTAAGATCGAAGAAAAGGTCGAAAAAAAGAGACACTCTTTACGCTCTTACTTTGCTATTGCAGCATCTTTGCTTATTGTCTTCGGTGTGGTAGCAATGGTCCAGGTCCAGCGGACTAGGAGAGAAAATGCTCTTGTTGCGGCCAGTGAACAACTTCAAGAAGTTGAGGCCTATTTTGCCTTTGTCGACCTTCTCAATGGAGTTGAAGAGAATGGGGTCACTGATTCCACTATCGTCCAGGAGGAGTCAGTGTTAACCTTCGATTACTTTTCCCCTGAATATATTGATCAGGATTTTGAGATGTATACTTTTATTGATTTAAGCTTACTTTAACATTATTTCAAGGAGGTTCAAATGAACTCTCGTTTTTTAACAATTCTTAGTGTCCTTGTGCTTATACTAGTCGCTGGCTCCAATGCACAACCCGATTGTGGTGATATGGGTTGCCATGGGAAGCATCGGGAGTTTATCAAGGAGCTTGGCCTGACCGATGATCAGCAGACCAAGTTGCAACTTTTAAAGTTGGATGCGAAAAAGGAGCGTGTGCTTCATTATGCAGAAGTAAAAAAGGTTCGCGATAAAGTAAAGACTGAACTCCTTAAGGAGAAACCCTCTAAATCGGTTTTGGACGGTTTTTCTGTCGAAATTGGCAAGCTCCATGGAGAGCTCTCTAAAAAGAGAATGGTCCATTTTTTAAAAGTTAAAGAGGTGCTGAACAAAGAACAGTTTAAAAAGCTATTAAGTAAAGAGGGGATGATGAAGATGATGGGAAAATATCATAAAAAGCATTGTGGAAAGGGAAAAAGGCACTAAAGCCGCTATTTCTTGATTAGATTAAAGGGGAAGCAATCCTTGGTACGCTTCCCCTTTTTGCTATGTGTTGATTAGCTCAACGGTTTTTTTTAACATTGATTACTCTGAGCATAGATGTTCTTCGTTACACCACTCACAAAATCTATCTGCTTTATCACGCTAATAATAATAGTGCTTGAAAAATCTACAAATCTTGGGTAAAATGTAACAATCTTTGAATCTTTTTTACCTATTTATGGATATTGTGCTATATTAATTAGTATTAATTCATATATTTTAATAAATGCCCTGACATTATTTGTCGATATTGTTATTTGTAAGAATGTTATGCACATAAGTTGCTGGGGTACAAAATAATTTTCAATTGATTGGCACATTTAATTTAAGCGCATAATTTTTATGAAGACCCAAGCGTTGGAGGATACTATGTTGAGATGGGTTTGGACAGGATTGTTTGTATTGTTGTATGGATGGAGCGCGCTGGGGGTTACTACATCCTTTGAGATTGGCAAAACAAGAGGTGGTTATGTAGTTGAATTTGAGATTGGCGATGTTGCTTTAGAGGACGTTGATACGTTGGGTCTTTCTCTTAAACGGGGATATCAAGCTGAACGATTTAGCAGAATTACTGTTGATGGCCATGAGATCACAGAAGAGATCGGTAAGCCGGCCTTACCATTTTACTCATTCTACCTGGGAATCGCAAAGGATAGCCATGCGCCCACTATTTCTGTGATTGAGTCTGAGGTTGAAACCATTGCACTGAACAACAAGGTTTTCCCTGCGCAGAAACCATGGTATAAAAGTCAAAGTGTCTCAGAACGCTATCTTTCAATAGATCGAAGCTATTACGCGGGTACTGGGGTTCGTAAATCTGTTGCTTTTACAACGGATATTTTTACTATTCGTGGCGTGCCCTGCGCTTATATACAAATACATCCCATTACTTATAATCCACGGCAAAATAGATTGACTATTACAAAAAAAATGCGATTACAGATTACTCCATCAGCTCATATTGCTACTCATACTGTGCAATCTTCAGTGTTTGAGAGACTGTTGCGATACTCATTGAAAAACCATTATGATGTTGTTGCCACGCCACGATCGACAAAAAAAGCGGATGACTATCTTATTATTACTGATCCAAGCTTTGAATCAAATTTGTCAGAGTTTGTCAACTTCAGGAAAAAACGTTTTGATGTCAAGATGGTTACCACCAGTCAAACAGGAAGCAGCGCTTCACAGATTGATAATTATATTCAGGGAGTGAGTCCAACACCGGCCTACGTTCTTTTGGTTGGAGACGTTGATAAGATTCCTGCCTCTGAGGGAAGTAGTCGCTTAACTGATCTCTACTATTCGTCAACTGATAGTGATTACTATCCGGATCTATTGCTTGGTCGTTTTTCGGTGACTGATGCAACCGAACTTGCCAATGTGGTGCACAAAACTATATACATGGAGAACAATCTTGGCAAAATTGAGAAGCGACACTCCTTTTTAGCAGGTGAGGATAGTAATTATTGGCAGGTTGCTGAGCGGACACACAACTATTGTATCGACAACTATCTGGGAGACTATGAGAACCTAAAGTTTTACTGCCACAATAGAACTATCGCCAAAAATGATTTTATCGACGCATTGAATAATGGAGTAATCTACAACTTCTATTCAGCTCATGGACTGCAAACTGCCTGGGCTCCTGGAGATTTTACTCTCCGGGGAAGCGATCTTAAGGCATTGACCAATGAGACGCACTACAACTTTCTCTATGGTTTTTGCTGTCTTACCGGAACCTACTCCACCGATGAATGTTTTACCGAGTCGGCAATTCGAGCTAAGGGTGGCTCTGTTGTGGCTATAGGAGCCAGTATCTCTACAACATGGACCCCCGATGAAAATGTTCAAACGGGAATCTTTGATGCTATTTTTGATGGTAGTGATCCCCAGACCTCGGTTGGTGCATCACTTATGGCTGGGAAAATGTCCAATAGCAGCTCCAAGCAGACCTATTTTGAGGTGTACAATATCATGGGTGACGCTGCAGTAGAGATGCTTCCTGTCAACATTGGACCCTATCTCTCTGTTGTCAAACCAACTGAGGGTATTTTTTATGTGGGTGACAAGCTTCTTGTCGAGTGGGAAACCGGTGGTGGCGCTTCTGTACAGAATGTCAAGATTGAGTACAGTACCGATAGTGGGAGCACCTATACAACTATTGAAGCCTCTATTCCCAATAACAGTCAATTCAATTGGACCGTCCCAGACATTGCTGAATCAAAGCTGTGCCTAATGAAGGTTTCCCAAGTTGGTGGTGATCTCATTGGGTATTCCGGTCTCTTTTCTATTGTGCAAAAGGCTGCAATTAGCATCACTCCAGCCACGCTATCAGCACAGGCAATGGTAGGACAGACCGTTACCAAAGAGTTAACCATAGAGAATACCGGCAAAGGAACCCTCACCTTTTCTGCTATGCCCGCTGGTGCTAGCGCTGTCATGATTAACGAGCTCTACGTCTCGCAAAGTGCTTTTTTTGACGGCCTTGAATTGTGGAACCGGGGCCCCGAAGTAAACCTGAATGGTTGGAAAGTCGAGTGGAAGGATAATGTGCAAACCTCAGGCAGCTACACCTTTTCCAATATAACCCTTCGATCAGGTGGGACAATTGTAATAACCGATGACAATGGTGACACCAATGATTCGACCTTTTATATGGGAGTAAATGCTGCTTGGAACCGCGAGGGAGGTACAGAACTTTCAATCGCTCTTATAGATGATAAAGGTAAGGGAGTTGATTTTGTTCGGAGTTCGGGCAACAATGACTCACCACCAACAGGTACGGCATGGAGTGGTACTGGCGTGGCGCTTTCTGCTGACTATGTGTTTCGCACTCGTAATCAAGATGGTGATGATGCTCAAGACTGGACTGCAGGATCTTCTGGAACGGTCCACGGGATGAATCCAGGACAATCCCTTGCTCAACGCCCGGAGCATTGGCTTTCCCTCTCTCCTGACGAAGGTGCTGTGGATGGTCAAAAAAACCTTAAAATCACTGTGACCTTTAAAGCCTCTGGATTGGAAACGGGACAAGCTTATCAGGACACCATCATTGTTACCCATAATGCAGCAGATATTGCTTCTCCGCTAAAAGTTCCCTGTGAATTGTTAGTAGATGCCAATGCAATTGTGTTACCTAATCAGCATTTTTACTCTTTGGATCTGCGGTATAGCCATTCGAGGCTCTTTTTCCAGGTGCCAAAGGCAACGGGTGTCCTTAAAGATCAGGTTACTATTAAGCTGTATACAGTATCAGGTAAAATGATTGCCAAACCAGTAGACACTATGAAAAGCCCAGGCCTTTATAGCGTAAAACTTAGAGCTAACTCAATACCAATGGCGTCCGGTGTGTACCTGGCCACTATACAGTTTAGGAATTTGACAAAAACAATTAGAATAGTGCACAAGTAAGTGCAATTCTATTTCCAACTGAGGCCTAAAGAAAGTATTTTCTTTGGGCCTCTCTTTTAAATCAGCCATTTATCCACTATTGTAGGTGTCATTGCGTTACGAATATCCCACATATATTCGTGAATATGTGCAATTTCCAATATAATTTAAAAAAAAATTAAATAATCCTCTACTTTTTTAAGCACCATTTAAAAAATCGTGATATATTAAATAGATAAATAGGACTATCTTTATTAGATGCTCCTGATACCTTATATTTAAACCATGGGGTGGATTACATATAGAGGTATACTCAGTTACAACACAGTAATTTTCTCGGAATTAACAGGAATAGGAATATTCTTGAGGGCAGAAAGAATTCATTCCTTCTTATTTTCATTTAAACGATATACCAAAATAGTACAAACTTCTAACATTTAAATCCGTGAAGGGGAGGAATAAGATGAAGCTAAAATCATGTTTAGTGGGGCTTCTTATTATCATTGGGGGAATCACAATTTGGGGGAAATCAGCAGTACATTTGCAACAGGGAAGTGATGGCTACCTCGTTGAGTTTGAACTTCCTGAAGTGGAGACATTTGATGTTGATACCTTTGGTATTACTGCTCGTCGTGGTTATGCCGCGGAAACCTTTACCCGCCTCTATGTTGAAGATTATGGTATAACCGAAGAGGTTGGAAAGCCGGAATTACCTTTTTACTCTTTTTACATGGCTATAGCAGCAAAAGATCAGGCACCGGCAATTGAGGTTGTTGATCAAGTTGTAGAGAAGGTTGTCACCGCCAATAGAATTTTTCCAGCCCAGGAGCCTTGGTTAAAATCACAAACCGAAGCAGACCGGTTTCTTTCAATAGATCGGCAGTACTATGCTACCTCTGGAACACAAGCACCAGTTGCAGCCACATCAGAGACTTTCATGATTCGTGGTGTACCCTGTGCTTCTATCCAGATCAATCCCGTAGCGTACAATCCTGCAACCAACGAGTTAACGCTTACTAAAAAGCTGACCCTCAAAATTAAAACAGGAGCTAAAATTTTACCGAGGGATGTCAATTCAAAGGTCTTTGCCAATCTCTTAAATTATGTATTGGCAAACTCTGCTGATGCGGTAACACCGGTAGCATCAAGACCGCTTCCTGATGATTACGTGATCATCACAGCGCCAAAGTTTGAATCTAACCTTTCTGAGTTTGTCAACTTTAGAAAGAACCGTTTTAATGTAAAGATGGTTACGACCAGTCAAACAGGAAGCAGCGCTTCTCAAGTTGATAGCTACATCCAAGGTCTTAATCCAGAGCCCTCCTATGTGCTTTTAGTTGGTGATGTTGGTGATATTCCAGGTTCTCCAGGTAGTAGCAGACTTACAGATCTCTATTACTCCAGTACTGATAGCGACTACTACCCAGAGGTATTACTAGGTAGATTTTCGGTTGCCAGTGCAACCGAGCTTAGCAATGTCGTAAAAAAGACAATTTTTATGGAAAACAATTTAGGTAAGATTGACAAGGTGAACTCCTGGCTTGCTGGTGAAGACCGCACTTACTGGCAGGTTGCAGAGCGTACCCATAATTACTGTATTAACCAGTACCTTGGTGAATATCAAAATGTCAAGTTCTACTGTCACAATAACTCTATCTCCGAGAGTGCCTTTACCAAGAGACTAAACGATGGCGTTATTTTCAACTTCTATTCTGCCCATGGTTCGCAAACCTCCTGGGGTGCAGGTGATTTCAGTCTCAGTGGTACCGACATGAAGCGACTTACCAACACAACATCCTACGGATTCCAATATGGATTCTGCTGTCTCTCCGGCACCTATTCACGGGGTGAGTGTTTTACTGAATCCTGTATCCGTGGTAAAGGTGGGTCGGTGGTTGCCATTGGTTCATCAATCTCAACTACCTGGACACCTGATGAAAATGTTCAAAAGGGTATCTTTGATGGTATCTTTGACAGCAGTGATCCGCAGACATCGGTGGGTGCCTCCCTTATGGCTGGTAAAATGGCAAACAACAGCTCCAAAAAGACCTATTTTGAAGTCTACAACATTATGGGTGATGCTGCTGCAGAGATGCTTCCGGTAAACATTGGTCCCTTTCTTTCAGTTATCAAACCAGAGGGTGGCAAGTACTATCCCGGTGATAAGATTGCCGTTCAGTGGGAAACCGGTGGTGGTGCCAATGTCGCCAATGTAAAAATTGAGTACAGCGCTGACAGCGGTAGCACCTACAAAACTATCGTTGCATCCGTAGCCAATAATAACAACTATGAATGGACTGCACCGGACATTGATGAATCGGATAAGTGCATGGTCAAGGTTTCTGCGGTTGGTGGAAATCTCATTGGAACCTCGGGTATTTTCTCTATTATGCAAAAAGCGGTGATTGCGCTCAATCCTGGATCACTTACGGCTCAGGCTGGCTCAAATCAGAAGGTGGTCAAGGACTTAAAGATTGAGAACAAAGGTAAGGGAAAACTTACCTACTCAATAGCCATTCCCGGTGCCGGTGCTCAGATCATGATCAATGAACTCTATGTGAGTGTCGATGCAACCTATGATGGATTAGAGCTTTGGAACCGTGGGGCGGATCAGGACATGGCTGGCTATAAGGTCGTGTGGAAAGACAATCAGAACACCTCCGGTGAGTATACCTTTAAGGATGGATTTACCCTTAAATCCGGCGCAACCGTTGTGCTTATGGATGACAATGGACAGACTGGACCGAACGTCCTGTACGTTGGCAGTAATATGTATTGGGATCAGGGAACCACTGAACTCTCCGTTGCACTTGTCAATCCTGCTGGAACTGGCCTTGACTTTGTCAAGAGTGCCGGTAACAATGACAACCCTCCTGCCGGAACCTCCTGGAATGGCGGTGGCGTTGCTCTGAATCAGGACTATGTTTACAGAAAAGGAAATGATGACAAAGACAGCAAGGATGACTGGGGTGCTGGTTCAAGTGGTACACCCAACGCCTTGAATGCCAACCAGTCCAATTCTGGTCTTGGTTACTGGTTATCGGTTAACACCACGGAAGGTACTGTTAATGGTAACCAGAGTGTAACCCTTAAGGTGACCTTTGATTCCAAGGGTATCCCCAATGGCGAGCACAAAGACAATCTTGTTATAACTCATAACTCAGCGGACATTCAGTCACCCACAAAGGTCGCTTGTACTTTCAAGGTTGACGCGAACCCAATTATCAATCCGCTCAGTATGGTTACTTCCTATGGTATGCAGTATAACAATACCCGTCTCTTCTATCAGATTCCTGCAATGCAGAGTAATGCAAAACAGCATGTAAGTATTAAGCTGTACAATGTGCAGGGCAAAATGCTGCGTACACTAGTCAACAGCCACAAGGCACCAGGCAGATACTCTCTGGCACTTTCGAACAGAGTTGCCTTGGCTTCAGGATTATATCTGGTGAAGATGGAGGTTGCTGATTTCAGTAAAACCTTACGAATTGTAAATAAATAGTTTTTCTATACTCAGTTTTGAAGGGAAGGCCCGTCTTTTTTTTAAGACGGGCTTTTTTTTATAGCATTTTGTAAAACGAAGAATGTTTGAATAATATGCACTTTTTTTTGCAATACATATTAGGATTTATTATTATTATAAACAAATAGTCAATTTGGGGGGTGGATACCCAAAAGATTTCACATTTAAACGCTTTAACTCAAAGGGGAGGCCCTATGTATAAGAGGTGCGTCCATACGTTTCTTTTTCTGTCCTTTTCTATTCTTTTTTTACATCATTCAACCTTTGCGACTTGGAAATCTGCAGCAGCACACATAGCTGATGATGCCAATGCAAAAGATGTTTTAGTACAGGTAGCAAACCAGAACAGTGAGGTCATAAACCTCCAGTATAAAGTACCGGACCTTACCTTCGAAGCAACAAACTATCAAAAAATGAATGGTGTTGCAACCCAATTTTGTCGGGCCGGTAGTGCCCCCACCCATTCAGTGCCCACTGAACCTGAGGTGCCCTATATTTATTCACGGGTGATTCTGCCTCAGGGCAAGACGATTGCTTCAGTGCGGATTATTCCAGCAAATACGGTTGAACTCGCTGGAACCTATCAGCTTTCCTATGGTGAGATTCCCCATAGGCTCAATCAAACCGAAGTCACTTGGGCAAAACCCAATAGCGAGATATACAACTCTGATGTGGTCTATCCAGCAATGACCCACTCTGTAGAGTCGATCCAATATCGCTGGGGAGTGGCTATTGCCTATATCCATATCTTCCCTGTACAGTATATGCCCAAATCGGGAAAGGTGACCGTGATCAAGGAGTTTACCATCGAGGTAAAGACTAAGGCGGCCATGCAGGCAAACAATAATGTTCGTGTTGCAGTGGAACGGTTTCAATCGAATTATACCATGACCGAGGAGAACCCTGGCATATTGGCCACCTATGCAAGCAAATCTGCACAACGCTTCCCAGTTAGAATGTGCAACCCCAAGGATAATTACGATTATCTTGCGATTGCACCGCAATCTTTTATCAATTCCAGCGCCGATCCAAGTCTTGATGACCTTATCAAGCAGCGGACCTCCCAGGGTTTCAAATGTAAAGTTGAAAAACTGGAAGATATCTATGCCAACGCCTCCGGTTCGGACAATAAAAATAAGATTAGAAATTTTATTAAAGAGGCCTACAATAATTGGAAAATTAAGTGGGTTCTTTTGGTTGGTGATCCTGGACGGACAGTTGTGCTTCCCTGCTTTATGGTTGGCTCCGAAGCTTCGGACATGCCCTTTCAATGTTTGGAGCAGACAACCTGGGATAGAGATTACGAAGCAGAGGTTTATATCGGTCGTATTTCTGCAGAAGATCCAGCAGAAATGGCCAACCAGATTTACAAAATCCTCAGCTACGAGAACAATTCCGGTAGTTACTGGACAACCGGTTTAAGTCTCGGTGAAAAGCTTGATGATCGTACCTATGGGAAGGCTGCTATGCAAGAGCTTGCGGGGAAGTTTAATGATAAGTGGACCTTTAAGGATCTCCATGATCAGGACGGCACCTGGTCCAAAAATCAGGTGAAACAGATCATCAATAGCAATGAGATAAGCCTTATAAACCACCTGGGTCACAGCAATGCCACCTATAACATGAAGATGAGAAACAATGATGAGCGGGATTTTAGGAATACCAATTTTATTTTCATAAAAACCCAGGGTTGTATCCCCGGCAAGTACCAGGTTGATTGTATTGCCGAGCGCTTTACAACTCAGAATCGCTATGGCATGTTTGCCGGTGTTCTCAACTCCAACTACGGCTACTATTCACCGGGAAGGCCCTTAAGTGGCTCATCACATCAGCTGCATCGCGCTTTTTGGGATGCTTGCTGGAAGGAGAATATGGAGTACTTTGGTCAGTTTAATGAATACTCTCACCGTACCTGCACCAGGCAGCGAAAGGACATCGTCGAATCCAACCTCTTTGGCTGCCCAGCTATTAAATTCCGGGGAAGAAATATCGCTCCCTTTATCGCGATTCTGAGCCCCAATGGTGGTGAAGATGTGGAGACCGGCTGTAAATACATGATCGAATGGGGTGACAATATCGATGGTAAGGTTAAGATCGAACTGCTCAAGGGTGGAACGGTTGCTGCAACCATTGCAAGCTCCACAGAGAGTGATGGCTCCTTTGAGTGGGATGTTCCTGTAAGTACGGCCACGGGCAATGATTACAAAGTCAAAGTTACCAGTATTGACAGCTCAGCTCTTTTTCATGAGAGTGTTGAAAATTTCCGTATCATTCCTGAATTTATTATTAAGGATTTTGTCTATTTAGAAACCTTTGACACCTGTAAAAAAGAGACAGAGATACTGCCTTACAAATACGCCCAGCTCAAAGATGATGATCTTAACTGGGATGTGTGGGAAGGACCGACCCCCTCCCGCGTTGACGACCCGCCGGACGTAACTGGACCAACCGCAGATCATACTCCTGGTGGTGGTGGCAACTATCTCTATACCGAGGCATCAGCAAGCAACTCTGGTAATCCCAATAAGAAGTTTATCTTTGAGACACCCAAGTTCAATTTCAAGGGGCTTAAGGATCCACAGTTGACATTCTGGTATCATATGCTCAGTGTGAACAATAATGAAGATCATATGGGTGACCTGATTCTCGATATCATTGTTGATGGAACAGTAAAGAGTGAAGTGGTCAAGATCAGTGGCAACAAGGGCGATACCTGGCACGAACAAAAGGTTGATCTTAAACCCCATGTGGGTGAACGGGTGACCTTTCGCTTCCGTGGTATCACCGGTGACTCCTGGGAGAGTGATATCTGCTTGGATGATATTAAAATTGAAGATTTGGCAACCTCAATTACCAACAGTCTGACCGCCTTTGCCGGTTCACAAATGTGGTACAAGGATGCCCGCCTTCACTATCGGGTTGGTGGTGATAAAAAAGCATCGTCTATAAAGATTGCTCTCTTTAATGTTCAAGGAAAGCAGATCAAGACCTTGGTTGACAAGCAGCAGACTGCCGGCACCTATAGCGTTGCCCTCTCTACTGCAAGATATACCCTTGCCTCGGGCATCTACTTTGCTAAGATGAAGGCTGGAAATATGACAAAAACAATCAAGATTGTAATGAAATAGGATAATTTCCTAATATTGAATTGGGGTCAACCTCGTATGAGGTTGGCCTTTTTTATTGCTCTTACTGTCATTGCGAGCGAAGCATGGCACCGCGAAACAGATGCTGGTATGACTGCATTATTAGCTGACCAGCGAATCCATCAATTCTATACAAATGTAGGGGCTCTAAATTTTGAACCCCTACTATTGATTTCAAATTCAATCACCAAAACAAGAGAGCCAGCCTTGCTAATTTTATAAACATCCTTCATGGTAAATGAAGCAGGGTTAAACAAACTAATTTAACCATAACTCAAAAATGAAAAAGAAGTTATGGAAAATGCTAGGTGGGGCTGTTTCTAGCTCTGACGGCTCTGTTTATACTAAAAATTCCTTTGTTTCTATGTCTGAAGGGCACTGTTTCTAGCCAAGGTACCCTTTCTAAAGCTGATGCACTTGTTTTTAAAGAGGTCCTTCCCTGTTTCTATATTTGGTGGCCTCATTTTCTAGAATAGTTGCCCATTGTTTATAGAGCTGGTAGCCCTGTTTATATATCGACTTGTCTTTGTTTCTAGATCTGACGGGCTCTGTTTATAGAAAAATTCCCTCTGTTGATCAATGTGAAATGACTATTTCTTAAAAATCCAATTGGATCATAGGCGATAGACGCTGTTTATAAATCTGATTCCAAAGTTTATTTAAATAATGTAATTACTACATCTGAATCTTTTCAATCAGTCATTTATTGGCTGGTGGACTATCATGCACCTTAAAAATTTTTCTTAATAAACAGTTTAACATACTTGTCAAATCTAATATTTAAGATTCTTTTTTGAATTACAATTTTAAGTTATCACCATCTCTACTTTTCTGCCATAACAAACTGTGATTTCAGCTAAGTAAATTAGGAAACTATATCTGATAGTAAATATGACCAAAAAGAGACCGATATTTCTATCTTCAATTATTGTATGTGTAATATCGTTTTCAACTAAAAGTGTGAAGAAAAGTAACGGAATTAAAAGTAGAAAACATACTATTTGCTGAACAATTTCCACCTTCCATGTTTTAAAGATGTATCTGTATAAAATCTGTAATGTAGCCCAAAAAATGAGATAAAGCATGGAGATTATTCCTGGCACGACAATCCAAATATCATGGCCAGCCCCCCAGCCTTGTATCAATTCAGAGGAGTAAGTTTTTGGTCCTTTACCTTGCCCATATTCGGGATAGTATACTAAAAGCCCCTTTGATAAATGGAACAACCACCCACCTAATATTAAAAGAATAGATATTATTACAGGTTGATGTTTCCTTAGTGTTCTTAGTTTCTTATTTGTCATAATTGTCATTTTCACATTTCCTACGTTTTGTGAAATAATCGTGTAAACAAGCAGCACCTAGCTTCACCCAATAAGCCTTTTTTAATCTAAGCCATAAAGCAAAAACCGTATTATACTGCTTCTCAAAAGTTTTGTCCCATGATTTTTGACAAAACTCTTATAGAAACAGTTATACCGCAACACAACATAGGACAAGATTATTGAGAAGCGGTATAACTCAAAAGAAATTCAAGAT
>JANQEN010000064.1 GCA_028278335.1 Chitinivibrionales bacterium | reverse complement strand
TACTTCCAAATTCTAGAGATCTAAAAATACATGTAGAGACGGACAATAACTAAAATTGAGGATAGAGGGTATATCATTCTTTATAGTACAAGGCTATATAGCTTAGTGGTATTTAGACCCCATTGTGGGGTTTATTCTGGGGTTTATAGGTATTTTAGAAATATTTATTATATTAAGTACTTGTATTTATTGGCGTCCCCAAGGGGATTCGAACCCCTGTACTCACCGTGAAAGGGTGATGTCCTAGGCCTCTAGACGATGGGGACAAAAATCATATTGTAGTTAACATATTTAAGAGCCTGGTGGAGATAAGCGGGATCGAACCGCTGACCTCTTGCATGCCATGCAAGCGCTCTCCCAGCTGAGCTATACCCCCGCAAAAAGAAGGCGAATTATACTGAGGCACTCTTTCAAAGTAAAGCAAAGGTCAACTAGGAAAGTTGGTTATTTGCCTATTCATCCGATCAATCGTTTCCTTTCTACCAAGTAATTCCAGCACTATATCTATAGATGGTGTTTGTGTTACTCCTGTTACCATAACTCGTAGTGGCATCGCGACTTTTGGTAATTTCATGTTATTAGCAGCTGCAGTATTTTTAATTGCATCATGTATCAGTTGACGATTCCACTTAAATGAGATTAAGGAAAATTGCGCAATCAACTGGCATATTACGGGCTTTACTTCTGCACTAAAATATTGTTTTTTTGCTTCCTCTGGGGGTTCTAGTCGGATGAAAAAGGGAACTGCTTTTTCAGCTAGTTCTGTAATTGTATTAACTCTCTCCTTTAATAAAGTTACTACTTTTTGTAAATCAGGGCCAGTGTTGATATTACAGCCTTTTTTTTCAAGTAAGGATGTAATTTGCTCTACCAAATAACTATCAGTTGATGTTTTTATATAATGTTGGTTGATCCATTTTAATTTCTCTGGATTAAATTTTGCTGGCGAACGATTAACCGATACCAGGTCAAACCAATTAATTAGTTGATCTCGGCTAAATATTTCCTCATCACCATGCGACCAACCAAGTCGTGCTAGATAATTAACTAAAGCTTCAGGTAAATACCCATCATCACGGTATTGAGTTACTGAAACTGCACCGTGGCGTTTAGAAAGGCGCTCTCCATCAGTGCCCGTTATTATCGGCACATGTGCATATTGTGGCAATG
>JANQEN010000050.1 GCA_028278335.1 Chitinivibrionales bacterium | reverse complement strand
TGCTGCGTTTGGAATGTATTTTTATGCACTCTATTTTTTTAGAAAAAATAGAGCTGCTGTTTTACAGCCTGAACCTAATCCGGAAGATAAAATTTTTCAAGGATTTGGGTATTATGGCACTTTTTGTGTGATGAAGTATTTACCTCTTTCTGATGTGCTAAGTTTGTCTCTAACTTCGAAGTATTACAGAAATATGTGTCGTCCATACCTGGATCATCATGAAAATAAATTATTGCAGGCTAAGGATGATGATTTTCTTGAGGCGTGTCAGGGTGGGAATGATGATGTGTTGGACTATGTTTTTTCTCGAAACAAGCTTTGTGCTAGGCTGGATGGATTGCTGGATCGAGTGATTAATGAGCGGAAGTATAAGTCTATAGGTGTTGCTATATTAACTAACTCAAAAGCGCCGTATCCCCTCAATAATCCCATCTAGAGAAGCATCATTATGCTGTGCTTGCTAATAGTTGAGGATCAATAAACTGTGGCAGTAAAGATCGAGCATCCATCTCGTTCCTTCTTAACCGGGGGATCTGGTTCAGTACATACGTGAGATATTCGCGTGGCTCAATTTGATTGGCTATGCAAGTTTGAATGAGGCTATAAAACAAACCGGTGATTTTTCCTGTTTCAAGGTTATTAATAAAGAGCCAATTTTTTCGACCTAAAGCAAAGGGTCGGATGGCATTTTCAACCCAGTTAGTGGATAGCTCAACACTTTCATGCTCAAGAAACAAGATCAGATGGGGCCATTGATTTGTAATGTAAGTGAGTGCTTTTCCCATATTGCCTTTTGGCAATGGACCCAGTAAGCAATCATCCACAATAACTTTGATCTCATTAACGACGGGCATTGACTCCTTGATCCGTCGTGCCAAGCGTTCGGTATCGTTGCTTTGCGCATCAATATCAAATAAATTGTCCATCAAACGAATGATCTTGCTGGCTTTGGCAAAGCCAACGGATTTTGACTTCACCACATCAAAAAATTTTCGGCGTGCGTGAGCCCAGCACCCGGGTGTTATCACGTTAGGATCTGCTCGAAAAGCATTATAGCTGCTGTATCCATCAGTTTGTAAGATGCCTTGGTAGCCGTCCAATGCCTGGTTGACAACATGGGCTGATCGACCTGAGGCTATCTCATACAAGAAAAAACGATTGTCTTGCTCGTAACTGTGGTAACACCACACATAACCTTTCTTATCTTGGCTTAAGACTCGGATAGGGGATTCATCGACTTGCAGCCTTCGCGTGCTTTTCAATTCTTTGACAAGCGCTTCATACAAAATCAATAAACCATCACCTCCTTTCATCACCCAATTAGCGAGCGTATTATCGGGTATATCGATACGGCTTTGTTTAAATATTTTTGATTGGCGGTAATACGGCAGGTGATGTTGAAATTTCTTTAAGACAATTTCAACGAGGAAGGCAACGGTGGCCATCATTTTTCCCAGTGGTTGCTCAGGTTTTTTACTTTGCTTAAGTGTTTGGCAAGCACGGCAAGTATACTTATATTCAACGTGCTCAATGACCTTGAGCTTAGGAGGAATAAAGTCTATTTTTTCGGTGCTATCGGCACCCATAAGCTCCATTTGGCAACCACAAGCACATTGCTTTTCCTGATCGCTTAGATCATGCTCGATAATTTCACGCTCTAGCTTAGAGACATCAATGTTGCGGCCATTCTTAGGTTTGCGCTTTTGCCTTTTGTGTGCTGGAATCGCTTGTTCTTCGAGAACATCGTCTTCAGCAGTGGTGTCATCTCCAAATAAGGAAGCCTGTGGAAGGCTTTCTGAAGAGGAGCCAAAGCGGTTGACTTGTGATAACTGAAATTGCTCTTTGAGCCACTGGACCTCTTCTTTTAGCTGTTCATTAATTGCAAGCAGCTCATCGTAAGTCGGCTGTTTTTTTTTATGCTGGCAGGTGCTTTCATTCATTTCGATAGGATAACATATTTGCAAAAAATAATATTTTTTTATGCATAAAGCACGTTAAAATTAGGCGCATCTAAGTCGGACATAGCAACCCAATCATAACCACTCAATAACCATTCAAATTGTTGTTCGCTCAGTTTGAAAGTCCCCGCATCATCCTTTAGTTGAGTGAACTTACCTTTTTCTAGTCGTTTATAGAGCATAGCAAACCCGTTCTTATGCCAAAAAATAATTTTAGCTTTATCTCGAGAGCGATTTAAAAAAATAAAGAGGGCTTCGTCCACTCTTGCAGAGAAGTGCTCAACAATTAATGCTACCAGACCATCAATTTGCTTTCTAAAGTCTGGGCTTTCTATTGCCAAATAAACGTCTGTTTGTTTTAAATCTAATTGCATGTGTTAAGCACCTCGATTAATTTAGCCACCGTCGACAGTGAGGCTCCTTTCTCTAAACACAGTTTTAAGCCATTAGCGGTTTGTAAAGTGAGCGAGCTTGATAGCTCACAAACCACTTCATCTGAGGAATCAATCACCACTTTTGCAAATTGAGTTGTATTTTGCTGGCCATTTGCTGCCAATGAATTAAGCGGCTTGGCAGGCTTGACCTGGTCAAACCAGCTATAAAAACATCGAAGGTTTAAACCATGTTGCCTAGAAAAGGCTGCTTTACTTAAACCACTTTGCTCCCACTTCGCTATCCATTGTTTTCGTTCTTCACGTGTGTATTTCATTAATACTCCTAAACTGAGTTAAAAACCACAGCCTAAGACTTAGTCAGCTTCTTTGGAAGATGGGATTATTGAGGGGATACA
>JANQEN010000027.1 GCA_028278335.1 Chitinivibrionales bacterium | reverse complement strand
TTTTTAAGGACTTCCATGACTTTTCGCGGATCTACATTAGCAGCGTTGGACATACGTTTGACCAATGCATTAAGCTCATCAACGGTGTAGTATTCTCCATTATTTCCACCAATCGATTTAATGGCCCTGTCAATCATTGCCATAACTTCTCTTTTTTGCTCTTTCTTCCATTTGGTATCAAAGAATTTGGAATCCTTTTTAAGGACGGCAATGACCTTATCTGGATTCACATTGGCTTTCTTTGACATTTCTTTAATTAAGGTGAGTAACTCCTCTTGAGTAAAGTAGTCCGTATTATTTCCACCACTAACCTTTTTAATAGCCTCTTGGATAATGGCCATCACCTCTTTTACCTGATCTTTTTTCCATTTTGTTTCAAAGAATTTGCCCTCTTTCTTTAATAGAGCAATAACCTTCTCAGGATCAACAGTGGCCTTTTTTGACATGTCGTTGACCATAGTAAGAAGCTCTTTTTCTGTGAAGTAATCCCCATTATTTCCACCGCTAACCTCTTTAATTGCCTTGAGGATCATTTTTTCAACTTCTGGAAGTTGTGATTTTTTCCATTTCTTTGCAAAGAGAGGCTTTTTTAAAAGAGCCATAACCTTTTTAGGATCAACGCCGGCCTTTTTCGACATCTTTTCAACCAAAAGTACCAGCTCTTTTTCTGTAAAGTAGTCAGAGTTATTGTTGTCAATAACCACACCTTCAATTATAATAGTGCCGGTTTCATCAACTTTATAGAGGTTAAGAGGAGCTTTGACCTCTTTTCCTCCAATTACATCAACTACTGTTTTACCAACATAACAGAGTGTACCCTTTTCATCAGTCACATTGACCTGAACACAACGCTCTTTTCCTGCGGGTACCTTTTTCACTGCCCCGGAGACTGTCTTCTTGCCAATAGTCAATGTGGCAGTAATAGTCTCCATATCATCAGCAGTAACAACTGCTTCTGCATTTTTAGCAACAGAGGCAAACTCAGAACCCTCCGCAAAACCAATGGATAGAGCGATTTGTGTGTCTTCCTGGGGAGTGGTGATCCCAGAATTATTCTCCATACTACAGCTGGCCAATAACAATAGTAAACAAAGCGTTACCAAGCTAAGGGTAGTGGTTATACGTAAGGACATAAAAACTCCTCCTGATAGTTAAGATTATGATATAATACTTTATTCAGCATTTTAGATTATAGTCTATTTTATTTCTGTTGTAAAACGCATTTCCTCATTGGATGTAAAGTCAAAGAGCATCTGTTCTCCATCAACAAACTTGATGTCCAAGTAAATACCTATCTCCTTGCCCGAGGGGAGGGGAGTCTCATGCTTGACATACACCGTATAATCAAGGACACCCGATGTTGTCTTGATAACAGTTTGTTCAGGATACGTAACCGCTTTAACTTCAGCATATGTAGGTTTTGATGAAAAGGTGTATTGGGGTGTGATATCTAAGGCTACATTATCAAGACCAATTAGCTCTTTACTCATCACATTGGATGACTTAAGATAAATGAGATTTCTTTTAATTTTTATGGTTCCGACATCAGTGGTGTAATCCGTTTTTATGCCTACCTTTCGCCATTCTAAGGAGAATTCATTAGATTGTGCTTCAAAGAGTAGATGAAAATAGCCCTCAGGCAGATCGTACAACGTAAAGCGTTCACCGTGAACAACTACTGTTTGCGCTTCTGGATACTCTTTACAGGATATTTTTATCTCTTTATTACCTATGTTGGTGGTATCATCTAATTGCACTATGCCGGTTACACTACCGGGAGCTTGCAGTGTGTCTGTGGCAAGCGTAATAGACTGGGTGTCTGTAATATGAATACTGTCAATAAAGGTAAGGAACTTTTCATCCTTTGCCACCGTGATATAGTACATGCCCGTATCAGGGAGGTTAAAGGAGTAGGCACCTTTATCATTAGTAAACACCGAGGTGTCATAGGATATTGGTGGATCATTGTCTTCAAAGATAGAAATAAGGGTGTCTGATTTCGAATTGAGTGATACCAATGCATAGACAACAGGACTTCCAGTTTGATCAACAATAGTTCCAGCAATTTTTGCGTTTCCAATGTCCGAGGTATTACCGCCATCAGCAACACCAATAGTACAGGACATATACACCAAGCTGATACAAAACGTGATTATATACAAGGTAAATCTCATAGAACTACCTTTTTACCTTTTTATTGGACATAGGAAAAAACTGAATGTTAAAATGGTGTACCTCTGTTGGTTTAGCGTCATCAGCAACAATAGCACGAACCTTTTTTCTAAATTGAACAATCTCTTCGCACACCCGTTCATAGGTCTTTTTAGAGACTCCCACAGTCATACCAGAAAAATTGCGGCTCTCCCGTGGCTGATTTTCTAAAGAATGTATAGCCAGTGCGCCGTTCTTTTTATGGGCCATCAAAACAGCGGCACTGACTACTTCGGGGGGTGTTGCTATATGGTCATCACAGAGTATGTAACAACCATTTGAATCTTTACGTATAAATCCTAATTTCTCTAAAAGAGCAACCGATTTTTTTGCTTGGGGAACGGTAATTTTTGGATAGACCTTTTTAGCAAGCCACTCATAATCATCTTTAAAGGTGTATATGCCAATTAAAGAGCGTATTACTGCATGATAGTAGTGAGCATAAAACTCGTACTGTTCTTTACGTACTAAATGAACCGGTGCAATTTCATCGCAATCAGCTTTAAAGGTGCTGATTTTATCTAAAAAATATTTCTTCTCCTCTGCATCACGGGCCTCATTAAAGGCAACAAGATTGTCAAAATAATCACTCTCTTTTTTAGAGAGCTTCATTGCCTTGGAAAGACCATAGATGTTTGATTTGGAAAGCGATCGTTTGCCAGAAATAACAAGATGCAAGAACCCTTTACTCTTTATATTGGCCATCTCAGAGAAGCGTTGATAGGAAAACTTACTATCCGCAGACTTCTTCTCCTCATAGAAATCTTTAATAAATTTTCGGTAGTCTGTGTAGGTATAAATCGTTTTCATATTTTAGGCCAATTTGATATCAAGTTAAAGATAATATAATCAAAAAAGGTGTTTAATGCAAATAAAAGTTTACAATTTCGTTTTCAAAAATAAAAGATATTTGTGGGGTTTTAATAATTATTGTAGGGGCGCTGCTTGTCTGCACCCTTATTTTATGTTCAATACAAGACAAAAAGACAAAAAATTTGGGCGTTCCCCTGCTTTGCAGGGTCGCCGTGGCTCCAGGCTACCTTCCAGTCGGTCCTCTCCCGCTTTGCGGGATCGGACTGGCCTTCGGCCACCTTCCACCTGGCTAACGCAAAAGATTAAAATATTTATAATGGTATAACTAGCCGCATTTGTCATTGCGGGCGAAGCGAAGCAATCCATCCCTTTTAAATATGTAGGGATGTGGGTTCTCTATTCCCGCCTAATCCAAACATCAATTATCAAGGTTTGAACTTAGCTTTTGTTTTTCAACCTTATGCTTTTTCTTTTAACCTTAGTAGCCTTCAATTTCCAACAATACCCAAACCTTATTACCTTATCACATAACTAATTTAGTCTAAACGATGGAGTATTTAAGAACTAGCTGTACTTATTGAAACTGTTATTTATATTATTTAATGTGAGTCAAATTGATAAGTTACAGTTTTTACTCAATCATTGCGTTTCATAACAAATGTATCGGTTTAAATTTAATAAGTAGGGCAGAATATGCTTCATAGAAAAACCGCCCCTAAAGTAAAAAATGGGTTAGTACAAAAGAAGAATAATTGGAATGAAACTCCAAACTACTGGAATACAAATCTAAATACACTTTTTATTGATAAAGAGCCTCCTGGAGAGGGAAGTAAGCATTTCCTTCGAAAAAAAGATGTAATATCATTTATAAGTATATTACCAGACTGGGAAGAATTATCAAAAGGGCTTAATGCTATAATTCTTGCACGAAGCGATGGTGGTACTGAAGGTTGGATAAATTCTGGTGTTATAGCACTATGTGCTTGGCCTAGAAAAATGTGGAAGAGTTATGATCCACAGCACTACCTTGAACATAAGAGTACGTTGAACAGGTTAGGTGTTAGGTGTATCAAGAATGGAAATCAATACGAGTGTCAATTTACGGAATCACAAATTCGTGGATACCTACTGCTCCATATTTTATTGCATGAATTAGGGCACCATCATGATAGAATGTCCACTAAAAATAAAAATTTTATCAGCAGAGGAGAATCGTATGCCGAGAACTACGCTTTAAAATATGAAAACCAAATTTGGGATGCTTATTTAAAGAAATTTGAGATATAATTTACTTTACATCTCATTAATAAGAATACATTTGTTTCAAGAAATTATTAGTTGATAGACAGGTGGCCTGTGTGAAACTGATGAATAAAGTCCTTCTTTTAATACTGTGTTTAACTATAGGGAATAGTTATTGTTGTATTTGCACTGATTTTACATTAAATGGCTTATTTGATAGAGCTGATTTTGTATTTGTTGGTGAAATAATTGACGTTAAACAAATTGAGTTAAATAGAAAATGTAAAAAAACAGTTCTGTATGCTTTTGAGATTACATTTAATGTCACAGAATCATTTAAAGCTAAAGTGGGCAAGGAAATAAAATGCCTTAATTATGTTAATTCAACATGTGATTATATAATAGATTTTCATGGCAAATTTATCGTTTTTGCCAATTCAACCATTTCTTCAAAGAATGATGAATCTTGTTTAAAATCAAAAAAACATATTAAAATTGCGACTGGTGTTTGTGGAGGTACAGAAAAAATCAATAAAAGAAATGAACATATAATTAAAAGGCTTCAACAGTATAAAGATCCATTATATCGAGAGCAAGACTATGAGCTGGAGAAAAATTTTAATAGACGGACTGATATGACTTTGGATTCAACATTCCAAGAGCACTAAAATTGTTAGTAGGGAGAATATGTCATATACAATACAAGCAATAGTAGCAGAACATACCATTAAACAAGGGATTGCAAATATTCAATTGCCTTTCGTTGACATGCCATTCAATATGATAATGGTCCCGCTTTCCTTCGATTGTATAAATGAAGTTGAAATACCTTTTTTACCTCTCATCGATGAAGGTTCAGTTTCAATTGGTAAAAATTTGATAGATCTTTGTTTAAATCTATCTAAGAATTGTAAAGTTGCATATATTGAAGCAGAATTCTTTGGAGGTGAAGGTACTCAGGCATGTAACCTCTATGAAAATGGTTGTGAAGTTGAGATACCCCAAGTCTCAACAAAAGCAATAAATTATGCACTTCATTGGTTAGGTGTAAAATGTGGTGCTGGGATAGATGAGTTTGAAACATTTGGCTTAGGTGCACATCGAAAAACTGAAGATTGGATTAAATAATTATTAAAACTGCTGGCTCTAAGATACTCAATCTTAAAAGTCTTGATGCATAACCTAGACGAAACTGATTATAGAAATATCGTGTGGCACTGTTCCCCTGAACAGTGTGGCTTATAATTTTAATAGAGTACCCAGTTGAAGCAGAATCCAAGTCTAAAGAGCGGGCCTGGGTCCAACTGAACTTTTGTGTTCAAGCCGACTGTTGTTGCTCATGTAAATAGATAAAGCTCGATTACTGCAGTTTTTTATTCAATCATTATGTCAGGGAGTAAACTTCAATAATGATCAGAGCATTTGTAACCATTTTGCTAATAGTAGGCTACCTAAGTCATGCAAATGGCGACAGTTTAACTACTTTTGTAACAAGAAATTCTTCTTTGTATGGTTTTTGGCATTCCTGCAACTTTAGCTTTCAAAATGGTGGTGATACGACTAACGTAATTCGAGTATTAGAGTTTGCTGATACATCTTTTAGAGAATTCAGATTCCTTAAAACAGCAACAAGTCAGAGCTATTTTTTCGCGATTAGTGAAATTGGTGAATGGTTTGCCACAAAGGATTCTATTTATATAACCCACAAAGTCTCACAAGAGCTTTGGGACAAAACTAGACAAGATACCTCTCTCGCCCAAATACCTGAAAAATATAAAACTGAATTTGTTCATAAGGATTTTTCATTTAGCTACAAAGTTATAAAGGATACTTTATCTATAGATGAAAAAGATGGAACTAAGAAATTCAGAAAAATTGATTCGCTTGATAATTATAACCTATCAATTATACTCAGGCGTCCTGTCAATTTCTTAATGAAAGAGAATAGATGAATCTTAATCCCAGATTATGCAATAGTAAGTAGCGTAGAAGCACACCACGACTTTGCTCTAAAATGGTGTAACGTCTCTTTTATCCACCGTAGCAGCTACATCCTCCTCCTCATAATAGAACATCTCCTCAATGGTTGTGCCGAAGAATTTGGCGATTTGCCAAGCGCGAAATAGGGAAGGGGTTGTTCTTCCTTTCTCAATAGCGCAGACCGCTGCTTTGGAAAGGCCAAGTTTATTTCCCAATTGCTCCTGAGTCATTTCAAGATTAAACAGTCTGTGTCTTCTTATTCTGTTTTTTAGTTTGCTTTCAGCTCGTGGCATATAAAAGACTCCTCTGGTTAAAGGGATTACTGATTTCTATCCAAATAATATATGCTTGTACCGCTATATAGGGAAAGGTGCTTGTTGATTTTGTTTTGCTTTTAATTAACTTCGTAAAGCTACTTATTGATTATTAATAGGTGTTTATTGATTTCGTTTTGCTTTTAGTTAACTTCGTAAAGCTACTTATTGATTATTAATAGGTATTTATTGATTTCGTTTTGCTTTTGATTAACTTTATAAAGCTATTTGTTAATTATGTATAGGTGTTTATTGATATTGGTAGGAAATAAGGACTCAGAAAAACAATAATCAGTGAAAGTAATGAAGATTATTTAACCCAGATTATACAGTAGGGGTAGATGCAGAAGTGCAAGATTATTATTTTAACACTATGATTAGCTATTGGAACAACGTTAAAACAATTTCAATCTGTATTGTCTTCTTGAGCCTTTTACTTTCATCATGCTCAATAGAAGATGGTTACCCTCATTACCATGGCTCCAACCATGAACTGATTATTAAGCAAGCCATAATCGACAGTACAGACCTTATGCATCTTCCTAAAGACACTGGGGGAGTGCAAAGGGCCTTTCCCCTAGATTCCACTGATGCGAATTTTGCACATTACCTCTATACACCAAGCGGGTATGTGGACACTGGCCCAGATTATCCCTGTATTGTGTACCTCCATGGATGGGAGAGCAGTGGAGACTCCAGTATTGAGACGGTTTTGCACGGTGGCCCTCCACGGATGATCCATGACAAACGGTGGAAAACCTTGTTTCCCTTTATTGTTGCCTCTCCAAAATTAGTTACCGTAAATAATGAATACTGGAGACCCCAGGAGCTCCATAGATTTTTTGAATATTTAATTAACAAGTATCGAATTAATACAAAAAGGATCTATGTAACAGGGTTAAGTCTCGGTGGTGGCGGTTGCTGGTATTACTGTGGTACCTATGGCACTGAAGGATATGTGGCAGCAACAATTCCAATCAGCTCCTGTGGGCATCCTGGGTTGATTGAAAAACTTGCTCCCATACCGGTCTGGGCATTTCACGGCCAAGATGATCAGACTGTACATCCTGTAAATAACTATGGATCATTAAAAATGGTAAATGAGATTAACAAATTAGCCCCTGCAGTTAAAGCAAAGGCTACCATTTTTCTTTACACAGGCCATAATGCATGGAGCAGAACATACAGCAATAGTTTTTGCTCAAACAATAGTTGTCTTTGTGATCCCTTTGATATGAATATCTATGATTGGCTGTTGCAATATAAAAAACAGTGATAACCATTATGACTTTTTTTTCATTGACACATGGGTTTAAATCTTTGACTTTGCAAATACAACGGAACCAGTTGCATTAGGAATGGGTACATAGCTGATGCCACATTCATTAGAAAAATCCTGGACTGCTTTTTTGGCGCCAGCATAGTCACTCCAATGGTAATCATCCACCAAGATAAAACCACCCTTTGCCAATCTCGGATAAAACCAATGCAGTCCCTCATAAATTGGTTGATACAGGTCTGCATCAATCAATACAAAGCAAAATGTCTCATCCTCTACACCAACAACTGAATCTGGAAACCATCCCTTTTTGATTACGACGTTATTTTTATGGGCCATTTTTTTCATCACCAACTCTATGTTGGTATCGTTGAATTTCTCATAGTTGATCGTATTATAACCCAGTTGTTCCTCAACGTTTAGATCCCGTTGATCAAATCCTTTAAAGGTATCAAAGAGATACAATTTTCTATCAGGAAAAAATTGGTTTAACACTGATGCTGTAAAACCGCGAAAGACACCAAGCTCTGCAACGGCACCTTTAATAGTTTGTTGATACACTTCGAGGCTAATGAGTTGCACTACTCCGTGTAGCACTTTGTCCATTCCATAGGCCCAGGTTTCTTTGGCATTTAATGCACAGGGCTGTGCAACTCGAACACCGGTAATAGGATTAACAAAAGGAACAAACTGATTGCCACGGGCCACATAATAGTTACAGTGGGACTCGATCAATTTCAATACTTTTAGAATGATTGATTTGATTACATTTTTTAATAATGTCACTGAGCTATCTCCATGTAAAAAGTATGCTAACCAAGATGACGATAAATAAAGTTACCTACAAAATGCTGAACAATTGCGGGAGAGTAACGCATGAGTAATTGCACTGCGGGCTTGAATTTGGCACGCCTACTAGGTTTTGAGGATGTATTGTCCTGTGCTGATCCTGTTCTTGGTAAACTGACATAGTCGGTCAAATCCTCCTCAATGGTTGCCCACCGTCTTTTGTGGAGGAGCAACCCCGTGTTGTCAAGCGACGTTCGGCCGAAACTGAAGTTAGCGGCACCACTGTTCTTAGCACGTTGGATCGTCTCCCAATAGATAAGTGGGCTCACACCACGGATCGAATAGTTGGCAACACCGGAATACTCGGAGGTCCACAGGTCCTTAAATTTAGATACAAGAATCCCCCCAACTGGTTGGCCTGCATGTATCGCCAGATACAGGGTGGCGCGATCCGGTTTTAGCACGTTATACATTGCTTTAAAGAATGCATAGGGCATTGGTGGAAGCGAGTGTTTCCGTCGTGTTGCAACCAGAAAGGAGTGGAATACACGGAGAGATTGTTCGTCTTGCCGCTCTTCCACAACCACTCCCTCTCGGTGAGCCTTTTTTAATGCCCGGCATATGTTGGGCTTATTAAAGCTGCGAAATAATTCATCGGTAGATTTGTCTAATGGTAGATAGTGGTGTTTGTATTTCACGCTAGGTTGTAAAGGGGCAGGCAGACATTCTAATTTTGTATGACGTAAGCGAATTTCAATTCTCTTGCACCTCTGGTTAGCAGACTCGTCTACCATTGTTGGCCATAGCTCATTGAACTCTTCTTTGGTTCCGATAAGTGGATCGCACATTGTTGCATAGGGTATACTAACGGATCTGTTTCCCAGTAGCCAACTCTTTACAGAATACAAAGGAACACCTGCTTGTATCTGTCCCTCTCTATTCTTAAGCACAAGGAATTGTCCACGAATGTGCTGAAATGCAGCTTCCAGTAACTCTTTCCATGCAGAGAGATGATAGACAAGTCCCTGCGGATGCTGGGTGACAAAGGCATCCCATTCTCTATACTCTTTTGGCGACAACCAGTGAATAGTATTCATCGTGCCTTACCTTACCATTTCTTAGGAGTGAGGTTTAGTGGCAATTGTTCTATTGGTTTTCTTCCCTTTGCCATTGCCATACCTCTTCGAAAGAGTGCCAAAAGAATCTTCCACCACCCCGCTGCTATCAGTTGGAACCCCTCCCGATAGAGTCCGGTGCGGATCGCTTCCTTTGCCCAGTAAAGGGTTAGTCCTCCAAACCAGGCTGATCGTTCGATTCGGCACTTTCTGTTACCGGGGTATTTTCCTGCCTTTTCATTGGCAAATAATAAATGGAGGCCTTTTACAAAGGAGGAGACGTTTCGAATTGCATTTGTTGTATGCATTCGGTACCATACAGAGCCTGGTTCAAGGATAAAAATCGCCTTTCCCGATGTTCCCAGCTTGACTAAGAGATCCTGGATATCCTGGTAAAAAATGTTGTCGGACCACCCTCCCTTTGACCAGAAATGGGAACGATTTACAACAAGGGCACTGGTATTATAAATATTCGGTCTGTCTTTAGCTAGAAAGTAATCATACTCAACAAATTGAATAGTATCTGGCATAGCACTCCTATTTACATCAGGAACCTTTCCCTGAAATCGAACAGCATGACCAAGCAGTATCATAGGAGTACGGTGGGTGACAATTTGGTCATATACATCAAGTGCCCAGGGCATTAGAACGTCATCACCATCAAGAAAAACCACATACTCTCCCTTTGCAAGGGATGCTCCATGATTTCGTGAGGCATAAACACCGCCATTTTTTGTGAGTATAGCCAGATTGATTGAGCCTCCAAACGTTTTAAGAACGGTTGCAGTACCATCGCTTGAACAATCATCCACAACAATAACCTCTTTGTTGGGATGGCTTTGAGACAGAGCGGAGTGGACTGTCTCTTGGATGAATGCTTCTTGGTTGTAGCAGGCAATCACTATGCTAAAACGTATGTTTGACAATTATATATCTCCTTACTGATTACCAATCTATTGAGCGTATTTCTTGCAGGGCCCCATCATCTAAGGGATGCAAGGGCTTACAGGTGGTTGTTACGTGATATGGCTTATTGGTGATATTCTGTATAGCCCATACCAATTCGGTCATATGTAAACAAAAATCAGTTGACAGACGGGCTGATTGCTTTTGTTTAATGGCTTGGGCCAAGTCTGCGATGCCTCTGGCATAGTCTTGACGGAGCCGGGCATTCCGCTTTTTCCAGCTAAATTTCTTTACCGGTGGATACACATAATAATTTGGATCGAACCATGCCTTTATAAAGGGATATCGCTCTGCAATAGGATACCGTTGGGCTCTAAATTTAAACCGGGAGTATTTGTCAACAAACACCGGGGCTGACCAGTTCAAACATTCTTCTACTTTTAATATACCCTTGTCACCAATGATACGCATACTATGATTGTGGGGCCCCAGAAGACTGCAGGTTAGTCTGGCGACCACTCCCGACTCAAAGGTAACACAGGCAACAGATATATCCGGGTTCGCTACATGCAGCGGTTCTCCGGGCACTACTGTTTTATCTGGCCATAGACATGAAGAATAGGATGTTACGGTTTTGGCCGGTCCAAAAAAGGCTACAAACCAAGTTAAATAATAGGCTGCATGGGATATGGGAAAACCTACTTGGAATTCATCCCGGTAGGGAAAGGGCGCGCCCGAAGGGGAGCGCCATATGTGGGGATCCTGTAATTGAACAGGGCCATCTTCAATTTCTGCATACACAACTCGAACCGTTCCGATTGTATTATCACGCAAAGCTTTCCATAGAGTTTGGGCTGTTTCGCCCAAAATACCGCAGGGAGCAGAGGACAGATAGAGGTTCTTGCTCTTTGCCAAGTCCACCAATTTTTGACCCTCTGCAAAGGTCACTGACATGGGCTTTTCAGAATACACATGCTTTCCTGCTTCCAGGCACATTTGGGTCACTTCAAAATGACTATTGGGATTGGTAAGATTGACTATCAATTCAATATTTTGATGAGATAACAACGCCTCTGTTGTCGCATATGTTTTAACACCATGATAGTTTCCAAATGCCGAAAGACGCTCTGGGTTACGATCAGTGACGGCAACCAATTCTAACTGAGAGTATCTTTTAATACTCTCCATATATAAGTCCGCAGTATAGCCACATCCTACAAACCCAATGTTCATACATTACTCCACAGTAGTATAGGTTGGTATTGTAAATTTACAATCAGAGAAATTAAGAATTGCCAAAATTAATGCATGTGTTTCAATTGTTATGAGCGGTAACTGGTTTAACAAAATGTATAATCAATCCTTTGCCTTTATTTTTAGGCAGTGTATTTATAGAATAAGGCACCAATTGCTCTTAACAGAGGAATCGGCATCATTCTAAAAGCCCTATGAATAAATTCATGAATAGTCTGGTCCTCTTGCACAAAGCATTTGTCATTAAAATTGTATTTGTAATAGGGTATCAACTCTTCCTGAGTTCCCCAGAGCTGTTTGAAATGTCTTAATCCTGCATTATCAACTGCTGTCCTTCCAAAAGACATCTGTTGGTACCCATTTTGTGCAAAGTACTGTACGGATTCCCAAAACAAGAGGTTGTTCATCCTTAAATGTTGATAGTGTATGTCAGAGGCACCGAATTTATACAACACCTCTTTACCAAAAGTAAAGAAGATAGCACCAGCCACTGTTTTATTTTTATATTTACTTAGCGCAACAAAACCATGTTTTTTGTTAATTACATGGTGAAAAACATGCTTAAAAAATGTATATGGCTGCGGTGGCAGGCCATGTTTTTTCCGTGCCATGCAATGAAGACGGAAGTATTCATTCATCGATTCAAAGGATTGATAAAAATGTGTATGAACATCAGCCTTTTGGGCTTTCCGTATATTCCGTCTATTACTGTCTTTAAAACTTGCAAATATTGAATCAAAATCCCGGGAAATATCGAGTTTATGAGAATAAAAGTGGCATAATGCTTTTTGGTCATGAAATAAAGGATTATCACCACGAATTTCAAGGGATTTCATTTTCAAATCCCGGCATTGTTGTATAACCACTTTCTTTGCCTCATCAAGAGATACCTCTTCATGAACAATGGGCATACAAAAATCGCTAAATGGCAGTGATACAGCTTTGCTGGGTGAGAAAAGATGCTTTACCTTCATAATCGGTAAAAGAAAGACGATTTTGTCATTTCTAAACCCTGTAATATAGAGCGGTTGGAACCCATAACACTCCTGAAGAACCCGTGCCCAGCAAGAGGAATGAAAAAAGGAGTGCCCCTCTGCCGATAATACCAGGCTATCCCAATCTTTATAGTTTACTGGGTTGATAAATTTAATGTTCATTGTTATAAAATATAATGGTGACCTCTAATAATTCAGTTTTGTTTCGAGGCTGAGCGAAAAACCTTTGGATGAGGCACGTGAAAGAGGCGAACCCACTGCGATTCGTCAGTTGAACCCAAATTATGCAGTAGGAGTAGATGCAGAAGTGCAAGATTATGATTTAGTAAGGCTTGAAGGTTTTGATGGGCATATCTACAAGGTGATATGGCCGAAAAGCCTGAAAGTCTTAATGGGCATAGAGTTGTGCTTCTGTGCTACTTCCTATTTCATAATCTGGGTTTAAGGTTGGTCCGTAGCCCTCACCCTAACTCCATATATAGGAGGGGTTCGGTAGGATGAGGGCTGGGACCTCTATGTAAAATGCTTAACGCATGTTATTAATGTGAGACTACTAATTTCGTTACCATCCTCCTCTCATTTTTCTTTCCAACACCAAGACTCAAGAAATAGATCCCAGAGCTAACCTGTTTTTTATAGTTGGTATCTCTTTGCCAAATGAAGCTATGAGTCCCCTTTGCGAGAGGCTTGTCACAAAGAGTTTTAATTTTCCGCCCCAAAACATCAAATAGATTTAAGGTGATCATCATTTTCTTTGGAAGGGTGCAGTGAATATGCAATGAGCCTTGAGTCCCTCCTCTTGTAAAGGATATGGTCGGTTGTCTATTGCTGGTTTTGATTGCCGTTGAGCCATAGACAAAGCTATGAAAACCGGCGTCTTTATTTGCCCCAACAGGGAAACATCCCCTATTGTCTGATCCCCCAGGCCAAGTATCGGAGGCCTCCAGATAGTAGTCTATCGTTCCGGTGCCACTCTGAGCAGGAATTGCTGCTTTATAGAGGTCTTCATTCCCCTTAAGGAGTGTTTTAGTTTGCCAAGAACTATTGTTAACACGATAATGCAAAACAGCATCCTTTACTGTATTGACGTCGGTAATTGTTGAGGAGATGTCAAAGGGGCCGGTTTGATAGGTTTCATGCCAGAGTGTTGTATTTGTAAAAGCTGGTGGTTCATTATCATAGGGCACGGTAATACTCACATCATCAACCCAGAAGGTCGCGGAATTGACATTACCAATAGCATCTATCTGAAATTTTATTTTCACATTCTCCATGGAATAATTCTTTAAGGAAACACTCTGCGTTTGCCAACGGGGATCACCCGTTTCACCCTTAATCTCTAGCTGCTGTTCCCAAGAGGTACCGCCACTTGAGGAGAGATATACCCGTAAAAACTTCCACTCTTCAGGCCAATCACACTTGCCCCGCACGGTAAATGTGAGTAAGGGGTTTGCATAGGAGGCAAGATTAACCACCGGTTTCATGATAAGATTGCCTGATTTAACAAAATCACCACTGGAGGCAGCATGGGTGCCGGAACTAGCATGATCCGAATTTCGTGACCAATTGCCCGATGTCTCCCATAGTAAAGGAAAACTGTCAATGCCATTGGAATACTCGAAATCATCCTCAAAGAAAACAAGGGCAGGAAGCGGTTTACCAATGACAAGCTCAACTGGTACTACCGATGAGAAACCGCTAGCATCTTTTAATTCTAGGGAAAAGTGAACTTTATGGCCTTGAGGGGTTAAAGGGTGTGCTTTAATTGTAAAGGGGTTTTGACTATTATTGCCATTGCTTCCCCCATTAATCGTGCCAAAGGAACCATCACCCTTTTCAATTGTTACAAAATTGTCTTGGGTTTTTAATTTTCCTGTCACATTAGAAAAAGCTCCCCCAGTAATACCAATATGCTTCAGCTCTACTACTACATCAGCTTTCTCACCGGGATCAAGATGATTGTTGTTCCCGTCTTTTATGGACACCGAGGAGAAGCTTAACCATCGCCCAACAACTCTAATTAAATACATACACATGGGCATAGATTCACGAAGGTGTTCCTCAATAAGCTCCTCTTGCCAAAACTGCTCTCCCACTTCAAAACAAAAGGCGAGGCACTTAGGCTTACTGGTCTGCTCTCCATAGGCCCAATCTTCAGCACCACCATTCACCGAATAAAGAACTGCCGGGGCGGTACCACATTCATACTCCTGGCCAGTTGCAGCCACGGCTAAATCGTTCATATCTTTAGACAACCGTTCAAAGAGCGCATCATCCTCTGACTTCTCTGGCGTATATCCCCAAGGATAGAGGATTAAATTACCATAACTATGGATATGAACACAGGCAACGAATGTATGGTCATTAAAAAAGTCACGCATAACTTTATTACAGGGTTCGGAAAAAGCCTCTGGTCCACGATAGGTTTCCGCACTGGGATCAGGTGAGGAACCACCATTGTCATGGCCCCATTTAAAGCCATAATTTCTATTGGGATCGACACCAAAGGTGCCATCGCCATTGTCACGACGGGTCTTACGCCACATGCCACCGCCACCGGGATTCTGTGCCTCATTGTAAAGGTATCCATCAGGATTTACAACTGGCACCACCCAAATTTCTCGATTATCCACTAAATATTTAATGTCGGAATTTGTGCTGTAGCCCTCACAGAGTATCTTGACTAAGGTGTCACACATATTAACCCCAATAGGTTCTCGAGCGTGATGAATACCTGTAAAGAGAACCTCCGGTTCATCTTCATCCAGGTCTGGATTATCTGATATTTTCATCGCCCAGATCTTATTGCCTTCTCTGGAAGTCCCCAACTCAATTCGTTTAGAGGTTATTGTAGGATATTGAGCATGTAAGGCATCGAGGATTGCATTGGACTCGGCATAGGTATGATAATTGCCAAAGTTGGTGCTTCCCTTCATCCTTGAAGAATAGTATTGTTCCATATCCTCTATTTCAACAGTAAAGGGAATACCTGCCTTTTCTAGTTGCACCATCTCCTTTGAATGTACAACCGCATGTATTGTTCCTTTTTCGTCAGTCTTAACTATATCCAGAGCAAGTGATGATAGAGATAACTCCGTCTGATCATCCTTGACCGGTTGTATATGAATTAGTCTATAGGGGTCGAGATTCGCCAAAGACAGGCTGAATATCAAGAAAACAATGCTTAGAATTCTCACGTAGCTTCCTTCATTAAAAAGTTTCAACACAAATAGTTCTATATCAAAGAGATTTTAAGGTGGCTGTTCTACTTTTTCTTAGAGCCTTCCAGTTTTTCTAACTCATCCTTATACTTTTCGATCTGATCTTCGATCTTGTCAATCTCTTCACCAGCGCTATCTTTGATCTTGATCTCCTTACCTTCGCCAGCCATTTTCTCTGCCTTGGCCAGGGCATACTCAAGATCACTCTTTAACTTCTCCACTGGTCTAGCAAAGAAACTGTTTCGCGAGAACTCATCTAAATACTTTTGATAACCCCGAACCTTTTTTTCCATTGCCATTTGTGGTGTGTGCAGACTGTCAATCTCTTTAATAATAAAGGATGACTGGCCAGTCATGGCAAGATCGTTCATACGTTCTGCCATTGTTGCATAGACACCGCGATTCTCAGTGTACTCTACCTTTGCAGCAGACTTTTCACTCTGCGATGGAGGGATGACTTGACTAATTTTATTGTTAGCTTCACTGAGAATGGTAACAGCAGCCTGGAACTCTTTCGTTACCATAGAGGCATATCCCTTCAGCAACATTGCTTCACACTGTAGTGGTACCTTTTTACTCGATTTAATAATTTGATCGCAGGCCAGTTTACAATCAGCCCACTGTTGTGCCTTTAAAGCTGTCCAAGCAAGACCGATTTGAGCATCCTCATAGTAATAACTGGAGACAGGAACTTTTCGAAGTGCTGCTACGGCCTGGGAAAGAGATTGTTCAACACCACCGATACCCTCATAAAGAATGTAACCAACAAGCGTCAATGCACGGTTGATTATCTCCTTCTGTTCCTTATTTTTTGGGCTTAACTGAATCACGTTGTTGAGCACATCAACACTATTGTTGACCCGATTGTTAGTTGCATGTGCTATAGCGGTGGAGAACTGCGCAAAGATATACTCGGGGTGCCCTTCGGGAATCCGTGAGAAATGCTGTATAGCTTTGCTTGCTTTCCTATTGCGTAAGTGCTGTAATCCCATGTAGTAATAGGCATGCCATTTCAGAGAATCCGGTGTGGTGCTTGTGTTGAGTTTTGCAAACTGATTGGCAACACCAAGGCTGTTATTGTCCCGATACTTAATTCGTAAAAGGGCTAGCTCAGCATAGGGTACAACAGTACTGCGAGGGAAATCTTTTTTTGTTGTATTTAAGTTATCACCGGCAGATTCTCTCATGTCTAGATTCTCTTGGCAAAGTCCCAGATGAAGTTGCACCCAATCATTTTTAAAGAATCCAGGGTATTCTGTAAGAATTTTACCAAAGATAAAAAAGGCTTCCCAATATTTACCCTGTGCATAGAGGGTGCGCCCTTTATTATAGAGCGAGGTTGGACCAACACTGGCTGCACGGGCCATCTTCCTGGCATAGATCTCCTCGCGATGTTTGCCAAAATCGCCACGAAAATAGAAGGTGTGCGTTGAATTAAGGTTAATATCATCAATGATCGACATATATTGATAGGCAACCTGTAAATCTCGACCACCATTGACACTGGGCACATTCAATCCAGGGCAGACTCCCCAATAATCAGAACCTACTTGGACGTAAAGATTCATGACGCTCATGAGCCAGACGCCAGCTCTAAAATTAAAATCAAATTCAATTTGTTTTGGTGCGCCACCACTGGCTGATTCTAGAACATAATCTTCTGCTTGCGAGGCAAAGTCCTTAATGTCAAGATCAATACCTGCCTCAAGACGTTTTTCCCAAAACCGACCTATCCAGGAGACCTTTAAATTGGCCGATTCGTTCTGCCAATTTTGGAATCCAAAATCAGGAGAGAGTAGATTCTGAAAATTTACACCTACAATATGATCTCCCAATACAGGGCTTCGTAAGAACCGATAACTCAAGGCAAGATCAACACTGGCGCCCAGAACGGTTGAATCAAAATTTGATTTATGATAGACATTGACATTGGCGCCAATGCTTAACCGACCAAAGGGATTAAAGGCGTAGGAGAGTATATAGAGACTTTGATTGTCATTGACAAACTTTCCCGTATAAGAGACGCTATCGCCATCGGGATCCCACTCAGAGACCTCTAAATCTTCACTTGAGTTAAGCCCCAAATAGGTCACACCCAGTGATTGATAGAGGCTAATCGGGATAATCGCTCCAAGCTCCATAAGGGTAAACGTATTTTGCAGGGTCGGACTCAATGCTGCCCGAGTTGTAAAGTAGTTCTCCTCAGTCATAAAGGCCGGATTTGTTGCTGGTGAATGACCGGCAAAAAGGTCTCGCCATCGTTGGGTCACGTAATATTCACCAGGAAGTCCGTCTGCATAAATGGTGACGAAGGTGCTGATGATTACAAGTATTCCTAAAATCAACTTAAACTGCTTTTGCATTGTGTAACATATTCTATTCATAAGGCATCTCCTTGTTAGGTATCTGCGTTTGTTTTCTATTTAACACCGATTAATAATTTTCTTGTTTCCGAGTATCCTGAATTTTCTGAGCCTTTAGTGATTTCTTTAAGCTCTATAATGCAGAGGTACATACCAGATCCTACATATCGACCAAATCGATTCTTAACACTCCATGCCCAAATCAATCGCTTTTTTTCCTTATCCCAGGCCATGGTCTTTTTATCGATAACCCGATTACCAACAGCATCAAGAATAACAATCTCCCCTTGTAACTCAAAGTTATCAAAGACATTATCTACATTGTCAGGAACCACATTGATTATCATGCCATAGTAGTCTTGATCCTTTTGTGTCCACCCTAGACTTGTTTCATCAAGTAAGTCAGCGTACTTGGTGGGCAACTTGAATCGCTCATCAATAATTTTGTTTTTATTAACCGGCGATACTGCTACAGGAGTATAGGTAAAGGGCAAGAGACGCCTCTCAACCCAAAGGCGACGCTTAGGATTATTAGGATTATTCTGAAAGTTAGTAACGGTGTTTCCCGAGACATCCTGGCAGAGATCCCCTACTCGATCGGTCTCTTGGATCCAGAGCGTATCGCCATCGGCCATTTTCTTAACATTATTTACAGACTCAATTTTAAAAAGCATGGTCGTTGAATTAACAAGCTCTATTGGATCAAGCTGAACTTCATATCTCTTTTTCTCTCCAGCAGAGTAGAAGTAAAAGGGCTTAGGTGCATTTACGGCTTTCACCTCTTCGGAAAAAATGACCTGTAACGTATCATCAAGGAACGGGTCCTGATTGAGTATGGCTAGAGCGCTCTTCTCTTTCCAATGAATTATGGGCGCCACTTTATCGTAGATAGGAACCCGTTTTGGCAATATTTTTCCTCCCGTGGAAAAACTAAGCTCCTTTATGTCAATGATATCGTTTTTTGTCACGTAGGTTACCGGGTCATGTCCCTTATCTTCAGTAACAGTAAGATAAAACCCGTCAGATAGTAGGCCTGGTTTAGTATCTTTAAAGGAGCGAAAGGCCGGAAGATTTATAGCTTTATCTACCATCTCTTCAAGATGATCTGTTGTCAAGCCACCAGCAATATCGGTATTAGCTTTAACGCTAATACTATCAACATATCCATCCGCATCAATATCATAGTAGAAAGCATGTTCTAAATTGACCGTTCCCGCAAAGGTTGTTGGAACACGAAGCTGTAATGTATCAAGCACCAGTTTTGGTCTCTCATCATTCCTAAAGGTTAAGACAATGGTATCCTCTTCAAAGTGCTGAAGTTTCCCATCATTGGGTTGAGGATTTTCATTATCATTAATAACAACATTGGGAACCAAGGTTGAAAAGAAGGTGCCATTTCTACTCAAGCTAAACTTCTCAAAATCCTTGGTCCCTCCCTTCACCGTACGCGCTTCAATAGTTGCTTTTGTATAGCCATAGTTTGCATCTCCCGCGCTATACATAAATCGAAGTTCCAATGGGTCCATAGTCTCTTTAACTATTGGTACAGGATTACCATTTTCATAAAAACCAATAGTTCGATCCCAGCACCGCACATCGAATTGATTGGAGTCAAGGGGGCCGGCATTGGCATCTATTTCAACAGTAAACTTTGTATTGGTCGTCGTATCATATTCAATGGTGTCCAAAAGTCCCGTTTGCGCATTGAGTGTGTCTCTGATAACATGATATTCAATCTCATAGGAAAATTTCGTTTCCCTCCCCTCAAGAGGAAATAGATTATCAAAGGTAAATCCTTCCTGGTTCCAGTTATTGGCATTGTTGTTACTATTAACGATCATCTTCGTGGGAGTATGCGTTGATTTCTGCAAGATCTCCTTAATGACATTCTCCATAAGGAAACTCATAAGTGAATCATAATTGGTATTCTGAAATTCCCAGAGATTGGTTTTTGGGTTGGTTGGCGAATAATTGCTGTTCTGGATGTTTTGAGTCATATCCAGAAGCTCCTGTGGCGCTTGCTGGCCGCTCTGTTTCACGAAATAGATAGTAAAGGTTGTGGGAATACCGGTTCTCACATCGTTAACATAGCTGTCGGGATTGGGTGTGCCGGTGGATGCATCGCCATCAGAAAAGAATATGGTAAAATGGTTTTCCTTATCATACTTAGCTGTCCGCATTGCCTTATTCACCGCATGAAAGCCCACGTTAATATTGGTGGCTCCCTCTTTATACCATCCGGATTTATATTCGAGCCCTATTGATTTATTCACAAACCAGGTGGTATCGCCATTGCTTACCTGCATACCGGTTGTGTCAAACATGGTATCCGTTTGCAGGTATTTTTTCAGTACCTCATATCCCTGTTTCCCGCCATAATCTTTATTCAACTGTAGAAGAGGTATATAAGCGGTCGTATCTGTATCCTGTGGTATGGTCTCGAAGATTTGATCATCCCGGTCATCATAGTAAAGATGACCGTTAAAAACTGTTACGCCCACTTCGGCATAGGGCGAATAGGCCTTGATCGTATCGATTAAGGCATGGGTAACCTTAAACCGGTTGCCCCATTTATCCAGTCCACTCTGGTTCCACATACTACCCGAATGGTCAATGACAAACATAATTGACGGTTGGTGGATGGTATCAAAAATGGTATCCCGTGGCTGGCCTACATAAAGATACTCCGACATGGCAACCATATCATCGGGTACAACCATTGTTTTGTTATGATAATTTTCCGGTTGCCCTTTGTAGGAAAACTTGCACACCTCCTCGGCATTTAAACAAATGCTCCCCACTAGCGCAATGAGTAGGGTCATGACCGTGCACAGTATCCCCTTCTGAAAAAAAGTTGTCCTCATATTATTCTCCTTTGCCCCACAATTAATTGGTTTTTCAGTTTCCCCTAAACCTTTCACACTCTACCGAACACCAAGAAGAACCTTCTTAGTCTCCTTAAGTCCTGTATTC